>JAJYFU010000070.1 GCA_021790795.1 Pseudomonadota bacterium
CGGGGGCCGCGACTCCGGGACGCTTGGCCTCGGCGCTCTTGCGCGGTTTGGACTCTGCCGCCGATGCCGTCACGGCGGCCGGTTTCGCAGCAGCCGGCGGTGCGGCGGAGGGACCCGCTGGAGGTTGCAACGTCGGTACGGTCGGGGTCGTCTCGACGGCCGGCGCGGCGGCGCGCGCTGGTGCCGGCGGGATCGGCTCGACATCCGCGGCAAGCTCGATTTCAACAACGGGCTCCACCTCGGGCGCCGGCGGCCGCGGGCCGGCCGCCTGCGCAGCCTGTGCCTCGGCGGCGGCTACCGCGCGGGCCCGCAGCTTCTTCCCGGGTGCTTCACCGGCCCAGGCACCGGGGTATACCTCGCGCACCAGGCCCAGCCAGCTCTCCGCCTCGGCCTGCGTCGCGAAGAACCCCATGTGCAGCCGGAAGCGCTCACGCCCTTCTTCGAAGCGGCGGCTCACGAAAAAGTTGAAGCGGCTGAGCTCCGGCATGTCCGCGCGCGGTAGCGCCATGGGGGTGCTGGAGGAGCACAGATTGATCACGAACGGGCCCGCCTCGGCGGCGGGCTCCACCGATGATGCTGCGCCGTCCGTCGGAAGCGGCGCCAGATTTTCCGCTGGTGTCATGTCTCTTGGACGCTCTGTTGAACGCCCCGGCGCGACGGTGATTCAGGACATGCGGGAGAAGCGAGCGATGCGCCTGTCGCGCGATCGTGGCAGCCCCGCCGTCATGGGATCGTCCCGAAGACCGGTGGCTTTGCGTCCCCGCCTTTCGACGGGTTTGCCCTTATCACATCGGCAAGTGTCGAGGCAGGAGCGCTGCGAGTCAAGCGCCGCTTCGAGGCGCAATTCTCAGGACGTATCGACCGCGGCGGCATGCGTACATAACGCAGCTTGAGCGCGGCGGCGGACATCATTTATGTCGCAAACGCGGCGCGATATGTCATCCCGGCCGCCGCCGGCTCATGCCGGATTGCCGAGGATTGCGGGCAGGTCCAGCCCCTTCTCGCGTGCGCAGGCGATCGCCTCGGGATAGCCGGCATCCGCATGGCGCATCACGCCGCTGGCCGGGTCGTTCCACAGCACGCGGGCGATGCGCCGCGCCGCCGCCGCCGTGCCGTCGCAGACGATGACCAGCCCGGCGTGCTGCGCAAAGCCCATCCCGACGCCGCCGCCGTGGTGAAACGAGACCCAGGTCGCGCCGGACGCGGTGTTCAGCAGCGCGTTGAGCAGCGGCCAGTCGGACACCGCGTCCGAGCCGTCGCGCATCGCTTCGGTCTCACGATTTGGCGAAGCGACCGATCCCGAGTCGAGATGATCGCGGCCGATGACCACCGGCGCCTCGAGTTCCCCGCGCGCGACCATGTCGTTGAACGCCAGTCCCAGCCGATGCCGATCGCCGAGACCCACCCAACAGATCCGCGCCGGCAGGCCCTGGAAGCGGATCCGTTCGCGCGCCATGTCCAGCCAGCGATGCAGATGCGTGTCGTGCGGCAGCAGCTCCTTCACCCTGGCGTCGGTTTTGTAGATGTCCTCGGGATTTCCCGACAGCGCCACCCAACGAAACGGTCCCATGCCACGGCAGAACAGCGGCCGGATGTAGGCCGGAACGAAGCCCGGGAAGTCGAACGCGTCCTGCACGCCCTCTTCCAGCGCCATCTGCCGGATGTTGTTGCCGTAGTCGACGGTCGGTACGCCGGCGGCGTGGAACTCCAACATCGCGCGCACGTGGGCAGCCATCGAGGCCTTGGCCGCCCGCACCACGGTCTGCGGATCGCGCGCACGCATCTCGAGCCAGTGCTCGACGCTCCAACCGGCCGGCAAGTAGCCGTTCAGGGGATCGTGCGCCGAAGTCTGGTCGGTGAGCAGATCCGGGCGCACGCCGCGCTCTAACAGCTCCGGGAGCACCTCGGCGGCGTTGCCGAGCAGACCGACCGAAACCGCTCGCCGGGCTTCGCAGGCGCCGCGGATGATCTGGAGCGCATCGTCGAGGCGCTCGACGGCCTGATCGAGATAACCCGAGCGCAGGCGCATCTCGATGCGCGAGCGCTGGCATTCGATCGCCAGACACGATGCCCCGGCCATCGCCGCCGCGAGCGGCTGTGCTGCCCCCATGCCGCCGAGACCGGCGGTGAGCAGCCAGCGGCCCGCGAGGTTGCCGCCGTAGTGGCGGCGGCCCATCTCGACGAAAGTCTCGTACGTGCCCTGTACGATGCCCTGACTGCCGATATAGATCCAGGAGCCGGCGGTCATCTGACCAAACATCATCAGCCCCTTGCGGTCGAGCGCGTTGAAGTGCTCCCAGGTCGCCCAGCGCGGCACGAGGTTCGAGTTGGCGATGAGCACCCGGGGGGCGTCCGTGTGCGTGGCGAACACGCCGACCGGCTTGCCGGACTGGATCAGCAGGGTTTGATCCGCTTCGAGCCGCCGCAGCGTGGCGACGATGGTGTCATAGCTCTCCCAGTCGCGCGCCGCGCGCCCGATGCCGCCGTAAACGACCAGCTCGGACGGCCGCTCGCCCACAGCCGCATCGAGATTGTTCATCAGCATGCGCAGCGGCGCCTCGGTGAGCCAGCTCTTGGCGGTACGCCGGGTACCCGTCGGGGCACGGATGACCCGCGTGGTATCGACGCGGGTGTGGGTCGGACGATCTGCGGTCATGGGTCGGCTCCCGTGTCACTGAGGGCGAAGCTCGAGCAGGCCGCAAGCGCCCGGCGCAGCACGGCGACGAGCGCCGCGGCGCGCTCGGGTTCGAGGGGCGGCGGCCAGTTGTCGGGATCGGGCGTGACCGGCTCGTCGAGATAGCCGCGGCAGGCGAGCTCCATCTGTACCGCGTGCACGTTGCGCCGTGGAGCGCCGTAACGGCGCGTGGTCCAGCCGCCGACGAAGCGGCCGTCGGTGACGCGGCTGAAGCGCGGATCCTCGCAAGCCTGCTCGATCGAGCGAGTGAGCGCCGCAGCGCAACTGGCACCGCGGTGGGTCCCGATATTCAAGTGCGGAAGCTCGCCGCGGAACAGCCGCGGCACGCGCGAGCGGATCGAATGCGCGTCGTAGAGCACCACTCGGCCGTAACGCTCGCGCAATCGCTCGATCTCCTGCGCAAGCGCCGCATGGTAGGGCTCGAAGAACCGCGTGCGCCGCTCGGCAATCTCCGCATCGTCCGGCGCCTGACCCGGGCGGTACAGCGGCTCGCCGTCGAAGGTCTCGGTCGGGCACAGAGCGGTGGTAACCTTTCCGGGATACAACGAGACGCCGGACGGGTCGCGGTTGACGTCAATCACGGTCCGGCTGATCGTGGTACGCACGGTGGTCGCGCCGAGCTCCAGGGCCATGGCATAAAGCCGCTCCACGTACCAGTCGGTGTCTTTGCGCGCCAGCCATGGCGAGACGAGGCGCGGCGCGAGCCCGGCGGGCAGATCGATGCCGGTATGCGGGAAGCTGACCACCAGGGGCGTCTCGCCGCGGCGGATCTCCAGTCCGTTCGCCGCCATGCTCATGTCAAGGCCGGCAGCGGCACACCCGCGGCGGCCTGAAGCAGCTCGCGACGACTCACGAGCCCGGCGGCCGCCTCGATGTCAGGGTGCAGATAGCGGTCGTCCGTCAAGGGAGGGATATGGGCACGCACCCGCTTGCGCACCGCCTCGAGCGGCTCGCTGGAGCGCAGCCCCCGGTGAAAATCGCAGCCCTGCGCCGCGGTCAGCAGCTCGATGCCGATGATCGCCACCGCATTGGCGACCATCCGGTGCAGCCGCCGCGCCGCATGCGCGGCCATCGAAACGTGATCTTCCTGATTGGCCGAGGTCGGAATCGAGTCCACGCTCGCCGGATGGGCACACTGCTTGTTCTCGGCGACCAGCGCGGCAGCGGTGACCTGGGGCATCATCAACCCGGAGTTCAGTCCGGGGTTCACGGTCAGAAACGCCGGCAACCCCGAGAGCGCCGGATCGACCAGCATCGCGATGCGCCGCTCGGCGAGCGAGCCGATCTCGCACACCGCCAGCGCGATCACGTCGGCGGCGAAGGCGACCGGCTCGGCGTGGAAGTTGCCGCCGGAGAGCGCCTCGTCCGACTCCGGAAAGATCAGCGGGTTGTCCGAAACCCCGTTTGCTTCGCGCTCGAGCGTGACGGCCGTGTGGCGCAGCAGATCGAGCGCCGCGCCCATCACCTGCGGCTGGCAGCGAAGACAATAGGGATCCTGCACGCGAGGATCGCCCGTCCGGTGCGAGGCCCGGATGGCCGAGCCGGCCATGAGGGCGCGCAGCGCAGCGGCGGTCTCGATCTGTCCGGGATGGCCGCGCAGCGCGTGGATGCGCGCATCGAAGGGTGTGTCGGAGCCCTTTGCCGCCTCGGTGGCGAGCGCCCCGGTGATCAATGCCGACTGGAATACCGTCTCGACGTCGAACAGCGCGGCCAGCGCGTTGGCCGTGGAGAATTGCGTGCCGTTCAGCAGCGCCAGCCCTTCCTTCGGCGCGAGCGTCAGGGGCGCGAGACCCGCACGCCGCAGCGCCTCGAGGGCCGCGACCCGCTCCCCGCCCGGCAGCTGAATCTCCCCCACGCCGATCAGGGCCGCGGCGAGATGCGCCAACGGCGCCAGATCCCCCGAAGCGCCGACCGATCCCTGCGCGGGCACCACCGGCAGCAGGCCGCGCTCGAGCATCACGCACAACCGACGCACCGTTTCCGGCCGAACGCCCGACGCACCCTGGGCGATGTTGGCGATCTTCAACGCCAGCATCAGCCGTGTTACCGACGGCGGCAGAGGATCCCCGACGCCGGCACAATGCGAGAGCACGATGTTGCGCTGCAGCCGGGCGAGATCGGGCGCGTCGATGCGCACGCTGGCGAGCTTGCCGAACCCGGTGTTGATGCCATAGACCGGCTCGCCGCGGGCCGCGATCCGCATCACGGCCTCGGCGCCCCGGACGATGGACTCGAAACAGTCCTCCTCGAGCGAGGCGCTCGCTCCGCGGTACACGCCGGCCCACTGCGCCAGGGTGACTCGGCCGGGCTTCAGGACGAGGCCGCTCATGTGCCGCTCCAGAAGCGCGCGTGCAGGGGATTGCGCCCGAGCCAATAGACCAACTCGGCCGGCCGTTCGGCGTTCCAGATGGCCAGATCCGCCCGCTTGCCGACCTCCAGCGTACCGATGTCGCTCAGCCGCCCGAGGGCGCGCGCCGCCTCGCGCGTGACCGCGGCGATCGTCTCTTCCACGCTCAGGCCGAACTGCACGGCCCCGATGTTCATGACCGTCAGAATCGACAGCACCGGTGCGGTGCCGGGGTTGCAGTCCGTAGCCAACGCCAGGGGCACGCCGGCGCGGCGCAAGGCCGCCACCGGCGGTACCTGACGCTCGCGCAGATAGTGGAACGCGCCGGGCAGCAGCACCGCCACCGTGCCCGCGCGCGCCATCGCGGCGACTCCCGCCTCACTGGTCCACTCCAGATGATCAGCGGACAGTGCGTCGAACTCGGCCGCGAGCGACGCGCCACCGCCGTCAGAGAGCTGATCGGCATGCAGCTTCACCGGCAGACCCCGCTCGCGCGCGGCCTGGAACACTGCTCGGATCTCCGTCGCGGTAAACGCGATGTGCTCGCAGAAGCCGTCGACGGCGTCGGCCAACCGCTCGGCCGAGGCACGCGGGATCAGCTCGCCGGTGATTTCAGACAGATACGCGGCTCGATCGGTGTCCGGCGGCAGAGCGTGGGCGGCGAGTAAAGTGGTGACCACCCGAAGGGGAAGCTGCCGTCCGAGGAAGCGTGCAACGCGCAGCATGCGCAGCTCGGTCGGCACATCGAGCCCATAACCGGACTTGATCTCGACGGTGGTGACACCCTCGTCCATCAATGCCTGCAGCCGTTCTGCGGCTGTGATCATCAGCGTCTCGTCCGTCGCGGCGCGAGTGGCCCGCACGGTCGACAGGATCCCGCCGCCGGCCCGCGCGATATTTGCGTAGTCCGCGCCCGCGAGGCGCAGCTCGAACTCTTCGCTGCGCTCTCCGCCGAACACGATGTGGGTATGACAGTCGATCAGCCCCGGGGTGACCAGGCGCCCGCCCAGATCGACCTGCTCGGGGGCACGCGCCGCGTCAGGCAGCTCGCTCATCGGACCCGCGAAGGCAATGCGTCCGTTCGACACGGCCAGCGCGGCGTTTTCAATCAAGCCGATGCCCGGGAGTCGCGGCGAGAGTGTCGCGAGCGTGGCGTGGCGCCAGATTCGGTCGAATCGCACAGGCGGCCTTCTTTTTTTGGCTAGGCAAATTATAATATGCCTAGACTTACTCAGAAACCCCTGGCGCGTCCGGAATACAGGCGGATGGACCGGACATTCTTCTTCGAGAGCGCATGGCTGCCGGCCGGCTGGCAAGACGGCGTGCGGGTCGAGGTGCGCGGGGAGCTGATCACCGACGTCGCGTGCGGCGCGGTGGCCGGGCCGCACGATGTGCGGTTGCGGCTCGGCCTTCCCGGCCTGCCGGATTTGCACAGCCATGCCTTTCAGCGCGCCATGGCCGGGCTCGCCGAGCGCCGGGGGCCGAGCGGCGCGGACGACTTCTGGTCGTGGCGAGAGGTGATGTACCGCTTTCTGGCGCGCCTCGAGCCGGACGATCTCGAGGCGCTCGCGGCCTATGCGTACGCGGATCTGCTCGAGGCGGGATTCACCTGCGTCGGAGAGTTTCACTACCTGCATCGCACGCCGCAGGGGGGGCTGTACGCCAACCCGGGGGAACTCGCGCTGCGTCACGCGTCGGCGGCCGACACCACGGGCATCGGCCTCACGATGCTGCCGGTCTTCTATGAGTCCAGCCAGTTCGGCGGCGCGCCGCCGACGCCGGGCCAGCAGCGTTTCATCACGGATCTCGCAACGTTCGGGCGGATCGTGGAGGCGGTGCGCACCGAGATCCAACCGTCCCCCGGGCGCAACGTCGGTATCGCACCGCATTCGCTCAGAGCCGTGACGGCCGGGCACCTGTCAGCCCTGCTCGATCGCTACCGCGAGGGCCCCATCCACATCCATGCCGCCGAGCAGATGAGGGAAGTCGAGGATTGCCTGGCCTCCACCGGCGCGCGTCCGGTCGAATGGCTGCTCCGGCATGCGGCCCTCGATACCCGTTGGTGTGTCGTACATGCGACGCATCTGACCCCCGGGGAGACGTCGGACCTGGCGCGCTGCGGCGCGGTCGCGGGCCTGTGCCCGGTGACGGAAGCCAATCTGGGTGACGGTATTTTCCCGGCCCCCGACTATCGCGCGGCGCAGGGGCGCTGGGGCATCGGCACCGACTCACACATCCGGCTCGATGCGGCCGGAGAGCTGCGGCAGTTGGAATACGCGCAGCGCTTGCTGCGCCGGCGGCGCAACGTGCTCGCCCGCCCCGATCAGCCCTCTACGGGAGCGAGCCTGTACCAGGACGCGCTGGCCGGCGGAGCGCAGGCTCTCGGCCTGCCGGTGGGCGCAATCGCACCCGGCCGCCGCGCGGACTTCCTGGCGCTCGATGCGGATCATCCGGATCTGGCGGGAAAGGCACGGGACGCCGTTCTGGACACGTGGATCTTCGCCCAAGGCCGATCACTCATACGAGATGTCATTGCCGGTGGACACATCGTCGTGGAGAACCGGCGTCATAAGGAGCGCGAGCGGATTGACGCGGCATACCGCCGTACGCTGCGCAAATTGTTGCATGACGCGTGATCGGGACAGTCGCACGGCAATCGCCTCGAGGGTCGTTCCTCGCTACCGGGAGATCTACGAGTCGCTGCGACAGAAAATCGTCTTGGGGGAATGGCCGCCCGGACATCGTCTGCCGTCGGAACACGAACTGGCCCGCAGCTTCGGCTGCGCCCGCATGACCCTTGGCAGAGCTCTCGGAGCGCTCGCGGATCAGCGCCTCGTGACGCGGCGACGGCGCGCCGGCACGGTCGTGAACGCGCCGCGGCCGCAGGAGTCGGTGCTCGAGATCCACGACATCGAGGCCGAGCTGGTGGCCGCGGGCGTGGTCTACGCGTACCAGTCACTCGAGCGGCGGGGCCGCCGTGCGAATGCCGCCGACGCGACCGCCCTCGGTGTCCCGGCGGGCACGCCGGTGCTGGCGCTCACGGGGTTGCATCGGGCCGGCGGCCGGCCACACGCGCTCGAGGAGCGGTTGATCAACCTGCAGGCCGTGCCCGAGGCACGCGGCGAACGGTTCGCCGACATCTCCCCGGGCCGTTGGCTCCTGCGGCGCATCCCCTGGACCGAGGCCGAGCACCAGATTGCGGCGCTCAATGCCGATGCCGCGGTGGCTCGGCTACTGGCCATCCGCCGCGGCACGGCCTGTCTGACCATCGAGCGCAACACCTGGCGGGATGAGCAGCGCATCACGCACGTTCGGCTGATCTATCCCTGTGACCAGCATCGGCTGGTGGCACGCTTTCGTTACCGGCCGATTTGACCCCCCGCTCGACTCGATCGAGCAGGAAGATGGCTGCGCGGCGGGACGCCGCCGATCGCGAGCCTCTCCGTGCTCGAGGAGCATTTTTCGCAAGCGGAACTGACGTTCAACGCCGACGCCGCCCCTAAAATCCCAACGTCAACTGCCGCTCGCCGGCGGGCGCCCGAAAACGGCTGACATCGAGCGGCGCGCTGCGCTGCGTATTCAGCCCGCAGCAGCGGCATGCCGCGTGAAATCGCGCGCGCAGCAGCTCGGCGAGCGGCCCCGTTCCGCGCATGCGGTGCCCGAAGCGCGGGTCGTTGTCGCGCCCTTCGCGCATCTGACGAATCAGCGACAGCACGTGGGATGCGCGCTCGGGATAATGGGTCTCGAGCCACTGCCTGAACAGCGGGCCGACCTCATGGGGCAGGCGCAGCAGAACATAGCCCGCCCAGCGGGCGCCCGCCTCCGCTGCCGCCTGCACGATACGTTCCATCTCATGATCGGTCAGCGCCGGAATCACCGGCGCCACCAGCACGCCGGCCGGGACGCCCGCGGCAGTCAATTCGCGCACCAGGCGCAGCCGCGCCGCGGGCGAGGCCGCTTGCGGCTCCATCGTGCGCTTCAGCTCGGCATCGAGCGTGGTAATGCTGATGCCGACCCGCACCAGGTTCTCGCGCGCCAGCGCGCCCAGCAGGTCGAGGTCGCGCAGCACGAGGGCGCCCTTGGTGATGACGGTCACCGGATGCCGGCAGCGCGCAAGCACCTCCAGAATCTCGCGCGTGACCCGCATGCGCCGCTCGATGGGTTGGTACGGATCGGTGTTGGCCCCCAGAGTGATCGTCTTGCAGCGGTAGCCGGGACGTGAGAGCTCGCGCTCGAGCAGCCTGCCCGCGTCCTGCTTGTAGAACAGCCGGGTCTCGAAATCCAACCCCGGCGAGAGTCCCAGGTATGCATGGCTGGGCCGGGCGTAACAGTACGGACAGGCGTGACCACATCCCCGGTAGGGATTGATCGACTGCTCGAAGGGAATATCCGGGGAGTCATTGCCGCTGATGACGCTGCGTGCGTGGTCGGGCTCGATGGACAACGGCACGGTGCTCGCAACTTCGTCCTGGTACCACCCGTCGTCCACCGCCTCCGTGGCGCGCGTCTCGAACCGCCCCGGGGGATTCGACAGCGCACCGTGCCCGCGCAGCACCGTGACGCTCTTGAAGGGAGTACCCATGGCATGACTGTACAAATATGGCGATGTTACACTTCGCATACTCAATTGGGCGATGCTCCTATAATCGCCTAATCCGTATGACGATTATTACAGGAGCAAACAACGCCGAAGATACGCGAAATGGTTCCAGTGCGTGAACACACGAAGGCTACCAAGTGGAATTGTGGCGCAGTGATACGACGGGGCGCCTTGTGGTCCGCGCCAAGAACGAAAGCGGAAATAACTTTACCGCGGTCGATCTATTCGATCTCATCGCGTGGTGTCGCCACGGCCCCTACATGCAGGAGTTGCTCAATGGAAACGATTCTGCAGGAGATCGAGCGGGCATTGGACGCTCACCTATATTACTTGGCGGTAGCGATGGTTCTGACTCTCCCTGACATCTGTGCTGCTCTGGCATCCGCCGATGGCGAAAGCAGCGGCCAGAGATACAGAGATTGGTACGATGCCAATCTGGCGGCGGCCTATCCGCATATGACTGCTCAGGATTGTTGGAAGCTCCGGTGCGGAGTCTTACATCAAGGTCAGTGCGGGCACCCCCAAATGCAATACGCCCGCGTGATCTTCACAATCCCGAATGCGCAGCGAATCGTCTTTCATAATAATATCCTTAACGATGCGCTGAATCTAGACGCACCCACGTTTTGCATGGATGTTGTTCGTCGCGTTAGGGTTTGGTACGCGCGCAGTCAGCATCAGCGCAATGTAAGAACAAATCTTCCGAATCTAGTCCAGCTTCGTCCTACCGGATTAGCGCCCTACATCGTCGGCGCGCCGCTTATCGCGTAATTTCTTCGAGATCTTCTTGAATGCCTCATCCATAGCTATCAGCCGCTCGTCCGCTTCCGCTTTCTTAGCGGCCTCGACGAAGCGCGCGGATTGCTCTGCGAGCGTTATGCGCTTGATGCGTTTTGAGGTACCCATGTGAAATTCACTACACTTTCCAAACTACGGCCATGGGAGTACGGTCACCCATGCGCCGCTACACCACTGTACGCGAGCTAGCGGCGTTTCTGCACTGCGAGGCGCTAGCTATGTTTTGGTCATACTTCGATGAAAGTGGCACCCACGGGGATTCCAGGGTCACTTGCATTGTCGGCTATGTGGGCACTGAGGACGAATGGACCCACGTAGAGAGCCAATGGCAGTCGATTCTTGAGCCGTACAATCATCTTGGGCTGACTTGGTGGCATTCCTCTGACCAGCCCGGAAAGAAAGGCGTATTTGAGAATATCAGCATGGAGACCAAAGACGCAATTCAGCGCGCACTTGTCGAGATAATCAGAGAGTCAGAATTGCAGGTGATCTGGAATGGCATTGATACGGCGGACTTTGAGAAGTTTGTAGTCCCGCAATTCAACGGACGCCATCCGATGAAACCCTACGATATGTGCTTCTACTGGGTCATTAGGCAACTGGAGCTTTGGCGCTTAGACCACGGATTTAGTGAGCGCATCGGCATGATGTTTGGTGTACAGGACGAATACAATAAACGGAGCGAAATGGCCTTGGCGTCGTGGCAATCGAATAATATGTTGGAGTGGCTTAGACCTATCTCTTTTGATTCCCCCAAGTACGTTTCAGCGCTCCAACCTGCCGACATGTTGGGCAATGAGATGTATCGATGCTGGCTGAAGACGACTCAACGAACGACTGACCGATTCGTGGCTACAGACCTTCTGCGCGACCTTTCGCGCAACGGCCTTGAATTGGGGGGTTTCGCCACGGGGGAGGCACTTAAAACGAATGCTCTCAGCGCCGAGGCTTGGACGAGCCCACCGTTTCGCGAGGCGAAATAGTGGGAAGCTTTCTGACATCTAATCGTCGGAAGGCGTTCTCTATAGTATCTGGCGCTTCGTCCACTTCGACTTGTTTGGCCGTCTCGACAAAGCGCGCGCGCTGTTCCTCTGGCGTCATGCGTCGGTTAGGGCGTTTTTTAGTCGTCATTTATTAACCTCCATCTTTAGGAGGCCTCAACCGCCAAAACACCAATTGCTCTCGAATAAGTATTCTGCGCTTTTCAATGAGCTGTTTTATCGGTGAGTCGCGTGCCTTTCGCGCCAGCAACCGCAATCGCCATCCGCTGCGCGTCGTTGATCCTCAATTTCTCTCGGGTGTTCATACGGAAATCGAATTCCGCGAGGTAGCGGTCAAGACGCTTCTTGTCCATATGCTGGTAGACACCGACCAACCCGCGCTTGAAGATCGAAAAGAAACCTTCGAGGGTATTGGTATGTACATCGCCGCGCGCCCACTCGTACTGAGAGTGGTTCACGGATTCGTGGTTCGGAACCTGCTCCTTGTAGACATACGCCTTGTCGGTGACGAGACGGCTATCCCGGTGCAGATGGTCCGCCAGAGCGGCCCGGACATTCCGGTGGTCAAGGTACAGGGAGCGGATATTGCCACCGCGCTCGACCAGCGAGAACACCATCGGGGCGGGTCGCGCATTCCATGCCAGCCGTCCCGGCTTACGGGTCTTGCGGGACTTCGCAAGGTAAGTCTCGTTCGCCTCGACAGTCATTCCGGGGCCGCCCATAGGGCCGCTGTTCGATTCAGGGGCCATTGTGTCGCGAATCCGATAGCCCATGAACCGCGCGGTTTTCATGCCCACTCCAAGGGTGCGCTGAAGCTGCCGGGTGCTCACACCCTTCTTGGACGAACACATCAGGAATATCGCTTGGAGCCAGTACCGCATCGGAGCGTGGCTATCCTCGAAAATGGTGCCCAACTTGACCGTAAATGGCTTACGGCAGGCGTAGCACTTGCGGAGCCCCAGACGGGTGGTTTTGCCCGCAAGCCGTCCAATGCGAATCTGATCGGCATTACCGCAGTGCGGGCAGACGGGGCCATTGGGCCACAAATGGGCTTCCACGTATTCGTAAGCGGCAGCTTCGTCGTGGAAGAAAGGAGCATTCAGAATCGAGGACATAGACGTATCTCCGGTGCGGGAGATAGGCAACGCCATGATAGTGGGTATGTCAAGTGAAACATCGCCACAAACTATACAACCCCTGCGTAAAGCCCCCCAAGGCGGGCGCGAGAATCTGCCGCGGCTGAGCTGAGGCACTCAGCAGGCATCCTGCAATGGCCGGCCCGGAT
>JAJYFU010000167.1 GCA_021790795.1 Pseudomonadota bacterium
CCCCCCCCAAGGCGGGCGCCAGAATCTGCCGCGGCTGAGCCGAGACACTCAGCAGGCATCCTGCAGTGGCCGGCCCGGATCGGCCAGCCGTTGCGGATCCGGCCGGGCCCGCGCGGCGATCAGCTTGCGCGCGGCCAGTTGATCCCGGGGCATGTTGACACTCTCGAGGGCAATCAACTCTCCGCCGCGCAGGTAGCAGGCGCTGAAGGCACGCCCGGCCGGATCGCCGCGCAACACGATGGCATCGTGGTCGGCACCAATGCCGACGATGACGAGTTTCAGGTCGTACTGGTCGGACCAGAACCAGGGCACTTTGTCGTGCGGCGTCGGCCGACCCATGAGGTTGAGGGCGGCGCTCGCGCCCTGTTCGAATGCGTTGTCGACCGATTCGAGGCGCAGCTTCCGTCCGTAATGCAGGCTGGGATGATGCGTACAGTCGCCCGCGGCATAGATCGACAGGTCCGAAGTCCGGCAGTACTCGTCCACTTCGATACCGTCGCCGCAGGCCAGGCCCGCGGCCGCGGCGAGCTCGGTCACCGGCTGAGCGCCGGCGCCGATCACGACGGCATCGGCAAGATGGGTCTCGCCGTCTTCGGTGATCACGGCGCGGACCCGATTTTGGCCCTCGTGCGCAACGATCTCGCGAACGCCGGCGCCGCACACGATCCGCACGCCGCGCCGCTCGTGCTCGGCGGTGTAGAACGCGGACACCGGCGGACAGGCGACACGGCTCAGCACGCGCCCGGCCTGCTCCAGCACCGTCACTATCGCACCCTGCGCCCTCAAGGTTGCGGCGACCTCCAGCCCGAGGTAGCCGCCGCCCACGATGACCACTCTCCCACCCACGGCGCATGCGGCACGGATTCGGTCGGCATCGGCCGCCGTCCGCAGGGTCAGGACGGGATCGAGATCCGCACCAGGCAGGGCTAGCGGCCGCGCGCGGCTGCCGGTGGCCAGCAGGAGCGCATCGTACGGGACAGTCCGGCCGTCATCGAGCCGCAGACGCCGCTCGCGGCGGACGATCTCTTCGACTCGCCGCCCGAAGAGTGTCGTAACGGCTCGCTGCTCGTAAAAGGTCCGCGGGCGAAGCAACAGCCGCTCGGAGGCCACCGTCCCGGCGAGATAGCCCTTCGACAATGGCGGCCGCTGGTATGGCGGTCCGGCCTCCTCGCCGATCAACGTGATTCCGCCGGCAAAGTGCTGCCTACGCAGCACATCGATGGCCTGGACGGCAGCCTGCCCGGCGCCGACGATGGCGACCTGCTCGATCATGCCCAGAACGTACCCTTTTCTCGCGCAAAGAGCCCCGGCGTTCAGGAGAGGATATCAAGGCGTTTCGGCCCGGGCCGCACCAGGGCCGGGCATGTCACCGCACGACGCGCGCCAAAATGGTGCATCCTCGGCCTATCCGGATCCAAAAACCCTATACACTCAAGCGCTTGGCGGCATTCCCAGCATGGCACGAAAGCTGCAGATTCGCCGGCGCAACCGAGGCGCCTCGCGCTGTGGCACGCTACGCTATATCTCGCCTAATTCGGAGAGTCCGCACATGAAACTGGTCACCGCGATCATCAAACCCTTCAAGCTCGACGACGTGCGTGCCGCACTGTCCGAGATCGGTGTTTCCGGCATGACCGTGACGGAAGTGAAGGGATTCGGGCGCCAGCGCGGCCACACCGAGCTCTACCGCGGTGCCGAGTACGTGGTGGACTTCGTCCCCAAGACCCGCATCGAGGTGGCGGTGCGCTCCGATCTGGTCGACGCGGTGGTGGAGGCGATTCTCAAATCGGCCAAGACGTCCAAAGTCGGCGACGGCAAGATCTTCATCACCGATATCCAGCGCGTCATCCGCATCCGCACCGGCGAGACGGACGAGGCCGCGCTGTAGTCCACCGGCGCCGCGGTGCTCAGCGCACCATGCGCATGGGGCGCTGGTTGCGCTCGATGCCGAGCGCGCCGCTGCGGACGACCTCGAGCAGTTCCGCGCCGCGCGCGAGTTCCGTCGTGAACGCGTTGATCTCCGCCTCGCTCGCGGTCAGCTCCACGATGAATCCGTCGGCGGCCGGGTCGAGCACGCGTCCCCCCGTGCGCACCACATGGCCCCTCACCGCGTCGATCTGCTCGGGGCGCACCTTGAGCTTCAGCAGTATCAGCTCACGCTCGAGATGCTCGCCCCGAGTCATGTCCTGAACGTTGACCACGTCGACCAGCTTGTTGAGCTGGTTGACGATCTGTTGGATGACGGCGTCCGAGCCTTCGGTCACCAGCGTCAGGCGCGAGACGGTCGGATCGTCGGTCGCGGCGACCGACAACGACTCGATGTTGTAGCCGCGCGAGGCGAACATGCCCGCGACCCGGCTCAGGGCACCGGCTTCGTTCTGCAGCAGAATGGCAATGATGTGACGCATGCGCCCTCGGGCAAGAACGGGGGACGACCGGAAGGATAATGGATCGCGCCCGCCCGGGGCGAATCGCGCACATGCGGACCGGCGGGCGAACCGCCCCCCCCGTTCTGAGCACGCGGCCCGAGCCGCCCCCATGGTCCGTGGCGCGCCGGCGACTTTCAGCCCGAGGACCGACCTGATAGTCTCGTGGGATCTCCCCTATTCGGAACCTTGCCGCCGCCACATGAGAGCGCCCCCATGACCGAGACCGCCCCCGCACCGTCCCGCAGTGCTCACCCGCTCGCCGGCCAGAAGATGTCCGGGGCCCGGATGATCATGCAAGTGCTGGCGGACGAGGGCGTCGAGGCGATTTTCGGCTACAGCGGCGGCGCCATCCTGCCCACTTATGATGCCGTGTTCCTGTACAACGAGGCGCAGCAGCGCCACGGTGGCCGGCAGATCCCGCTGATCGTGCCAGCCAACGAACAGGGAGCGGGCTTCATGGCGGCCGGCTTCGCCCGCGCCACCGGCCGGGTCGGCGTATGCCTGGTGACCTCGGGTCCCGGCGCGACGAATACGGTCACGCCCGTGCGCGACTGCATGGCCGATTCCATACCCATCGTGGTCATCTGCGGACAGGTGGCACGCGCATCGATCGGGACCGATGCCTTCCAGGAAGCGCCGGTCACCACGATCATGGGCTCGGTCGCGAAGCACGTATTCCTGGTCACCGAGCCGCAACGGCTCGAGGCCACCATGCGCACGGCGTTCGAGCTGGCACGCACCGGCCGGCCCGGCCCGGTCGTGGTCGACGTGCCGAAGGACGTGCAGAACTGGGAGGGCCTTTTCGAGGGCGGCGGCTCGCTGCCCATCCCCGGGTATCGTCGACGGATGCAAGAGCTGGCGGGACGGGAGCTCGATCCCCGCAATGCCGCCCGCTTCTTCGAGATGCTCGGGGAATCGCGCCGCCCGTTGATTTATGCCGGCGGAGG
>JAJYFU010000168.1 GCA_021790795.1 Pseudomonadota bacterium
CCGTAAGCGTAACCTGTACTTCGGAAAATGCTCCTGCGGCATCGGCCTCACGGGATCCGATCATGATACGCGTACGGCCTCAGACCCGCCTCACGTCAGGAAATCTTACATACCGCAAACTGCGTTTTTTCAGTGTGTTGAATTTTAAAGGCATTTTTGTTTGGCATGATTCTTGATTTTTTACGGTCGGTCTAAGTGATCGATGACAGCATTGTTCACACACCGTCCGATCTGAGGAAGGGGTTATGAAGCGATTTCTTGTGGCAAGTGCGGTGGCGATGGGCTTGGCAGTCGGCTCGGCCGCCGTGGCATTCGCGGGCTCACTGCCCTCTGGCGTCACGTCGATTACCGGCGAGGCCGTGAACCAGTCTGGTACGCCGTCAGTACCCTCGAGCACCACGGGGCTCACGGTCGACGGTCTCCCTGCTGAATTTCGGCACCTCCACCACCACGGGGTTGCAAAGCGGCCCCGGCACGGGCGCGCCGGCCTCTTATCCGATGACCATATCCATCCAGAACAATAGCGGCGCCTCGCCCGAAAGCGGCTACTACGCCGGATCCACGACCGACGTTGCGGCCACCCCGTTCTCCATGGGCTCCATGCAGGAATATCTGGCGGCCGAGCCCAACGGATCGATCACGCTGATGTTCCCGTCACCGCAGAACTCCTTCAACCTGCTCTGGGGCACGGTCGATTCGTACAACGGCGTCGAACTGTCGTTCAACACGACGGCGGATCCCACGGTGACAGGATCGGATATCCTGAACAACATCCCGAATCTCACCGCCGGGCAAAGCGACGCCCTGGTCAGCATCGGTCTCTCCCAGCCGTTCAACAGCGTGACGTTCACCAGCACCCAGGCCGCGTTCGAGTTCGATCCCGGCGTCTCGGTGCCCGAGCCCGGATCGCTCGCATTGCTGGGCGCAGGCCTGTTGGGACTCGGCTTCGCCCTGATTCGGCGGCGCAAGAACCTGAACCGGGATCCACGCTGATCCATGGTTTGATCATCGGCTGATCGAGGCCGGGCCTGTCCTCTTCGGGACAGGCCCGATCTACTTGCGTTCAATGGCTCCCCTCGCCGGAGCCACTCTCGATGCGCCCCGTCAGGTCGTTCGGTGAGACGTGTCCGCCCGGGTACGCTTCGCAGCCTGTCGCCGTATTCCCGCATCGGTCTGAGTTTGCAGCGTCAATTCCCGCAGCGCCCGAGCCGGGGCGCGGACTGAACAGCGCCTCAGCAGTAGGTAGATCACCGAATAACAGCCGCCAGGCCAATCCCCAAATATGCCCGGGTCCGAAACTGGACGCCGTTATCGCATTTTCACGGGAGTACCGTCATGAGCCTTGTACGCTGGGATCCATTCGCCGATGTCGAAAGCCTGTTCAACCGCATGATGCCGCGGCGCGGCCACTGGCCCCGCCTCTCGGTCGAGGAGGACGGCGGCGTGACCTTCGAGTGGTCACCCTCCGCGGACATCAGCGAGACCGACAAGGAGTTCGTCGTGCGCGCCGACCTGCCGGGACTGAAGAAGGATGACGTGAAGGTCACGTTCAATGATGGTCTGTTGACCATCCAGGGCGAGCGCAAGCAGCACAAGGAGGAGACCAAAGAGAAATATCACCGGGTGGAGAATTACTACGGCAGCTTCAGCCGCGCATTCTCACTGCCGGAAAACATCAAAGCCGAGGCCATCAGCTGCGACAGCAAGGATGGGGTGTTGACCGTGCACATTCCCAAGAGCGAGCAGAAAAAGCCCAAGGAAATCACGATTCAGTAGCGGCAGACCACTGCATCGTGCGCCGGAGACGGCATGAACCCGCGGGTTCATGCCGTTCCTGGACCTTCGGACGCGGCGGCCGGACAGGCGGCGGCGGGCTCAGGCCCGCCGCCATCCCGAGTCGTTGCGTCCCGTCTCCGCGGGCCCGCCACGGCGGTCGCCGCGTCGATCTTGCCGCGAATGGGGACGGTGCGCTTCGCCGCTGCGCTGCGGACCGCCGGCCGCCGGCCGCGGCGATTCGGCCCGGCGGTGAGCCTGCGAGCCTTGACCACCACCAGGATGGCGCTCGCGATTACCGGACCGATGACGCGAATCCTGCGGCGTCGAGCGCGGTCGGCGGTCCGAGCGAGCGCGGTCCGGTCCTCTGCGCTCGGCACCCGAATCCCCTTCCGGAGTATTGAGGATCGGGAAGACGGGCAGCGCCGCAACGGGGATCGAGCGCTTGAGCAGCCTCTCGATATCGCGCAGCAACGGCTCTTCGTCCGACGACACCAGGGAGACAGCCGAGCCGCTGGCGCCGGCGCGGGCGGTACGTCCGATGCGATGGACGTAATCTTCGGGAACGTTCGGCAGCTCGTAATTGACGACGTGCGGCAACTCCTTGATGTCGAGACCGCGGGCGGCGACTTCCGTGGCCACGAGCGCCGTGATTCGCACGCTCTTGAAGTCTTCGAGGGCGCGCACCCGCGCGTTCTGGCTTTTGTTGCCGTGGATCGCCGCGGTGGCGATGCCGGCACCCTCGAGCTGTTTGGCCAACCGGTTGGCGCCATGTTTTGTCCGGGTGAACACCAGCACCTGCTGCCAATTTCCATCCTGGATCAGATGAGCCAGCAAGTGTCGCTTGTTCTCCTTCGGCACCCGATATAGACACTGCGTGACCCGCTCGGCGGTGGCATTGCGGCTCGCGACCTCGACGGTCACGGGATCGCGCAGAATCCGCTGCGCCAGCGCACGGATGTCCTGCGAGTACGTGGCCGAGAACATCATGTTCTGCCGTTCGCCGGGCAGAAGCTTCAGAACGCGGCGGATGGCATGAATGAAACCCATGTCCAGCATCCGGTCCGCCTCGTCCAGCACGAAGCAGCGGATCTGGCTCAGGTCGAGCACGCGTTGCTCGCTGAGATCAAGCAGCCGACCCGGCGTGGCGATCAGCAGGTCACAGCCGCGACGCAGCTGATCGATCTGCGGATTGACGCCGACTCCACCGAACACGACGGCGGTGCGCAGGGCCAGATAGCGGCCGTATCCGGCCGCGTTGTCCGCGATCTGGGCGGCCAGCTCCCGCGTTGGAGTCAGCACGAGCGCGCGCGGTGCGGCGCGCGGGCCTCCCGCGGTGCTCTGGCTCAGCCGCTGCAGGATCGGCAGCACGAATGCGGCCGTCTTGCCGGTACCGGTCTGGGCGCCGGCCAGTACGTCTCGGCCGGTGAGAATCGCGGGAATCGTGCCCGCTTGGATCGGGGTGGGCTCCGTGTAGCCCTTTTCTTCAACGGCGCGAACCAGCTCGGGCAACAGCCCGAGTGTGGGAAATGACATGTATACCTCTGTAAAGCAACTCGCGCGAACGGCCGGCCCCCCC
>JAJYFU010000071.1:0-10746 GCA_021790795.1 Pseudomonadota bacterium
CGTCGCTGTAGGTGCCGTTCGGGTTGAACTGCGACTTCGACTGGTCGGCGTCGACCTCCAGGGTCCAGTCGGCATTCACGTTCCACAGGACATTCAGGCCGACCGTGTTGGTGACGATGTACTGGTCGGCCACGAACGCGTTGAAGTCCGTCGGTCCCGTGTAGTTGAAATTGGTGATCGTGCCGTTGCTATCCAGCGTCGAATCCGGGAAGGCCCCGAACCAGGTGCTGCGCTGCCAGCGGTTGATATGCTGATCCCACGACGAATAATTGTCATCGAGGGTCACCATCACCGATTTCGTCGGGTGCCACTGCAGCGCGATGCGTCCGTCCTTGCTGCGCGTGTCGATGCGCTCGAGATACATGGCCATGGACTGCGGATACCAGACCGGAATGTTGGCATTTCCGGTCGCCCCGGGTCCGACGGAGGCGCAACCGGTGCTGCCGAAGTGCGTGGTGAAGTTCGCGGCGAGATCCGCGCAGGCGAAGCCGCCCGGCGCGATCCCCTTCCATCCCACGACGTCCTGATGATGAGTGAAGGTGTGGTAGTCCGTGTAGTCGCCGTCGATCAGGATGCCGAACTTGTTGTGATCGAAAGTGTCGCTGAAGATAGCGCCGACCGCCGGACGCATGCCCCCGTCCATGGTGTAGTCGGTCTCTCCGACGTTCACTCCGGCATGCATGCCTGGATTATCGAAGGGTGTCAGCATCTTGACGTTGATGACCGAGCCGATGTTGCCCGACGAGAGGGCCATGTCGGGCGTCTTCAGCACGTCGATCTGCCCGACGTACATGGCGCCGAGGCTGGAGAAATTGAACGTCTGCCCGTTGCCGGAGGCCATCTGCCGGCCGTCCACCAGAACGGTGTCGAACGAGCCGCCGAAGCCGTTGACGTTGACACCCTGCGCCAGGCCCGTGGCCGTCGGCGCGCCGAACGCACTGGAATAGGCAAGGGAGCCGCGATTGATCGTGACGCCCGGCAGGTGCGCGAGCGCGCCGCCCACCGAGGAATCCGGGAACTGTCCGATGCTCTCGGCCGAGATGGCGTCGACCACTCCGATCGACTCGCGCTTGATGGCGAGCGATCGCATCAGAGATCCCCGCATACCGGTGACGATGATCGGCGCCAGCGCGGTGGCCGAAGACTCGCCCTTCGTGCTCGCCGTCGCGATGACCGGCGACGGCTGCGCCGTATTCCGGGCATTGAGTCCCGCGCCGTTGCGGGAGGCCATCGGCATCGCATTGAAGCCGCGCCGCTTGGCCTTCGCCGGTGCCGCCGGCTGATCCGAGCTCTTGCGGGTCGGGGCGTTCCGGGCGTACGCCACGCCGCCGACGCCTAACGTGAGTAAGGCCAGTGCCACCCCCGAGATACCGATCTTGGCGTAGCCCGTACGGCCCAGCGCGCCGACTCTGCTGTTCTTCTTGAACGCATTCTTTGATGCGTTACGCAATGTCTTCCGACTCATTTAGGTACCCCCTTTATCACTAAATCTGACGTTGTGAACCAGCAACATGGATCGCAGCCGGCACGGAAAACCCGTTTCCGGCGGCTTATTCATCCTCACAGGGTCGTTGAATTTTGCCCTCCGCGTCTGGTACCGCTACCTGACTACGCCGAGAGTATTGTCCTGTTTCAACCGCTCGAGCATGACCTAGATCAAGTCGCCGCAATTCCCGCGTTTCCAGGCTGTCTCACGGACGATACGCGGTCTCTCCTCCCGGCAATCGGGGTGTCTCTGCCCGCCGCTTCTTCGGAATCTGATTGCGCGACCATATGCTGAGGACGGATCCCGAAGCGGTCCGATATCACGGCGGCGGTACCATCGGACTCGGCCGTTGGCTGGCCACCACATGGGCGGGCTCCACCGTGACGTGAGCGCCTACAGCCGTTGATCCAGCGCCCAGACAGGCCAGCGGTCTTCACTCTTGAAGGGATCGACAAAGCACAGAATGACGACGCTGTTATTCGTGGTTTAGGGTCCTCTCCCAAGCGCGGTTTCAGGGTTGGGGGTCGCGTTCAGCGACCTCTCCGTCAGCCAGATCCCAGCATCAGAACCGGCGGCAAGTCTTTGATCTGATAGCGCTATCTTGACGCTGGCCGGGCGCCTGTCTAGTCTGCGTCGGGAGTCGAGCGAGGTCCCCGTCCATGCATAGAGCGCGTGCCGCGCAGGCGCTGCTGTTCTGTTTGCTGTGTGCCGGCGCAGGCGGTAGCGCTCGGGCGGCGTCCCTGCCGCATCTGCGTTTCGCACACGGTGCCGCGCAATTGATCGTGCACGGTAGGCCGTTCTTGATCCGCGGCGGCGAGCTCGAGAACTCCACGGCGGGAACCGCAGCGGCGGCAGATACGGTCCTGCCTGCCCTTGCCCGGCGGCAGTTCAATACGGTGCTGATGCCTGTGGCCTGGGATGAGATCGAGCCGGTCGAGGGGCAGTTCGATTTTTCGGTTCTCGATCACTGGATGGCGGTGGCGCGGCGTACGCATCTGCATCTGGTACTGCTGTGGTTCGGCAGCTGGAAGAACGCCTTCTCGAGCTATGCGCCACGGTGGGTGCTCGATGATCCCCGCCGTTTCCCGCGGGCCCTCTCGGCTTCCGGCGCGCCGCTGCCCATCCTCTCGGTGTTTGGGCGGCGCACGGAGCGGGCGGACGCCACTGCGTTTGCCGCGCTGATGCATCACGTGGCTCTGCTCGATACGCGTCGGCAAACCGTGCTCATGGTGCAGGTGGAGAACGAAGTCGGCTATCTCGGCGTCGGGGGCCGGGACCGCTCCGCGCGCGCCGACCGGCTATTCGCCGGACCCGTGCCGGCACGATTGCTGCGCACGCTGCGGGCGCGCCGGCGACTGCCGTGGCGGCTGGCGGCACACTTCGACCCGGCGGGCCACTCGTGGCCCGGCGTGTTTGGACCGCGCGCGGACGAGACGTTCATGGCCTGGTATTACGCCCGATACGTGAATGCGGTGGCGCGCGCCGGCCAGCGCCAGGACCCGCTGCCGATGTACATGAACGCGCAGCTGCCGGCGCCTCATCAGCGCGCCGGCGCATATCCGAGCGGGGGACCCTATCCGCTCTGTCAGCCGATATACCGCGCCGGCGCCCCCGCGATCACCTTCTATGCGCCCGATATCTATTGGCCGGATTTCGAGCACTGGGTGCAGCGCTACCGGCGCGCCGGCAATCCGGTATTCGTGCCCGAGTCGCGCCTGGGTCTCGCGGCGGACAACGCACTCTATGTCTTCGGGCAAGCGCGCGGCTTCGGCTTCTCCGCGTTCGGCGTGGACAGTCCCCTGCTGCCACCGGACCGAGCCGAGGCCCGCCTGAGCGCCGTGTACCGCACGCTCGGGCGGCTCGCGTCAATATTCGGCGCCGCGCAGCAGCGGGACCTGGTCCGCGCCCTGGTGCTGCGTCGCACCAGCCCCTCGCCCACGCAAACGGTCGCGCTCGGCGGCTATCTGTTCACCGCCCGGTTGGCGCGCAATTGGTTTACACATCGGATGCTGGAGCGCACCGGCGCGATGTTGGTCCTGCAGCGCAGGCCGAACGTGTTCGACGTCTTGGGCAGAGGGCTTGAGATCACGGTCCGGCGTGATCCGGACGTCGATGACCGGATCGCCGGCATCGCCGGCATCGCGCAGCTGCGCCGCCACGCCGGTCGCTGGATCGTCGCGAGACGACTGAACGGCGATCAAAGCAATCAGGGACGCAACCTGCTGCTCTCACCCCAGACGTTCCACCTCTATCGCATCCGCCTCTACACCATCCCCTGATCGTGACGGCCGCCGTTCCCGCTTGGCCGCTTGCCCCGCTGCAGCTGACGCGCCCGGCGCCTTGGCGCCCCGTCGTCATGCTCCGGCCTCGCCTCCGCCCCGAGGGGTGAGTTTGTAGATCGCCAGCCTGAGACCAATTCCCATTGACTCCGGGGCGCTGATACCGCTACCATCCGAGATGGCTTGCTAATGCGATGAAAGTCTTTCGTGCTTCCCGGCATCGGCATTTCGCGCGTGAGCGCAACGCGCCGCTTGACTCATGGGCCACATCGGGCCCGATACGCCGCCCGCCCCCGTGTTCCGTAGCGCCGGGCCGGGACCTTCCGCTCGTTTTCATGGAGTTTTCCTGATATGACTCTTTTCTCTGACATCGCACCGATTCGTTTCGAGGGTCCCGGCACCGACAACGAATACGCTTACCGTGTCTACGACAAGAACCGCGAGGTGCTGGGCAAGCGGATGGAAGACTGGCTGCGGTGCGCGGTGTGTTACTGGCACTCGTTCAACTGGCCCGGCCAGGACATCTTCGGCGCCGGCACGCTGCCGCGGCCGTGGCTCGGCGCGACCATCACCCAGGAAATGGCCGACACCAAGCTCGAGGCGGCGTTCGATTTCTTCAGCCGTCTCGGGGCGCCCTATTTCACGTTCCACGACGTGGATGTGATGGCCACCGCGAACACCGTGAAGGAGCACGATCGGAACCTCAAGACGATCGGGGAGCAGATACAGAGGAAAATGGCCGCCACGGGCATGAAGCTCCTCTGGGGCACGGCCAATCTGTTCAGCCATCCCCGCTACGCCGGCGGCGCGGCCACCAGCCCCGACCCGGAGGTGTTCGCATGGGGGGCCGCGCAGGTGCGCGCCTGCCTCGAGCTCACCCATCGCCTCGGCGGGCAGAACTATGTGCTCTGGGGCGGGCGCGAGGGGTATGACTCGCTGCTCAATACCGACCTCAAGCGCGAGCTCGATCATTATGGGCGCTTCCTTTCCATGGTCGTCGAGCACAAGCACCGCATCGGCTTCAAGGGCAGCATCCTGATCGAGCCGAAGCCCTTCGAGCCCACCAAGCACCAGTACGACCGGGACGTCGCGACCGTGTACGCCTTCCTGCAGCGTTACGGGCTGACCAAAGAAGTGCAGGTCAACATCGAAGTCAACCACGCCACCCTGGCGGGCCTCGAATTCGATCACGAAGTGACCGCGGCGCTGACCTACGGAATCTTCGGCTCGATCGACATCAACCGCGGCGATGACCGCAACGGGTGGGACACGGATCAATTCCCGAACAACGCCCAGAACCTGGTTTCGGCGTTCGTGCCGCTGATCGAGGCGGGCGGCTTCACGCACGGCGGATTCAACTTCGACTCGAAGCTGCGCCGCCAGTCGGTCGATCCGACGGATCTGTACCTGGCGCACATCGGCGGCATCGACACCCTCGCCCGGGCGCTGCTCGCGGCGGCCGAGGTGGTCAACCGGCGCAAGCTCGCGCAGCTGAAGAAGACCCGCTATCAGGGCTGGGACGGCGAGCTCGGCCAGCGCATCGAGCAGGGCAAGATCGACTTGGCCGCGCTGGCGGATCTGGCCGGAACCTCGAACCTCCAACCCGCGGCGCGCTCGGGGCACCAGGAGCTCGCCGAGAGCCTGATCGCGCGCGAGTGCAAGTTCTAAGCGGCGCATGTGACGCCGCCGGTCCGCAGCGCGACTGCGGCCGGACCCCATCGGGGCATACAGGGACGTATGCCCTGTATTTCGCGCCGCGGCTCGATCGAGGGAGCGCGCGGAAAGCAGCTTGCATCACGCCCGGCGGCATCCGGGTTAAACTTCCCTCGTGACCAACGAACCGATCCGCAGCATTACCATCGTCGGCGGAGGCACCGCGGGATGGATGTCGGCCGCGACCCTGTCGAACTCCTTTCCGCAGCTGCGGGGCCGCATTCGGCTCGTCGAATCGGAGGAAATCGGCACGGTGGGTGTCGGCGAGGCGACCATCCCGCCCATCATCGACTACATCCACACCCATGCCCTCGATGAGGACGACCTCATCCGCAAGACGCAGGCCACCTTCAAGCTCGGCATCGAGTTCAAGGACTGGACGCGTCCGGGGCACTCCTACATTCATCCCTTCGGCCCCACGGGCCTGCCCAAGCGCGGAGTGCCGTTCTATACCTACTGGCACCGATGCGCGCTGGCCGGCACGGCCGCGCCGATCGAGCACTACTCTCTGCAGGCGCTCGCCGCGCGTCAGAGCAAGTTCATGCGGCCCATCGACCGCCTGCACTCGCCACTTGCGACCATCGTCTATGCGCTGCACTTGGACGCCAAGCGCTTTGCCGCGTATCTGCGCGCCTATGCCGAGGCACGCGGCACCGTGCACACCGAGGGCAAGGTGCGCAGCGTCTCGCTGCGGCCCGAGGATGGCTTCATCGACGCCATCACGCTCGAGAGCGGCGAGCGGATCACGAGCGACCTGTACGTCGACTGCACGGGATTTCGCGGCCTGCTGATCGAGGGGGCCCTGAAGACGGGCTACGAGGATTGGACGCACTGGCTGCCCTGCGATCGGGCCGTGGCCGTTCCCTGCGAGCGCTCGGGGCCTCTCTCCTCGCATACGATCGCGACGGCCCGCCCCGTCGGCTGGCAGTGGCGCATTCCCCTGCAGCATCGGGTCGGCAACGGCTACGTCTACAGCAGCCAGCTCATGAGCGATGATGCCGCGCAGGATCTGCTGCTCGCGAGCCTCGAGGGCCGGCCGACACGCGAGCCGCAGCGCCTGCGCTTCACGACCGGACGGCGACGGCAATGCTGGAACAAGAACTGCGTCGCGATCGGCCTGTCCGCGGGCTTTCTCGAGCCGCTGGAGTCAACCGGCATCCATCTGATCCAACGCGGCATCCTCGTGCTCCTGAAGCTCTTTCCCGACCGTCACTTCCGCCAAGCCGACATCGATCGCTACAACCGCCAGCTCGCTTTCGATTACGAACGCGCCCGGGATTTCCTGGTGACGCACTACCATTTCACGGAGCGGAGCGAGGATTTCTGGCGTCATTGCCGCGACACGACGCTCCCCGACAGCCTGAGCGAGCGCCTCGAGCTGTTTGGCAATTACGGCCGGCTGATGCGCGACGAGAACGAGCTGTTCTCGGTCCAGAGCTGGTTCCACGTGCTCAACGGCCAGAATGTCCAGTCCGCCGGCTACGATCCGTACGCGGACACGCTCGGCGCCGGCGCCCAGATGGCGCTCGATGAGATCCGCGAGGTCGTGGCCGGTTGTGCCTCGACCATGCCTTCGCACGAGGCATTCATTCAACGGTACTGCCGCGCACCGGCGGAATGAGGCTGCGCTGTCGCGCCGCGCGGGGTAACTCCATCGAGCGCGCGCGACGGGGCCTGACGGCGGACCAGCGTGCTCTTTCCAAAGAGCGACTCCAGCAGGTTGACGGCGAGGCGCGCCGTGCGGTTGCGCACGTCGAGCGCGGGATTGACCTCCACCACGTCGAGCGAACCCACCTGCCGGGTATCGGCTATCATCTCCATGCACAGTTGCGCTTCGCGATACGTCGGGCCGCCGGGCACCGTCGTGCCCACGCCGGGCGCGATATCGGGATCGAGGAAATCGACATCGAAGCTCACGTGCAGGTGAGTGCCGGCGTCGATGCCGTCGAGCGCCTGCCGGACCGCCTCGCGCATGCCCATCTCGTCGATGTAGCGCATATCGAACACTTCCACGGCGAGCTCATGGACCAACCGGCGCTCGCCGTCATCGACGCTGCGCACCCCGATCTGACGAACCCACTGCGGATGGAGGATCGGCGTCTGCCCGCCGAGCGAAGTCAGCGCCCGCGGACCGGACCCGCATAGACACGCGAGCGGCATGCCGTGCAGATTGCCGCTCGGAGACAATTCCGCCGTGTTGAAATCCGCGTGCGCATCGAGCCACAGCAGGCGCAGCTTGCGGCCCTGCTCGCGACAATGGCGCGCCACCGCGCTGATCGAACCGATGCCCAGGGAATGATCGCCGCCGAGCAGGATCGGCAATTCGTGCGCGCGCAGCGCCGCATACACCGCCTCGTGCACCCGTCGGTTCCACTCCACGACCTGCGGCAGATGCCGATAGCCCCCGTGCGCAGCCTCGCACGGGTTCGCCGGGCCGGTGAGATTACCGCGATCGATGACACTCAAGCCGCGCGCCTCGAGCGCTGCGCGCAGCCCCGCCACCCGCATCGCCTCCGGTCCCATCGAGGCGCCGAGTTCGGCGGCGCCGACGTCGGTCGGCGCTCCGATCAGGCTGACGGTGCGCCCCGGGCTCATGCGCGGGCCACCTCGGCCAGCTCCGCCGGCCGCTCGCGCAGGCTGCGATGCGAGCCGATCAGGGAGAACAGGTCCTTGGGGTTCTGGAGGTCCGGAATGAGATCGATGTCGAGGCGCTCGCCGCGCCGCTCGCGGTGCAACCGATACACATAGCGCAGCGCCGAAAAGTCCTCGAGCGCGAAGCCCACGGAATCGAAGATCGTCACATCACGCTCGTTCGTGCGCGCCTGGCGGCGCCCGGCCAGCACTTCGGTCAACTCGACCACCGGGAAGTCCGCCGGCATCTGCTGCACCTCGCCCTCGATGCGCGACTGCGCCTCATATTCCACCACGACGCGCACATCCTCTCGCCGCAGAATGTCGGGGTGCAGCTCGGTCTTGCCCGGGCAGTCGCCGCCGACCGCATTCAGGTGCATCCCCGGCCGGATCATCTCCGGCGTCAGAATGATGGCGTTGCGCTTGTCGGCGGTGATGGTGGTGACGATATCCGCGCCCGTGACCGCTTCGGCCACGGAGGCGCAGCGCACGACGCGCAGGCCCGGCAACGACTCGCCGGCGAGGTTCGCGGCGAGCTTGTCGGTGGCGCGCGGGTCGATGTCATAGAGACGCACCTCGCGCACCCCCAGCTGATCGTGGAAAGCGATCGCCTGGAACTCCGATTGCGCGCCGTTGCCGATCAGGGCCATGACACGGCTGTCGCGCCGCGCCAAGGCGCGGGCCGCAACCACAGACGTGGCGGCCGTGCGCAACGCCGTGGTGAGCGTCATCTCGGACACCGCCAGCGGGTATCCGGTCTCGACGTCCGCGAGGACTCCGAACGCCATCACGGTCAGCAGGCCCTTGGCCGTGTTCTTCGGATGACCGTTGACGTACTTGAAGGTGTACTGGCGACCGTCGCTCGCCGGCATGAGTTCGATGACTCCGAGCGGCGAATGCGTCGCGTGCCGGGGGGATTTCTCGAAGGACTTCCAGCGCCGGTAGTCCGCTTCGATCTCGCGGGTCAGTCCCGCGAGGAACTCGGCGGTGCCCCGCTCGCGCACAAGCGCCTGAACCCGATGAACGCCGATGTAATCAACCATGATGGCTCTCCGCTGACGACCGGCGGACGCACCCGGCCGCCGGCTCGGAATCCATGATCCGCGCCGCTCCAGCCAAAGAATAGTCAGAAGACTGCTCGATTTTTGCTATAATTTCGTCAAATCGCCAATCCAAGTTATCACTTTGCCAGGTCGGCGCCGCACCGCGGCCCGACCGCGACAGACATCGAATGGACGACCTCGATCAGCGTCTCATCTCATTACTGAGGGCCAATGCGCGTGCTCCGGTCGCCTCGCTCGCCAAGCAGCTCGGCGTGTCGCGCGGCACCGTTCAGAATCGCATGGCCAAGCTCGAAGCCGACGGCACGATCGTCGGCTACACCGTGCGATTGAAGCCCGACGTGCAGGAGCAGCACATCCGGGCCTTCATGACGATCGCCGCGGACGGCAACCAGGTGGATTCCGTCATCAAGACGCTGCGCGGCGATCCGGCGGTGGCGAGCCTCTACAGCACCAACGGCCGCTGGGACGTGGTGGCGGAACTGCGGGCCGACTCGTTGGGCGCTTTCGATCGCGTGCTGGCGCGCGTCAGCCGCACCCCGGGCGTCACGAGCAGCGAGACCAGCCTGCTGCTGTCGACATTCAAGCTTTAGAGGCGCGCGGACATCGAGTCCCGTCCCGGCCGGCGGCCTAAGTCGACGCGCCCCCCGGCTGTCCGGGAGACAACGTGCCGGACGCGGCGGCGCCGGCACTCAACAGGTGATACGGCGCGAATTGCGGATGCCGCAGCGCGGTACGGCGAATCAGAATGGTCGTGACGAGCGCGAACTGTCCGGACAGGCTCGCATGGCTCACGCCATCGGTGAAGACCATCCAGGCGGACCCCGGCGGGAACCGGATCTCGGCGTATCCGTGCCGGTCCGCTTTGAAGGTCTCGCTGTCCTTCATGTAATTGTGCAAGCGGCGCATGGCTCGATCGTAGGGACTGGAGTCGAGCGACTGCGCCTGGGGATTGAGCCGGCTCAGCGCACGGACGGTGAGCGTGAACGCATGGTCCGCGGGATTCTTGCGAATCCGCAGCCTGCAGCGGCCGGCGTTGTCGAGCAGGCCCGACTGAACGCCGTGCCGCGCCAGCACCTCCTGAATATCCCCCTTGGTCGCCCAGACACGATCCTCGCTCGGATTGACGTTGACGAAGAAGCGCAGGATCCGGTCGCCATGGGTCGCGCCGTAGGCACCGGCGTCGATATGGATCAGCTCATTGCTGGCATGGGGCTTGAGCTTGCGGCCGCGCTCCTGGATCGGGCGGAAACTGCACTTGGTCAACACCGTGCCGGCGCTCAGGTGTGGAGCGACCTGCCGCAGGTAGGCACAGACCGCCTCGAGATGCTCACCGAGAACGGCGCCTGTCCGCGCACGCGCCGGGTCGCTGGCCTCGAGGCCGGTCAGGCGTCCATCGGCACCGTGGTAGCTGACGTTCTTCAGCTTCAACCGCGTCGGCAGCTCGGCCCGCAGAATCTCCAGGTCGGCCGGGTTCGGCATCGGAAAGGGACAGCGCGGAAATCCGACGATGTGATTGCTTTCCAGCGCGCCGGCAATGGATTCGGCCGCCGCCGGGTCGTTCGGGTCATCGAAG
>JAJYFU010000071.1:10846-12596 GCA_021790795.1 Pseudomonadota bacterium
CCTCACCCGCATCCCGAGCTGGATTTTCGGTAGCATTGCGGGATTGAATCGAGTCGGTACCCGCGGACCCGCCGTCCCGGGCGCCGCGGCGGCCGCGCTCGGGGGCCATTCGCAACTGCGCAAGCCAGAGGATCTTCGTGAAATCAGGAGGCACATTCCAGATCGATGGGGTGACAGTGCGATGGAAGTGACGACTCCGGCGGGACTTTCAGCGTGCATCATTACGTATAACGAAGCCGATCGGATCGAGGACTGCGTGCGGTCCGTGAGCTTCTGCGACGAGGTCATCGTCGTGGATTCGCACTCGACCGACCGCACGCGCGAGCTCGCCGCCGCGCTGGGCGCGCGCGTGATCGAGCGCGACTGGCCCGGTTATCGCTCGCAAAAGGCGTTCGCGGTCGACAGCGCGCGGAACGACTGGGTTCTGTGCCTGGACGCCGATGAGCGCGTCAGCGGCCCGCTGCGGAAAGAGATCGAAGAGGTGCGCAAGCGGGGGTTCCAGCGCTTCGCGGGATGGTCCATTCCGCGCATCACCGATTACTTCGGGCGATTTCTCCGCCACGGCAATGCCTATCCCGATCGCCTCATTCGCCTGTTCGACCGCAGGCGCGGCGGCTGGGTCGGTCGCGAGATCCACGAGAACACCCGGGTCGAGGGGCGCGTGGGCCGGCTATACGGACACCTCGAGCACTTCTCGTACCGCAGCCTCACGGACCACCATCTGCGCATGCAGCGCTACGCCGACCTCATGGCGCGCGAGCTGTATGCCAACGGCAAACGCTGCGGTCTCGGCAAGGTGCTGATCAATCCGCAATGGCGCTTCTTCCGCGGATACATACTGCGGCTGGGAATGCTGGACGGCTGGCGCGGACTGGTGTTCGCGCTTGTCGAATCCAATTACGTCCGGCGCAAGTACCTGCACCTCTATATCCGGTCCAAGGAACTGCCGAGCTGACCGGAAGCCGTCGGGTTCCCCGGCTCACGGACCGGAACCGATCGGCACGGCGATTCGCCCTCACCCCATCGGCCCCGTCCTGACCGCGCCCGCGGCGCTCGAGCTCCCCTATCCCCTGTGCCCCGACTTCCCCCCGCCATGCATGCGCGCATCGCGCTGCATCCGCAGATAATCCACGGGCCGGATGCTCTGGATCCTGCACGGACGCCCCATCGCGTAGACATAGCTGGTACGCGTGCGCACCCAGTCCAATGTCGAGCTGATGCCGATCGTCGGGGACGTCATCAGGTCCGGACACGGCTGTGCGACCGTGATGAGATAAACCGTGTTGATGTTGGCCCAGGCGATGAGCTGATTGGACCAGATGGCCGAACGGGCGTGGCGGGCTGTCACCCACATGAATTCGCTGACCGGCTTGCCGGCATACGCGTTGAAGCGAGCGTGCTCGGCGGCGTCTCCCTGCGTCAGCGCTCGTGTGGCGGAACACGACGTCAGCAGCGCGGCGCCGGCAAGAATCCAAACGAGTTTCAACCCTACTGATCGTTTCAACGGTATCTCCTTCAGGCCCATCAGGTACGTCTCTACCCGAACGCCACCGGGAAACGCCACGCCAGCCAAACGAATCACCTCGTGATCAGTGCCCAGCCCTGGCTTGACCTTCGCGTGGTGGAGAACGCCGTGAAATCGGCTCCCGCACGAGTCCCGGACCGCTCGTTCGGAAAACGCCCGGCCCGCGCGCCGACGCCGAATTCCGCCCCACGCCGAAGTGATCATATTACGCGCTCTCCGGCGGTG
>JAJYFU010000169.1 GCA_021790795.1 Pseudomonadota bacterium
TCGCACCCCGGCGGGTATCGTCCGCAGTCTTTTACAAGACGATCCCCACCCGGACCGCGACGAGACGCCACGGATGCGCGATGAAGCGTTACCAATCGGACGGACCGCCGCGCAACGGTTGCTTCGCGAACTTCGCATCGGTACCGTCAGGGTGCCCGGGCAGCCGGCCGCAAGCAGCCGGCGCTCGGGAGTCCATCGGGGAGGTGGCGACGATGACGAGGCATTCCTTGTTGAAGCGGGCGGCGGCCGTGATGCTCGCCGTGGGCTGTGTGGTCACGATCGCCGCCGCCAAGCCGGCCGGCGAGAAGACGGCTGAGAAGTCGAAAGACGTCTTCGCCCACATCAAATTCCGCAACCTCGGCCCGGCCATTGCCGGCGGTCGGGTCACCGCGGTCGCGGGCATTCCCGGCAACCCGCGGGTTTACTACGTCGGCTCGGCCGGTGGCGGCGTGTTCAAGAGCACCGATGGCGGCTTGCACTGGCACGCGATCTTCAAGCACGAGGCGACGAGCTCGATCGGCGCAATCGCGCTCGCGCCCTCTAATCCCAACCTCGTGTGGGTCGGGACCGGGGAAGCGAACATCCGCAATGACGTGATCCCCGGCGCGGGGGTGTATCTGTCGACCGATGCCGGCCGGACCTGGCGCCGCATGGGCCTCGCCGATGTCGGCCAGATCGGACGCATTGTCGTCGATCCGCACGACCCGGACCACGTGGTCGTCGCCGCCCTGGGGCAGGAGTGGGGGCCGAGCCCGCACCGAGGCATCTACGTCACGACCGATGGGGGCAAGACCTGGCGCAAGTCGCTTTACGTCAACGACTACACCGGCGCAATCGATGTCGCGATGCAACCCGGCAACGGCCAGGTGCTGCTCGCGGCAACGTGGCAGGCGTACCGTCAGCCCTGGATGCTCCACGACGGCGGCCCCGGCTCGGGCATCTGGCGCTCGACCGACGGCGGTGAGAGGTGGACGCGGCTGCGCGAGGGCCTGCCTCCCGCGCCCATCGGCCGCATCGGCCTCGCGTTCGCGCCAAGCGAACCGCAGCGTGTCTATGCGCTGCTCGAGGCGCCGATTGGCAAGGGGGCCCTGTTTGTCTCCGACGACCTCGGCGAGCATTGGCACGAGGTGTCGGACAATCACGCGCTGAACGTGCGGGGCTTTTACTTCACGACGCTCGAGGTCGCGCCGGACGATCCTGACCGGGTGTATTTCCTCGGGTTCCAGCTCCTGCAGTCCGACGACGGCGGCAAGACCGTGCGGGTGATCGACTCCTCGGTGCACGTCGATCATCACGCGATGTGGATCGATCCGACCAACCCGAAGCGGATGATTCAGGGCAACGACGGCGGGGCGTACCTGTCGCTGGATGGCGGCAAGAGCTGGCGTTTCCTCGACGGCATGCCGATCGAGGAGAGCTACATGGTCGCCGCCGACAGCCGCTCGCCCTACGACCTGTGCACGGGCCTTCAGGACAACAGCGGCTGGTGCGGGCCGTCCTCTTCGCTCGCCGACGCAGTCGTCTCCGGCCAAGACTGGTTCACCGTGGTGGGCGGCGACGGCCAATACGTCGTGCCCGCGCCGTCGAACCCGGACATTATCTACGCGGACGCGGAGGACGGCTCCATCATGAGGTTCGACCTCAAGACGAAGCAGTCGCTCTTCATCATGCCGTATCTGCACGGACCCGGATACATCAACGATCTGCCGACGTATGCGCAGAAGATCCGCTTCAACTGGACGCCGCCGATCGCAGTCGATCCGCAGGATGCGAACACTGTCTACCTCGGCGGCAACGTGCTGCTGAAATCCGCCGACGGCGGGCTCACCTGGCAGACGATCAGCCCGGATCTCACGCGCAATGACAGATTGAAGCAACAGCTCTCGGGCGGACCGATCAATTACGATCTGTCCGGTGCCGAGACCTACGACACCATCCTCTCGCTCCAGGTCGCGCCGAGCGATCCGGGCGTGATCTGGGTCGGAACGGACGACGGCCTGGTGTCCGTGACACGCGATGGCGGCAAGAGCTGGAGCAGGGTCACGCCGCCACATGCGCCGGCGTGGGCGCGTGTCTATCAGATCGACGTGTCACCCTCCGATCCGGGGACCGCGTACGCCGCCTTCGACGCGCATGAGCTCGGTGACAACCGGCCGTATGCCTATGCGACGACGGATTACGGCAGGAACTGGCGTTCGATCGGCAATGCGCTGCCGGATGGGGCCTCGGTCATGGTTGTGCGAGCCGATCCGAACGCTCCGAGCGTTCTCGCGGCGGGGACCATGCGTGGGGTGTGGATCTCGCGCGATGACGGCCGGCGCTGGAGCCAGCTCAGGAGCAACCTGCCGACCATGCCGGTGTTCGACCTGAAGTTCGTGCGCGGCGATCTGGTTCTCGCGAGTCACGGCCGCGGGCTGTGGGTCCTCGATCATTTCGCCTCAGTCGCCGAGCTCAATCCGGCCGCTGTCCCTGCGCAGCTGAAGCTGTTTGCGCCGGGCACCGGCATCGAGTATCAGCGCTGGAGCCGGGGTCAGGGCGCCGAACCGTCGTTCGTCACGCCGAACGCGCCGCACGGCGTGGTGATCGACTACAGCCTCCCGAAGCGATTGCGCGCCGGCAAGGAGGTGAAAGCGCTGCATCAGACTGCGGTGCGGATCCAGATCCGCGATGCGCGGGGCGAGTTGATTGCGACCCGCTACGGCCCGTCGCGCTTCGGCCTCAACCGCTACGTCTGGAACATGCGTTATGACCGGCCTACCAGCACGGACTTCGAGAAGCCCCCGCTGCTGGGCAAACCGCCCTCCTGGGCGCTCCTGCCCGAGCCCGCGGTGCTGCCGGGACGGTATACGGTTAGCGTGACCGCCGGCGGTCGGACCGCGACCGCGACCGCCCGTGTCATCGCCGATCCGAATCAGCCGCCGGCCCTTGCCGCTCAGCGGCGCGCCCTACGGCTCGCCCTCGAGGCGCGCGCGCAGGTGGATGCGCTGAACCGCATGCTGAACCACATCAGCGCCATGCAATCGCAGCTCGCAGCCTATCGCCGCACGGTCGAGTCGGAGGCGAACGGCATCGATCCTTCCCTGCAGATGCGGGCGCGCGCCGCGGCGGCGCTTCTTACCCGCGGCACGGCGCTCGGCACGGCGCTCGGCAAGCTCAAGGACTCGGTCTACAACCCCAAGGTGCAGCACAAAGTCATGGAGGACAACCTGCATCAGCTCACCGACCTGCACGATGCGCTGGAGATGAATGCCTCGACGCTCGCGGGCCTCGGCGTTCAGGCGCCGACCGCGCCGCTGGTGGCGATCGAGAAGGAGCTGA
>JAJYFU010000170.1 GCA_021790795.1 Pseudomonadota bacterium
GGCGTGTTCGTCTGGCGCGAGTTCAAAAACCCCGCACGCGGCGTCACCGCCCTGCTCACCCTCATGTTCATCTGCTTCATCTGCGGCCTGGGCGTCATCGTGTTGTCCAGAACCATCGGTTAGCCGAGCAGGGCGCGCGCCGAATACAACACGGCGGCGAACTTCGGTCCGGCGCAGCGCTCACCGCACCGCGCGCAGGACACCGGGTGGAAGCAGCCAGCACAACGTCGCGCCGCCCGCTCGCACAGCGCCGGTGAACGCCAGCAGGGCTGCCCCGGGCTTCTTGAGCTGGAACGCATCGGGCCGCGCGGCGCCCGCCAGGCAGTGAGCCATGAGACGGCCGAGCCCCGGCTGATGGCCGACGATCGCGACCCGCCGGCACGGCTCGGCGCGCAGGGCCTCGAGCAGGACCTCGAGCAGTGTTTCGGGTGACACTCCGGGCGCGAGAGCCGCACACAGGCTCGCCTCCGGCCAGCCGGCGCAGGCTGTGAGGATCGCGGCCGTCTCGACCGCCCGGGCCAGCGGGCTCGTCAGCACGCGCTCCGGAGGGTCGACGATGCGCCCGAGCCCCTTGGCGGCCCGCCTCGCGCGCACCACCCCCTCGGGCGTGAGCGGACGCTCGCGATCCTCCGGCCATCGCCGGGGATTGGGCGAGAAGGCGATGGCATGCCGCACGATCAAAAGATCCACTGGAGCTCCTTCGGCGATCGGCCGGATGCTCGCGCGACGCCATGATAGCCCGGGGGGCGGTCCCGCGGCCGCGGCCCGAGCGATCGGATCCGCCACCGGCTCCGGCCCGGCGCACGGCCCGCCCGGCGCGGCAAATGAATAATTCGTAACCTCACCCGAGCGCGCCCGGCCCTTATCATTCGCCCGATCGCATGTTCCGCACCGCCGCCATTCTCCTGCTGTCCGTCGCGCTCACCGCGTGCCACACTCGGACCCATCCGCCCGGCCCGAGGGTCGGGCTCGCGACGGCGACGTCCTCGACCCCGCCGCCGATGGCGATCACGCTCGCCCCGCAGATCAACCCGGCCGATCTCGTGCGTTACGGGCAAACCCTCACGTCGCCGGCCCTGGCCGGCCGCAAGCCCGGCACGCGCGGCGAGATACGAACCACCGATTACCTGATCGCGCAGTTGCGGCGAATGCACCTCGCGCCCGGCTATCGCGGGCGGTGGCGGCAACCGGTACCGATGGTCTCGACACAACTGCTCAACACCGGCGTGCAGCTGCGGGTGCGCACGCCGGCGGGCGTGCAGCGCCTCGCCTACGGCACCGAAATGCTGGCCGGCACACAACAGGCGCGCGCGCGCGTCGCGTTGCGGAACTCCCCGGTCGTGTTCGTCGGCTACGGCATCGATGCGCCGGGACGGCACTGGAACGACTATCGGGGCGTCGACCTGCGCGGCAAGACCGTGCTCGTCCTGAGCAACGATCCGGGCTACACCACCGGCAACCCGCAGCTGTTCAACGGCCGCTCGATGAGCGCCTACGGCCGGGCACGCGACAAGTTCGCCGCGGCCGCGCGCCGGGGCGCGGCCGCCTGCTTCATCATTCACGCCGCGCCGGGCTCGGCGCTGCCCTGGTCCGTGCTGCGTGACGAGCATGCCGGCGCCGCGCAGGCGCTGCCGGCACGCGTCGCGCCGGGGCCGCGTCTGGCGGTGGCCGGCTGGATCGATCAGGCGGCCGCCGAGCGGCTCGTGCACGCCGCGGGCGCGAGCCTGCGGGCGTTGATGCGCGCCGCGGCCCGGCCGGGCTTTCAGCCGGTACCGCTCGACGCCACCGCGTCGATCACGCTGCACAGCGCGATTCGCTACTCGTGGTCGGACAACGTGCTGGCCCTGATCCGCGGCGCCGTCCATCCCGATCAGGCCGTCATCTACAGTGCGCACTGGGATGGCCTCGGCGTCGCGCTCGGCCCGCGCGGGCGCGCCGAGCGGTTTCCCGGCGCGATCGACAACGCGGTCGGCGTGGGCGCGCTGCTGGAAATCGCCGACACCTTCGCCCAGCGCAAGCGCCCGCCCGCGCGCAGCATCCTGTTCCTGCTGCCGACCCTCGGCGATGCCGGCCAGCTCGGCTCGCGCTACTACGTGGAGCATCCGGTCTTCGCGCTCGATCGGACGGTCGCCGACATCAACATCGACACCTGGCCGGTAATCGGTCGGGCGCGCGACATGACCGTCTTCGGCGCCACCGGCGGATCGGAGCTCGACACCGACCTCAGGCAAGTGCTGGCATTGCAGGGCCGCGTCCTGACGACCGATCCCGATCCGCAGATCGGCTCGTTCTATCGTTCCGATCAGTACAGCTTCGCCCGCGTCGGGGTACCGGCGATCTTTGCCGCCCCGGGCCTCGATCTGGTCGGCGGCGGCCGGGCGGCGGGCCAGGCGGATTGGGAGAACTACCTCGTGCACCGCTTCCACACGCCGCGGGACACGTTCAATCCACACTGGCACCTCAGCGGCACCCTCGAGGACATCGAGACGCTCTACCTGCTGGGGCGCACCTTGGCCAACGGCACGCAGTGGCCGAACTGGGGATCAGACAGTCCCTACCGGGCGCGGCGCGATGCGCTGATGGCGCAGCGGCGGGCGCCGCAAGCGCCCTCCCCGTCAGCGCCCTGACTCGGGCCGTCCGCCCGGCGGAGCCGCTTCGATCCCAGCGGCGCGTGCGAGCCGTGGCGCGAGCCGTCGCTGCGAGCCGAAGGGAACCACCTCGTGCACGAGAAGCTGCAGCGGTTGCGGACCCACGCGCTCGGCGCACACGGCGAGCACGTATTCGCCCCGCAGCGTGAACTGCGCGAGCGCCCAGCGGGAGGCGCTGTCGGCGATTCCCGCCGCCAGCGACAGGCGCACCGCGCCGGAGGCGGGAAACTCGAACGCCAGCGAATGCAGCGGCAGGCGCAGACCCACGCCCCGAGCCTTGAGATAAGACTCCTTGAGCGTCCAGAGCTCGAAGAACCGTAGCCGCCGCGCATGCGCCGGCAGCGCCCGCAACTGCTCGATCTCCGGCGGCGAGAAATACCGCTCGAGCCGTGTCGTATCCGTCTCACGCGTCAGGTGCTCCGCATCGACGCCGAGCGGATTTGCGGGCGCGACACCCACCACGACCAGATCGCCGCTGTGCGCGATATTGAATTCAAGCGGCACCGCAGGCTGTGGCGCGGCGATCCGCGGTCGACCGTGCGCATCGGCCTCGAATACCCACGCTTCGGGGGCGACGGGCGCGTAGCGCGACAGCACCGTGCGCACCAGGGCGCGGGCGGCCAGGCCCCG
>JAJYFU010000072.1 GCA_021790795.1 Pseudomonadota bacterium
GGCACCTTCGACGCGATGACCGGCACCTGCGCGTCGTCCGGCTTGCGGCGCCAGATGCCGCCGATCACCGCGGCGTTGGCATCCCACTGGGACATCGGCGAGAGGTGCAGCACCGCCTCGATGGTGCGGATGATGTTCACCTGGGAATATCGGGTCGTCATGTCGACGTGCCGCACCCAGGGTCCCAACGCGACCGCGAACGTGCGATGCGCATCGATGTGATCGGCACCGGACTGCGCGTCATCCTCGGTCACGAAGACCACCATGTGCTTCCACTGCGGTGTCGTGCTGAGGTAGTGAATGACCCGAGCCGTCGCTTCATCGTTGTTGGCGACGTAGTAATCCGGCGTGTAATAGCACGGAGTACGTCCCGCCGTGTGATCGTCCGGCAGCCACATGTACATGAACCGCGGCAGGTGGGCCGCGTGCCGCCGCATCCAGTGCACAGCCACTTTCGCCCGGTGGGTGTCCAGGATCATCCGATCCCAGCCGGGAAACTGCCGGGCGAGATGCGCCCGCAGCGGCTTGGGAATGTCCCCGCCCTCGGTGCGCGAGACGAATTCGCCGAAATCCTCGAAGCTGACGTGATGCGCCTGCAGGTCATTGAAGAGGTAGAGACGCTCCGGATACGCAATCCAGGGGTTCGACCACTTGCCGAGCACCGACAGGTTGATGTAATCGGAGTAGGGATCGCGCACCGCCTTCGTGCCGGTGACCCCGCCGATTCCCGCCATGCCCGCCGACCCCGGCACCAGGGACTGCGTCCAGCCCGGATTGCTCACCAGTCCGCGGTGGGAGTAGTACTGTGGCCAGGTCCGCTGGACGAAATCCGAATCCGACGCGCCCGTGGTCCACTGATGACCCTGCGCGGTCACTTCACCATCGGCGTAGAAATTGACGAACAGCGCATCGCGCCGCGCCCACGAGAACAGGTTCGGAAGCTCCCGCGGGCCATACAGCGCCAGATGCGGGTCGGCCCAGTGACCGACACCCTTGAGCTTGCCGAGCTCCTCGTCGAACGTCTTGTTCTCGCGCAAGATGAACACGACGTAGCGGATGTGACGACGCAGCATGCGCGTCAGCCGCGCATTGTGCCGCTCGAGCGCCGCGCGCGTCGCGGCGCCGAAGCCGTTATCGGCCAGCGCAACCCGGGTCAGACGGGGCAGCTCGCGCTGGATCTGCCCGTACGAGATCCGCTGCAGCAGCCCGTGCATCATGTCCCCGACCCACTGGAAGCGCACGTTGGGGCCCGAGCCCATTCCCTTGGCGGCGACCACATACAGCGCATGAGCGGTCGCGGTGATTCCCGTCGGATACCATCCCGTCGGAATCAGGCCGAGCCGGCGCCCGGTGCTCAAATCGAAAACCGCCACGTCGTCGTTGCCGGCGTTCGCCACGAACAGGCGGCCACCGTGGATGGCGACTCCGTCCGGATAGCTTCCCGGGGGCGCCCCGGGATACGGGGCGTCATTGAAGATGCGCACCACATGCAGCGTGCGCGCATCCACTTCCACGGCCTCATCGAGATTCGAGGCCGTAAAGATCACTGTGCTGCCGCCGGGCACGGCCACCACCGCCGTGGGATGGACGCCCGGATCGGCGTTGGTCGGGCCCGTCTTCGGCCCAATACAGATGCGGCCGACGCGCTTCAGCGTGTGGCTGTTCAGGACGGTCACCCCGCAACCGCCCCAGTCCGTGACCACGAGCCGACGGCCGTGGTCGGTCAGAACCGGCGCGAACGGATACGGACCTGCGTTCGCATAGCGCACCGTTGCACTGCGCAGATTGACGCGCGCGACCGCGTTGCTGAGCAGACCGGTCACGTACGCGTGACCGCCGCCGCGGCCTAGGGTCACGCCGTCCGGATAGAAATGCCGTGGCCCGCGGTGGAACCCTTGATACCCGTATGGATACTGGTCCTTCGGGAAGGGGTAATACCGAAGCGGGTAACGCCTGGCCAGGGCGAAGCCCTTGTGCCCGGCACGCACCGCAACCAATACATCACTGCTGCCTCCGGCGGCGTACAGCGTGCCCTGCGGGCCCGCCGCCAATCCCTGGAAGAAGTTCTCCTGCGGAATCTTCAGGACGCCCCGGGGCCCGGCTTTTTTGACCGGCCCCCGGAACCCCAGAACGCTTCCGCGCGTTGCCAATGTCGCCGCGTCGTACCGGGCCACGGACTGCGTGTGCGTCGCGCCGTCCGCAACAACGTACGCGGAGCCCTTCGCCACCAGGACCGTGGACGGGAAGTTCGCGGTGCCGACCAGCCGCCCGATCGGGCTGATCCGCCGACCGGTCGCGATCACGTGCGTGACCGCGGCCAGATCGCTCAAGCGTCCGCGCAACACACCCGGGGTCGAGACGACCGGCCTGGCCGCGGTACACCCCCCGAGGGCGACCGCGGCCAGGACCACTCCACCCAGCCTGAACGAAGCCTTCACGCTCCGTACGCAACGCTGACCGCTCATCGCCGAATCAGAACAGCTTCGCGGTCACGCTCAGGCTCGCAAACAGCGGCGTGTTGTAGATCTCCCACAGGAACGGCGCGCCCGAGTACCCGAAGGCCGGGTCGTAAGCGTTAAGTCCCGGCGAGTAGAACGGCGAGTGCCGGTTGAGCGCATTATCCACATGCACCTCCAACTTCAGCGACTTCAGCGTGGCGGTATGCACAGCGAACCGGTAGGCGCCTGTGAGGTTCAAAGTTCCATACCCTCCGAGCTGAGTGTTCGTCGTGACACCCGTGAAGTAATTGGAGACGTATTCCGAGCCGGTATAATGCTCCTGCACGCTTCCGTACCACGGGCCACGGTCGTACACCAGCTCGAGGTTCGCCGTCTCGGCCGGAATATTCGGCCGCCACATACCCTTCAGGAAAAACCCGCCCTGTGACGGATGCTTCGGATTGCAAGCGACATCACAAAAGTTTTTCGTATAAACGAAGTGCGTATAGCCGGCGTTGCCCTCCAACTGAAAGTGATACGGCAGGTTCACTCCGGCGCCGAGCGTGAAGCCCCGGGAAGTCGCGTTGCCCGCGTTCGACGTCAAGGTGATGCCGCTGAGACTGTTATACGTCGAGCTGAAGATATTCGTGAAGTTGCGGTTGTAGAATGCCACGTCCCAGAAGTAGGCCGCGCTCTTGAACCGGATACCGGCATCGATGTTCTCGACCGTCTCGGGCTTCACGACCACCGGCAACGGCTGCTGGCCGCCGATCTGGCCGTACAACGCGCTGACGTCGGGCGGCTTGGTCGACTGGCCCCAATTGACGTAGGCATTCAGCTCCGGCGTGAACGCATAGTTCACACCGATCGAGTCCTCGACGTAGGTGTAAATCTTCGTAATCGAGCCGGAGTTCCCGTAAAAATACCCCTGATCGTCGTTCGAGAACATGTCCAGCCGGGTGTACTTGACGCCGGGGTAGATATGCAGCTTGCCGTTCAGCAGCCGGATGTTGTCCTGCGCATAGAGCTGCATCCACGTCTGCCCGTCGTGCTCCAGCCACGCGGCATTGTAGCCCGTCTTGTTGGCCGGCACCGGCCACGAGCCGTACCACGACTCGGTGGACAACATCGGGGCCACGAAACCCGACGCACCCACCTGAACCGTGTTGTCCGGCAGGAGGAAGGTCAGATGCCCCATGGCGCCCATCTCGGCGTAATTCTGAATGTAGCGCTGATAGGCCGTGCCCGCCGCGGCGGATCCGAACTGGCTCCTCGCCGCCGAGCAATCGTAGGCCTCCGGATACGGCGGCGCACTGTTGAATGCGTTGAGATCGCTGCAGCCCTTGAAGGTCACATTGAGATCGCTGTATCCCTCATAGCCGTTCGCGGCATATATCGGGTTGCCGTAGGCGGTTCGGTCATTGTTCGTGCCCACATAGAAGGCCTTGATGTCGCCGATCATCCGGGGATTCAGCAGCGACTTCGCCGACAGCGACACGAAGGTGGATTGCGTTTCCTGGTTCTGGAAGGAAACATTCATCGGGAAGTTATAGTCGTAGCCGTACTTGCCGATGATCGGCGCCGCCACATAGCTCGGCGTATTGCCGTTTGCGGCGTTCACCAGCGCGACCAGCTTGACGTGACCGGAGGACGTCGGCTGGAGGGCCGCGAAGTAGAACGAATTCATGTGCTCGCTAACGTTTTGCCAGGGCCCGTTGACGCGCGTGCGCTCGTACTTCGCCACCACTCTCAGACCGTGCAGCGACTTGATGGCGCCGGAATTCACCGAAACGTGATCCACCATCTCGGTGCCGCCGCCCTGATACACGCCGGTCGTCACACCCAGCCCCACGCCGAAGTGCTTCGACGGCATGGCCGGCTCGAAGGCAATGGTGCCGCCGAGGTCGTCGATCGAGGAGTCCGCCTGCGTGCTCGCGCCGCTGTAGACATGCGCGCCGCTGACGTCCATCGCGACCAGCGGCTGTCCGATCGGCTGGTCGCCGTTGCCAAAGAAGCCGCCGAGAAACGTATTGATGTCCGGCACGCCGTCGAAGGTGGTGCCCAGCTCCGAGCTCGGGAAGCCGTCCAGAGTGAACGCGGTGTCGCTGACGACAAAACCGCCGACACCCAACGCGCGCGCGTTGAATCCGGGAACGTTGTTCAGCACCGCCACGACGCTCGCGCCCGGGCTGACGTGCGCGAATTTTCGGGCGCTCACCGTCGCCACCGCTTTTTCCGCCCCCACGATGAGCACGCGCTGCAATTGGCTGGGGGCGGGCGCCGCAATGGCGCCGCTCGGCGGCGGATCGGACGCGCCTGCCCCGGCGGAGGGCTGACTGCTGGAGTTGCTCCGGTTCGCGTTTTGCGGCGCCGCAAACGCTGGCGCGGCCGCCATCAGCGCCACGCAAGGGACGAAAACCGCCATGGGAGCGATGATCTGTCGGACCACCTTACGGATCTCACTGGACATTAGAGGACTCTCCTACATCGGGTCACGATACGGCCGTGCCAGTCTGATTAAGGACAAAAGGATGCGATCGGCAGGCCGCGCTGAGCCGACCGCTGGAATTCAGTGCCGAAGTTTGAACGATCAAGAATAGCCGCCGAAGATTGCAGAACGGTTACACGAAGGCCGTCATCTGGGGTCCAAATGACGCCGTGTCGCATGTCAGATCCTGCGCCGCGCGAGATGCGCGACGATTTTGCGTTCTGCACTCGACTTCCCCCGTGCGCAACACTTTGTTTCCGAGACCATCCGCGCCTGGAAACAACGCGTTCACCTGCCATCTGAAACGTTTAATTCACTTCAGTTAAACGATATATGTCTCAACATCGCCTGTCAACGAGGATAACTTCGTCCTGCGCCAAAAAAATTCATTTGTGGCGACAAAACCACGGTCCTGGAGCGTCGCCCCCGGCCCCGCGTCCGAGGCGTCGAATCACTCATTTTCGACCGGGCGGTCAAATAGCGGAACCGCGCTGCGGTCCGCGGGACCGCTCGAGCGATTCCGCCGAGTCGCGGAGGGGTTCGGCGCCTCATGCGAAGTCGCCGTAGGGCAGCCATACGTTCTTGATCTGGGTCGCCTGCCGCAGGAAGGTACGACCCTCGCCATACCGCACAGACATCCAGTCGCGGGTGCGGCCATGATTGACCCAAGTGCGCTTGATCGTCGCCGCGGACCACGCCTCCACTTGCGCACTGCCCGCCTTCGTGCCGAAATACCAGACACAGTCGACCTGGTCGTGCTGCGCCAGCGTTTCGGTCAGCTCGTCGCGATCGCCGGTCACGATGTTCACGACGCCCGCCGGCACGTCCGAGATCTCCAGCACCTGGCACAGATCCATCGCCGGCAGCGGCATGCGCTCGGACGGCACGATCACGCAGCGATTACCCATGGCGATCACCGGCGCGAGCAGCGAGAGGAAGCCCAGGAGCGGCGCCTCGTCCGGACAAATCACGCCGATGACACCGATCGGCTCGGGGACGGCGAGGGCGATATTTCGCACCGGCGGGGTGTGGATCAAGCCGTCGTATTTGTCGGCCCAGCCGCCATAGGTGAACAGCCGCGCGATCGCCGTGTCCACCTCCGCCCGGGACTGCGCGGGCCTGCGGCCGGTCAGCCGCGCCAGTCGCGCGGCCAGCTCATCACGCCGCACCGCGAGGTTTTCCCCGATATAGAACAGAATCTGACTGCGCAGATGCGCGGTCGCATCGCCCCATTTCCCGGCGCGAAACGCCGCCTCGACCGCATCACGGATATCCTTGCGGTTGCCCCGCGCCACCCAGCCGGCCAGACGGCCCCGCGGGTCGTTGACCGGGCTCGACAGGCCACCGTCGGGACGGGACTGCTTGCCGCCGATGAAGTGCTTGAAGGTTCGGTCGATCCGCCCGTGCAGCGGCTCGGTCCCCGCCTCGGGGAGCGGCGCATCCCCCGACAGCGAATCGGCCAGCAACGTGCCGGAGCGCGCCAGCCGCGCCGCGGCCGTCTGCGGCGGCTGCGACTCACTCGGCGTTGCATCCGCCGCGAGGGGCGCGCCCCAGGCGCCGCGCTCGCGCAGGTAGTCCAGCATGCCTTCGAGACCGCCTTCGCGCCCGAAGCCGCTCTCACGGACGCCGCCGAATCCACAGGCCGCATCCAGCTGGTTGGTGGTATTGATCCAGACCACGCCCGCCTTGAGCTTCACGGCCAGCTCGAGCGCCCGGTTGATGTTCTCGGTGTACAGCGTGGCGGCCAGTCCGTACCGCGTGTTGTTCGCCAGCTCCACCGCCTCCTGCAGGGTGCGAAAGCTGGTCGCCGCGAGCACCGGCCCGAAGATCTCCTCGCGCCATACGATGTTCGCGGTCGATACGTCCGTCAGCAGGGTCGGCGGATAGAAGGCGCCCTGCCGCGGCAGTGAAATCTGCGGCTGCCACACGGTTGCGCCCTGGGCCTGGGCCTGCTCGACGAAGCCCTGCACCCTGGAGCGGTGCGTCGGGGTGATCAGCGCGCCCATATCGATGGCCTTGTCCAGCGGATCGCCGATCCGGATGTGACTCAGCCTCGCCTTGATCTTGCTCACCAGCGTGCCCATCACGCTTTCCTCGACGATGAGGCGTGATCCGGCGCAGCACACCTGGCCCTGATTGAACCAGATCGCATCCACCAATCCTTCGACCGCCGCATCGAGGTCGGCATCTTCGAAGACGACGAATGGGGACTTTCCGCCGAGTTCGAGCGTCAGCGACTTGCCCGTGCCCGCCGTGCTCCTGCGAATGATCCGGCCGACCTCGGTCGAGCCCGTAAAGGCGATCTTCGCGATCCCGGGGTGGCCCACGATCAGCTCGCCCACCCTGCCGTCTCCGGTCAGGATGTTCACGACTCCCGGCGGAATTCCCGCATCGGCGCACAGGCTGGCGAAGAACAGCGCCGTGAGGCTGGTGTCTTCGGCAGGCTTGAGCACCACGCAATTGCCGGCCGCCAACGCGGGCGCGATTTTCCACGCCAGCATCAACAGCGGAAAGTTCCACGGGATGATCTGTCCGACGACCCCGAGCGGCTCGTGGTCGGGAAGCTCACGCGCCACGAGCTGCGCCCAACCGGCGTGATAGGTGAAATGCCGGGCCGCGAGCGGGATGTCGAGGTCGCGCGTCTCGCGAATCGGCTTGCCGTTGTCCATCGACTCGAGCACCGCGAAGAAACGGCTGTGCTTCTGGATCAGGCGCCCCAGCGCGTACAGGGCCCGGGCCCGCTCGTATCCGGTCTTCGACCACGATGGGAACGCCGCCCGGGCGCTCTCGACGGCGGCATCGAGGTCTTCGGCACAGCTCTGCGTGATGCTCGAGAGCACCTCGCCGTTGGCCGGGTTCACGCAGGGGATGGACGGCGCCTCGCCGTGCGACGGGCGCCATCGTCCGCCGATGAACAATTGAAATCCGCCGGAGTGCCCCGCCAGCCATGCACGCACCGCGCCCGCATCTTCCGGCGCCGGACCGTAACTCAGCGTGTCAAAAATTTCCGGGACGCTGCTCATCGAGTCCACGCTCCTGGTTCGGTCGTTAGCTCATCGGATGGCGGTGGGCCGCCGAATATCGCCCGGTCACTTGGTGCTCGAGCTGGCGCTCGATGTCGCCAAGCAGCTTCGAGGCGCCGAACCGGAACCGCTCGGGCACCAGCCACTGCTCGCCCAGCTCCTCTTTCACCAGCATCAAATAGGTCAGCGCAGTCTTCGCACTGGAGATTCCGCCCGCCGGCTTGAAGCCCGCCTGCTGTCCGGTCCGGTCGGCGAACTCCCGGATCATGCGCATCATGACCAGGCTGACCGGCAGCGTGGCGTTGACAGGCTCCATCCCCGTGGACGTCTTGATGAAATCCGAGCCCGCCATCAGCGCGACCAGCGAGGCCTTGGCCACTTTGCCGATCGAGCCCAGCTGACCGGTGCCCAGGATGGTCTTCATGTGCACCGGACCGCAGGCCGCGCGGAACGCCCGGACTTCGTCATAGAGCGCCCGCCAGTCCGACAACAACACGTGGCGGCGGCTGATGACCACATCGATTTCGGTCGCGCCGGCCTCGATCGAACGGCGGATCTCCTCGAGGCGCAGCTCGAAAGGCGACAGGCCCGCGGGGAAACCGGTCGAGACCGCGGCGATGCCGATCGACGTGCCCGCCAGGGCGGCGCGCGCGACCGGAACCATGTCGTGATAGACGCAGACCGCCGCGGTCGTGAGCGGGCGCTCGCCCCAGTTCAGAGCCTGCAGCAGCTCCGCGCGGATCGGCGCCCGGGCCTTGGCACACAGGCGCATGACCCGGCCCGCGGTGTCATCGGCCGAGAGCGTGGTCAGGTCCATGAGGGAGACGGCCTTGAGCAGCCACGCCGACTGCCAGACTTTCTTGACAGTGCGGCGTTTCGGGAGCGTCGTCACGCGCCGCTCGACCGCCGAGAGATTCACGCGGACGCGATCGACCCAGCCGGCGTCGAATTCGATCCCCTGCGCGCGCGGCGCCGCGGACTCGGCCTTGGCCCGCTCCGCGACCAGTCGCGGAAATCCGCTCTTCGAATCAGAGCCGGCAGTCGAATTCATTTGACACCCATTGCGTCCGACTTTCGTCTGCTGCGCGCATGTGGACCACTTGGTCAAATACGGTATCGAAGCACAGCATTGAAGTCAACGGACCGCGCCGTTTGATTTGTGCCGCCCACGTCCCGCGGGGCCACTCGTGACTGCGGCATCGAGGCGCCGGGGCGGCGCGCGATCCAATATTGTCATGCTCCGGTCACATCCGGTTGCGATCATTGGAGTTTTCCCGTCAGTGAACTTTCGCGGTCCGGCCGCCGGACTCCGTGGCAGGCGCGCGCATCTTACCGGGATGCGGCTCGCCTGGGGCGGACCGGGTGCCGGGTCGCCCCATAGCGGTGCGCGCACGCCGTGATCGCCCTCCCCCGGTGCATCTGCCGCCGTCCCTTCCGTTATGTTTGAGTTCCGCTCGCGCGCACGGATCTCTTACCGTTACCATCGTCTTGGAATCGCGCCGCGGGCGGACCGCGCGGCGTCGCTTTGACTACTTGGTCAAGTGTATCTAGACTCGTTCCTGAAGACTTGCCCGCGCGAGTCTTTACGCGGGCCGATGCCGTCACGGTTGCATCCGACTGCCGACGCAGTCGTGACCGGCCGAGGACCTCGGTAGCAAGTCATTGAAAGCCACGGTCCATCCCTGAGGATGACCGGGAAGATGGGGTGGGGTGGGAAAATGCCGCGAGCGATCGTCGTCGTTCTGGATTCGATGGGCGTGGGCGCGGCCGCAGACGCGGCCGCATACGGCAACTCCGGCGCTGACACCTTCGGACACATCGTGGAGGCGTGCGCCGCGGGGCGCGCCGACAGCGAGCACCGTCGTGGACCGCTGGAGCTTCCGCACCTGGCGGCCCTCGGCCTGGTTGACGCGGCGGAAGCGGCCCGCGGCGCGCGGCTGCCCATCGACCGGCCGGCGCTGCGGACGGGTCGGTTCGGTTACGCGGCGGAGCGCAGCCACGGCAAGGACACCCCGAGCGGACATTGGGAAATGATGGGCCTGCCTGTCGAGTTCGACTGGGGCTACTTTCCGGACACACAACCCTGCTTTCCCGCCGAACTGACCCAGGCTCTGATCGAGCGCGGCGGAATCAGCGGGATCCTCGGCAACCGCCATGCCTCCGGGACGCAGATCATCGCGCAGCTCGGCGAAGAGCACGTGCGCACCTTGCGGCCGATCGTGTACACATCGGGCGATTCAGTGCTGCAGATCGCCGCTCACGAGGTGCACTTCGGACTGGACCGGCTGTACGCGCTGTGCGAAGTCGCACGCAAGCTGGTCGACCCCTACCAGATCGGCCGGGTCATCGCCCGACCGTTCGTCGGCGAATCGTCCGCGACGTTCGTCCGGACGGGCAATCGCCACGACATCGCCATGCCGCCGCACGGTCCCACGCTACTGGACGTGGTGAAAAACGCGGGTCGCGAGGTCGTCTGCGTGGGCAAGATCGCCGACATCTTCGCCCATCGCGGAGTGACGCGGACGATCAAAGCGCACGGCAATCAAGCGGTGATGGACAGCCTTCTCGAGGCGATTCCGGACACCCGGGACGGCAGTCTGCTGTTTGCGAATTGCGTGGATTTCGACACGAATTTCGGGCATCGGCGCGACGTCAGCGGCTACGCCCGTGCGCTCGAGGAATTCGATCGGTACGTACCGCACCTGTGGGCGGCGATGCACCCGGGCGACGTCACCGTCATCACCGCCGACCATGGCTGCGACCCGACCTTCGCGGGCACCGATCACACGCGCGAATACGTCCCCGTGCTGACGTTCGGCCCCCTCTTCGACCCGGGTTCGATCGGTCGACGCGCCAGCTTCGCGGACATCGGCCAGAGCCTCGCGGGCCACCTGGGCGTGCCACCTCTCGCCAACGGTGAGTCATTCCTGTAAAAGACCCATCGAGTGACGTAACGCCCGCGCATCCCACACCTCACCACCTCACCGCCCAACCGCACGATCCATGAGTTGGTGTGACCGACGGCTCCACAAGAAACGATCCCCATATGCGCGCCGGCACCCTGAGCCTCTCGGCCGGAATCCCGCGACGAGTTGTTTTCCCCACTGTTTCCGCATGCCCGGCCGGCGCAATGGACCGGCGGCAGCGGTGGCCCTTGGAGTGATGCATGAATGAGCCGGTAGAACTGGAAACGCACGGTTTCGAAACGTTGGGCGTGGCTCCGGTGCCCGAATCGGCCAGAACCATGCGTCCGGGCTCGCTGTTCGTGATCTGGGCGTTGGCATCCGCGTCCGCGACGACGCCGGTGATCGGCCTGGTGCTGCACGGCATCGGCCTGTGGGATTTCGTCTGGATCAACCTGCTGTCCCTGGCCGTCGGGCTGCTGCCGGCGATGCTGTTCGCACACATGGGCCGTCAGGTGCCGATCATCTCCATGGTGATGGGACGCCGGACGTACGGCATCGCCGGCGCGACACTCCTGGCGGTGTTGTACACCGTCGTCGGCGCCGGCTGGTTCGGCCTGAACACCGACGTGGGCGGGCAGATTCTGCGGACGCTGTTCCCGGGATTCGGCATGACCTGGTACCTGGTGCTGGGGGCCATCCAGATCGCGCTGGTGTTCTTCGGCATGGAGGTCCTGAAGAAATTCTATAACTACACGGCGCTGGTGTTTCTCCTGTGCTATGCGGTCCTCTCTTATTATCTGTTCACCCGCTACCCCCTCGTCATGCCCGTGACCACGAGCCCGGTGGCCTGGGGCCGGGACATCGACCTGATCCTGAGCTTCAGCCTCCTGGCGTGGGCCTATATCTTCCCCACCGTCACCCGCTTCTGTCCGGCGCCGACCCCCGGGGAAAGCACCGCCTCGCGAGCCTGGTACATGCTCGCTCCGAGCATCGGCGTCATGTCCGCCGTCCTGGTCATGGGCATTCTCGGTCTGGTCGCACTGCGGATGACAGGCGACTGGAACGTCGCCATGCTCGGCAAGAGCCTGCCGGTCTGGGGCGAGATCTCCGCCATCGGCGTGATCCTGGCGATCGCCCATACGAACGCCATGAATCTGTATCCCGCCGTCACCACCTTCATCGCGGTCGTCAATGTCACCGACAAGAAGCCCCACCGCATGCTGCAGCCGACGACGGTGATCGTGCTCGGGGTGTTCTCCACGCTGCTTGCGATGTTCGGCATCCTCGGCTACATCAAAGGCTTCCTGTCGATGCTCGGCGCACTGCTCTTCCCGTTCACCTTCATCCTGATCATCGACTGGTTCCACGGCCGCTACTACCGGGACTCGGTATCGCTGTTCTACCGGCGGGCGAAGGGCTTCGCGGATCTGTTTGCGTGGCCGGCGCCGTGGGCGATCACCACCATGATCGCCGGAATCGCCCTCGGCGAATGGGGCGATCCGTTTCCGAAGTCGGTGGATCGCTTCATCCCCTGGCAGGTCAGCTG
>JAJYFU010000073.1 GCA_021790795.1 Pseudomonadota bacterium
CGCGCAGCTCGGGGTCCTCGAAGATATTGACCGCCTTGAATGGCACTCCGAGCGCGCGCAGCACCGCCACGGTGCGCGCCGAGAAGCCGCACTGCGGAAAGTCCGGCGTACCCTTCATGAACAGCACGACCGGCTGCGCACCGATCTCGCTCTTGATTCTCTCGACAACGTCCATCGCTATCACCTCGTCAGGGACCGTCTGCGCCGTCCTAGGACGGCGACCAATTGCCATTGCTCGACTGCGCTCATCGCGCTCCAGCCGGCGATCTCCGCCAGCGTCCGCAGGCAGCCCGCACAGTACCCTCGCTCATCGAGCGAGCAGACCTTGACGCAGGGAGAAGGGGGGCGGGGCGCCGGCGCGAGAACCTGTGACATCCAGTCCCATTATGAGGCCAGTTCGGCCAGGTTCAAATCCCACCCATGGTAGCCTGCCCCGATGAACGACCGAATCCTCACCGCCACCGTCCCTCTTCCCCCCGCGCAGGTCACGGAACAGGTCGCGGCGGCATTGCGCGAGGACATCGGCCCGGGCGATCTCACCGCGGCGCTCGTGCCGCCGCGCCAGCGTGTCCACGGCCAGATCGTCACACGGGAAGCGGCGGTTCTGTGCGGACGCCCCTGGGCCGAGGCATGCTTCCGGCAGATGGACCCGCAGGTCCACCTCGACTGGCGGGCCGACGACGGGGCGCACCTCGCCCCGGGTCAGGCTCTCTGCGACATCGCGGGTCCGGCCCGCGCCATCCTCACCGCCGAGCGTACCGCCCTCAACTTTCTTCAGCTGCTCTCGGCCACGGCGACCGCCACCAGCCGGTTCGTCGCGGCCGTGGCCGGCACCGGCTGCACCGTGCTCGATACGCGCAAGACCCTGCCCGGACTGCGCAGCGCGCAGAAATACGCGGTGCGCTGCGGCGGGGCCCTCAACCATCGGATGGGCCTGTACGACATGGTTCTGATCAAGGAGAACCACATTCTCGCCGCCGGCTCGATTGCCGCCGCGGTCGACGCGGCCCGGGCGATCGCGAGCGGAACGCGAATCGAGGTGGAAGTCGAGTCACTCGCCGAGTTCGAGCAGGCCCTCGACGCCGGCGCCGACCTCGTGTTGCTCGATGATTTTTCCCTGGAGGACATGGCCACCGCGGTGGCACGCAACCGCGCACGCGGCCGGCTCGCCCGCCTGGAGGCCTCCGGCAGCGTCACCCTGGAGAGCGTGCGCGCCATTGCCGCCACGGGCGTCGACTTCGTGTCGGTCGGCGCGCTGACCAAGCACGTTCGGGCCGTGGATCTGTCGCTGCGCCTGACGCTGTAAGCGGGGCGCTCAAGCGGCGAGCTTGCCCTCGAGGTGACGGGCCAGCTCGGCGATGGTCGGATAGTCGAACAGCTCGGTCAGGTCAATCTTGCCGGGATATTCGCGGTCGATGCGCTCGTGGATCTCGATCAGCTTCAGCGAGCTCGCGCCGAGCTCGAACAGGTTGTCGTTGACATCAAGGCGCTTGCCGCCGAAGGCCGCGTCGCAGATCGCCTTCAGCTTCGCCTCGATCGCGTTCCGTGCGCCGACCAGCGGCGCCCCGTGCGCCGCGCGCAACGCCGCGAGCCGGGTCAGCTCGGCGGCGAAATCTCCGTTGACGTAGTTTTCCTCGAGCAGGTGTCGCTGGATCTTGCCGCTGGTGGTCTTGGGGATGCGCTTGACGGGCACCGCTGCGGCGACCTCGAGGCCGGTCTGCTCGTTGAGCAGGCGCGCCGCGGCGATTGCGAGCGGCACGAACGACTCGAGATCACCGCGATGCAGCACGAACAGCACCAATTGTTCGACGTCCTCGCCGCTCGGGCGCACGCCCGAAGCCACGACCTTGCCGAGCTCCAGCCCTTCGATCCGCTGGACGATCGACTCCAGGTCGTGCGGGTAGTAGTTCTGGCCGTTGACGAAGATGATCTCCTTGGCGCGGCCGGTGACGTACAGATCGCCCTGATGCACGACGGCCAGATCGCCGGTGCGCAGCCAGCCATCGGCGGTGAACGCCTCGGCGTTCGCCGCGGGGTTCTCGTAATAGCCCTGCGTGACATTCGCTCCGCGTATCTGCAGATGGCCCACATGCTCCTGGGGCAGCGGCCGGTCCGTGTCGTCGGCGATGCGCACGCTGCAATAGGGAATGGCCTTGCCTTCCGAGACCAGCTCGATGCCATCGCGTGCGCCGGCCTCGAGCCGCTGAATGGGCTCGCCGACGGCCAAGTGGTGACGGTCGGCCACAAGGGTGCGCATCGGCGCCCCTGGCGGCGGGAAACTCACGGCCAGCGACGCCTCGGCAAGGCCGTACACCGGGTACATCGCGGTGCGGCTCAGTCGGGCCGGCGCCATTCGGTCGAGGAACTGATTGCACAGCTCGACGGAGATCGGCTCGGCGCCGTTGAAGATCAGGCGCACGCTCGACAGATCGAGGGCGTCGACGGAACGCTCCCCCAGCACTTTCAGGCAGTGCTTGTAGCCGAAGTTCGGCGAGCTGAGGATCGTGGCGCGGATGCGGCTGGCGAACTCCAGCCACAGCAGCGGGCGGCGGATGAACAGTTCCGTAGGCATCAGATGCGCGCGCACCCGGTTGAGAAACATCACCAGGTGAAAGCCGATCAGGCCCATGTCGTGCGTGAGCGGCATCCACGAAAGGCTCACGTCGCGCTCGTTGAAACCGCTGACCTCGGTCGCGCCGCGGGCATTGGCCAGTATGTTGGCGTGCGTCAGGACCACGCCCTTCGGCTCGCTGGTCGAGCCGGAAGAGAACTGGATGAAGGCCACATCCTCGGGACGCGCCGCGTGGACCTTGCCGGCGCGCGCGACGTCGGCCAGATCATCGACCATGAAGGCGCGCGCCCGCAGCCGTTCGGCCGTCTCGCCCTGGCCCGTCTCGGTGGCGAAGGCGGCGACGCGCTCGAGCGCTCGCCGCTCCGTGTAGATAAAGGGCTCGCCCAGCCGGCGCGCGATGCGCAGCAGTTTCTGCCGATGCTCGTCGCTGATCCCGGGCGCCACGGGCACCGGGATGATCCCCCCCACGACGGCGGCCCAGAACGCGTCGATGAACTGCTCGTTGCTCCCGAGGAACAGGATCAACTTGTCGCCGCGGCGCGCGCCGAGGCGCTGCAGGTGGTACAGGATACCGAGCGCGCGCTCGTGCAGCTCCTCGAACGACACGGGGCGGGCATCGTGCTCGCCCTCCAGGTAAGTGATCCCACCCGGGAAAGCGCGATTGGCTTCGAGCAGCTCGGTCAGGGTCGTGGCAATGGGCATCAGCGACGTTCCAGTCTCATGATCACGGGATGACGGGTGCGCAGGTTGATCAGGGCCTCGAGCTCGAGCGGCGGGCCGGGCACCTGCACCAGGCGCAGACGCCGCGCCACGCGCTGCACGTGCATCAGCATCTCGTAAAGCGCGAAGGTCTCTCCGATGCAGTGCCGGGGCCCTGCGGCGAACGGCATGTAGGCGAAGCGCGGCCGCTCGGCCTCGTGTTGTGGCGCGAAGCGCTCGGGCCGGAACTGATCCGGCTCGGACCAATAGCGCGGATGGCGATGCAGCAGATACAGCGGCAGCAGCACGTTGGTGCCGGCCGGGATGGTATAGCCGCAGAGCACGTCCGGCTCGATCGTGCGGCGCGAGAGCACCCAGCCGGGCGGATACAGCCGCAGCGCCTCGTCGATCACCTGGCGCAGGTAGGTCAGCTGTTCGAGCTGTGCCAGGCTCGGCGCGCGCTCGGCGGCCTGCGGTGCCGAATCCAGCTCGGCGTGCAGCTTCGCTTCGACCTGAGGGTGCTGGGCGAGCAGGTACCACGTCCAATTCAGGCCGCTCGCCGTGGTTTCGTGCCCGGCGACGACCAATGTCATGATCTCGTCGATGAGCTCACGCTCGCTCATGGGCGCGCCGGTCTCCTTGTCGCGGGCATTCATCAGCATCGCGACAAAGTCCAAATGCTCCACGCCGTCGGTGCGCCGATGCGCGATCAGGCTCGCCACCAGACGGGTGAGGGAGCGGAACTTGTAGGCGAATTCCAGGTTGCGCGCCGGCTCCTTGGTCACGACCCCGAAAGGATTGCCGCCGAACTCGGCCGACAGGCGCTCCAGATCGCGCCCGAAGATCGCCTTGAGGACGATTTCCAGGGTCAGCTCGCTCATCTCTTCGGTGAGGTTCACCGGCTCGCCGCGTCGCGCCAATTCCTCCCAGCGCTCGAGCAGCGCGTCGGTGGCCGCGGCGATCGTCTCGGCGAAGCCGGAAATGACCCGCCGATGGAACAGCGGCTGCAACATCATGCGCTGGCGTCGCCACAGCTCGCCCTCGCTGGTCATGATGCCGTTTCCGAGCAGGATCTTCACCCGGTCGAGCCCGACCCCCTTGGTGTAATTGCGATGATTCGAGACGAGGATGCGCTTGACGTCGTCGGGATGATGCACGACGTAGGTAAAAGCCTTGCGCGCCGGCACGTAGACACGGTAGATGTCTCCGTGCTTGGCGAACAGCTGGATCATGCGCTCCAGGGAATCGTCCGTGGAGCCGACGTCGAACTCGGCGGTCGCCACCGGCGGACCGCCCTGGGTTGTCGCGGGCGTACTCATGTAAGCTGTCAATTATACCAATCGATATTCCCACGATCGGAGCCGCTGCCGCATGACCGAGCCTGGCCTGCGTAATTCGTTCTACCGCAAGCCCGGGCCCGTGGGTCGGCGCATGACGCCGCAGCGGCGGTGGCTGTATCGTTTGACGATCCCGCTGGGACTGGCGATCGTGCGCCTCTGGTGGCGGCTCGCCCCGGTGGTGAAGATCGAGGGCGAGGAGCATTTGCGCGCCGCGCTCGCCGAGGCCCCTTCGGTGCTGCCCTGTTACTGGCATCAGCATCAGCTCTATTGCGGCAAGTACCTGCTCGAGCAGCGGGCGCGCGGCATGAAGACGGGCTGGTTGATCAGCCCGTCCGTGGACGGGGAGATCGGCGCGATGCTCGTGCACCGCCTGGGCGCGCACGCCATTCGCGGCTCATCGACCCACACCGGCGCCCGGGCGCTGCGCGACTATTACCTGGCGCTGGTCAAGGAGAACATCTCCCCGGCGATCAATCCGGACGGCCCGCGCGGACCGCGCAACCAATTCAAGCCGGGCGCGATCCTGCTGGCACAATGGTCCGGCCGGCCCATCGTGCCGATGGCCTATGCGGCCACGCGGGCCTGGCGCATCAAATGGGACCGGTTCGTCATCCCCAAACCGTTCGCCCGGGTGGCCATTGCAATCGGTCCGCCCCGCTACATACCCCGTACGCTCGATTCCCAGGCGCTCCTCGCCCTGCAGGAAGAGATGGCCGACGCGCTGCGCCAGGCGTTCGAGACGGCCCGGAAGGCCCTCGGATGAGCGCGGCAGACCCTCGGCTCGGCGCAGGACTTCGCAAGCAAAGCGTGCGCCGGTTCGCAACCCCGAGCATGAGGGGGGAGATTCTGTCAAGTCGCCAACTCTTGATCGAACAGTGCGTTAGCTTGTATTCCTGACCGAGTGTGCGAGAATTTGGCGCAACTCGTTAAAAGACCAGGGCCCGGGAACCCCGCAAGGCCAGGCGGCAATTCACGCGCCCAGGCATGATCCGGGTGTAGGCTGCGAGCGACGGGCTGAGAGGTTACCGGTAAATGTCGAGCCAACCACCGGACAAATCCGCGGATTTCACTTCCACGGACATCCTGGCATCCGGCATGTGGAAGGACCGGACGTCCAAGCTTGGCATTGACGGCACCTGCACCCAAATTGCCGTCGAGTTTCAAAATGTCCGAAAGAGCAACCTCGGGGAATGCCTGCAGCGTAATCTTGCCTTGCTGCGGGAAGTCACCGGAGTCGATTGCGCTTTCCTCGCCACACTCCGTCCGGATCACCCGGTCATTCAGGACGTGCAATTCGAGCGTACCGGACTGGCGCAGTGCCGACCGGAGGGCCTGCACGAAACGCCGCTGGACGCCCTGCCCTGGCTGAACGGCCGGCTCGATCACCTGCGGCTCTCGAATCTGCCCGATACGGCCCACGCCACGCGCGAGCAAAGCGCGGAGGCGCAGCGCTTCGCCGCGCTGCACATCGGCTCGGTGCTGCTGGTGGCGATGCGCGTGCAGGGCAAGCCGGCCGGCCTGCTCGGACTCGCCAATACGCTGCCGCGCCCCTGGGACGTCAGTCAGCAGCTGCTGATGAAGCTGATCGGCACCAGTCTCGCCACGGGCCTCGAGCGGCTGCGCATCGAGGCGCGTCTGGCAAAGCTCGAGGAGCGCAACAGCCTCGCGCAGTCCGCCGCCAACGACGGCCTGTGGGACTTCGACGTCGAGAACAACGAGGTGTACTTCTCGCCGCGCTGGAAATCCATGCTCGGCTACCGTGACGAGGACCTGCGCGGCTCGCCTGATTGGAGCAGCCTCGTGCATCCGGATGACCTGCCCCGGGTCCAGGCGGCGCTGCGCGATCACATCGACGGCAAGACACCGAACTTCGAGAGCACGCACCGCATGCGCCACCGCAGCGGTGAGTGGCGCTGGGTGGTCAGTCGGGCCACCGCGCGGGTCGATGAGCACGGGCGGCTGCTGCGCCTGGTCGGGGTGGAATTCGACATCACCGAGCGCAAGCTCTACGAGGAAGCGCTGTTCCGCGAGAAGGAAAGCGCGCAGATCACGCTGCAGTCGATCGGCGACGGGGTCATCACGTCCGATGCCGATTCGGTCGTCGATTACATCAACCCGGTGGCCGAGGCGCTCACCGGCTGGCGACTCGAGAGCGCCATGGGCCGGCCGGTCGAGGAAATCTTCCGCTCCTTTCACGAGGAGACCTGCGAGCCGCTGGAGAATCCGCTCACCATGTCGATCCGGCGCATCCGCCCGGTGAAATCGGTGCGGCCGATGCTGCTGATCCGCCGGGACGGCAACGAGCTGTACGTCGAGAGCACTGCCGCGCCCATCCGCGATGGCGCCGGCAAGGTCACCGGCGGCGTGCTCGTGTTCCACGACGTGAGCGAGGCGCGAGAATTGAATCGCCGCCTCTCATATCACGCCAGCCACGATCTGCTCACGGGCCTGGTCAACCGGCGCGAGTTCGAGAATCGCGTGGAGCGGGCCCTGAAGAGCGCCAAGGCGCACGAGTCGTCATACGCGCTGTGCTACCTGGACATCGACCAGTTCAAGATCATCAACGATTCGTGCGGACATGGCGCCGGCGATGCGCTGCTCGGGCAGGTTGGCGCTCTGCTGAAGTCGAAGATCCGCTGGCGGGACACACTCTCACGCCTTGGGGGCGATGAGTTCGGCATCCTTCTCGAGAGCTGCTCGATCGACGAAGCGATGCGCACGGCCGAGATGCTGCGCGAGAGCGTACGTAACTTCCGTTTCAGCTGGGAGGATCGGGCGTTTCGCCTCGGCGCGAGCGTCGGGGTGGTGCCGATCACGGCCGACAATGAGGACGTCGCCTCCATTCTTTCGGCCGCCGACAGCGCCTGCACGGCGGCCAAGGAAGCCGGCCGCAACCGCGTGCACAGCTTCGCCGAGAACGACATGGAACTGATGCGGCGCCGGCGCGAGATGCAGTGGGCGGCGCGAATCAATACGGCGCTCGAGGAAGGCCGCTTCGAGCTGCATCGCATGGCCATTCAGCCGCTGCAGCACGCCGACCCGGGCGCGCACTACGAGCTGTTGCTGCGTCTGCGGGACGAAACGGGCCGGATTGTCACGCCGAATGACTTCATCGCGGCCGCCGAGCGCTACGGCATCACGCCGGCCATCGACCGCTGGGTGATCGAGAACGCGTTCCGCTGGCTGGTCTCGGAAGCCGACGAGCGGGAGAAGCTCGCGCTGTGCTCGATCAATCTCTCCGGCCAGAGCCTGGGCGATGACAAATTCCTGCCGTTCGTGATCGACCAGTTCCACCGCAGCGGACTCGATGGCTCGAAGATCTGCTTCGAGATCACCGAGACCGCCGCCGTGGCCAGCTTCTCGCAGGCCAATCGTTTCATTCAGGCCCTCAAGGAGCTCGGCTGCAAGTTCGCGCTGGACGATTTCGGCACGGGGCTGTCCTCATTCGGGTATCTGAAGCATTTCCCGGTGGATTTCCTCAAGATCGACGGCAGCTTCGTGCGCGAGATCCTGCGCGACCCCATAGATCGCGAGATGGTCCGCTCGATCAACGAGATCGGCCATCTCACGGGCAAGCAGACCATCGCCGAATTCGCCGAAAACGCCGAGATCATCCAGATGCTGACCAGCCTGGGGGTCGATTTCGCGCAGGGCTACGGTGTCGCCCAGCCGCAACGGGTGCTGAAGGCCGCCGTGGCCTGAATTTCGCGCAATGAGCCCCAGTCCATGGCTATAATTTTGACCATGGACGGCTTTGCGTCATCGTCGCAGGACATCACGGCCCGCTGCCAGCGCCGCATGGCCGATTGCGGGATACGCCCGACCGCGCAACGCATGCGCATCGCCAGCCTCCTGCTGGCAGAGCCGCAGCATCTGTCCGCCGAGCAGATCCTGGCCAGCCTGCGTCAAGCCGGCGCCCGGGTCTCCAAGGCCACCGTGTACAACACCCTGAACTTGTTCGCCTCGCACGGCTTGATCCGCCAGCTGTCCGTGGACGGCGCGCGCGCATGGTTCGATTCCAACGTCGATGCGCACTACCATTTTCATGATGTGGCGACCGGGGCGCTGATCGACGTGCCCGTGCCGGAGGTCGAGTTCAGCCGCCTGCCCCCGCCGCCGCCGGGCACCGAGGTGGAAGGCATCGACCTCGTCATCCGACTGAGGAAAACAGGGTCCTGAGCCGCCGCGAGTCGCTTCCCGGGGGAGACCGCCCGTGCTGATGTATCACTTTGGGTATTGGGGCTGGCACGGATTCTGGGGACTCCCCGGATTTTGGGCGTTCGGCTGGATTGCCGCCGCCATCGCCATCATCCCCTTCTGGAAGATCTGCATGCGTGTGGGGCTCTCGCCGTGGCTGAGCCTGCTGCTGCTGATTCCCATCGTCGGCTGGGTCTTCGTGTACTACCTGGCGTTCGCCGACTGGCCCGGTGCGCATGGCGCCGCCGGGTGGAACAGCGGAACGAAGACGCCAGGCAACCCGGCACCCCCGCCGCCCGGGCCCGGAACGGGTCCAACCACACCGGGACGCTGACCGGACCCGACCCTGTGCGGGATGACGCCACGATCGGCACCCGATAGAATGCGCGACCCGGCGCCGGGATAGCTCAGTTGGTAGAGCAGCGCATTCGTAATGCGCGGGTCGTAGGTTCGAATCCTATTCCCGGCACCATTAAATCAAGAACTTAGCAGACTCCTCCTAACTCGCCAGACTCTTGTAAGTGCCCAGTAAGGGCAACTGGCAAACGCTCTCTCGACTTCAGTGCACGGCGCTGCCAAGGCGCCGCCCGTCGTGGGTGCAACCACGGCCGAGCGGCTGACCACAACCCGAACGACTGAGGTTCGAGTATGGCTACCGCTGATCCTATCGCGCCGTTGGCAAGCACGCAGCCTGCGGTCCTGGGCGTCATCCCCCTCGCCACCATCCCCGCCTACCGCCAGACCGGCTGCGCTGTCGTGACCGTGGAGCCCGTCGGCCGCATTCCCCACCGCCACTACATCAGCCTGCGCCGCTACGCCGCGCTCCGAGAATGGACCTTCACCCTCGCCGCCCGTCGCTGGCAGACTGCCGGTGCCTGGCTGCGTGGCTCCATCACTGTCTCTTTGTGGGAGGCCCGCGCATGAGTACGCGCCTCGACCAAGAACGCGCTTGGCGGGCACGCCTGAATCCGATGGAACGGTACTACCTGCAGCACCAACACCTGCTGATCGGCAGCGTCAGCATCACCGTTACGGGCACTCCTGAGTCCCCACCGTCCGCTCCCGGGCCGCTCGCTGCGGCGCCGGCCACCGAACAGCCGGCCCCCGAAGCACCGGAGATGACTCCCGAGGTGACCAAGGCCGAGCGCGCGCGGCACTGCGTGCGCGTGTTCCCTCCGGGGGCGCTTGCGGAGGCCATCGCCGCATTGGCTGGCATGCGGGACCAAGACGTCAGGCGGCTCAGGCGTGCGATCGATCGCGCGGCCCGCGACGACGGCTGGCGATCAGTGCCATGGGCCGATCCCGCCCCGGTCGCGGACCCATTCGCCGACTTCGTGGCTGGAATACGAAAATTTCCGCGCCGTGATCGATCACCTGTCGATGCAGTGGACCTGCGCCAGCTATACGCTCGATGCCGGCGAGTCCCGCGTGGATCCGATCCTACTCGTCGGCCCGCCCGGCATTGGGAAAACGCGATTCGCGCAGGAACTCGCGCGACGGATGGGAACCCGGATGGCGGTCTATTCCGCCGGCAGCGCGCAAGCAGCGTTTCAATTGTGCGGCTCCGATGCGGGCTGGAGCAACGCCAAACCGGGCATCGTGTTCGAGCTGCTAGCGCAGGGCGACAGCGCGGCGCCCGTGTTGGTAATCGATGAGGTCGACAAGATCGGCACGTGGGCACGCGAGAATCCGTTGAACGCGCTGCTCGATCTCACCGAGCCGGACACCGCGCGGCACTACAAGGACTGGTGCCTCCAAATGATGTTCGACGCCAGCAAGATCCTCGTGGTCTGCACGGCGAACGAACAAGCCGCGCTGCCCGCACCGCTCCTGTCCCGGCTCGAGGTCTGTCAGGTCAAGCCACCCACCGTGGACCAACGGCGCGCGATTCTGAATAGCTACCTCGGTCGCCTCGCCGCGACACACAAGTGCCCTGCGGGCCTGGCGCTTGACGAGCCCAGCGCCGAGGCGGCCCTGGCAACCCCGGACCTCGACGTGCGCGCGCTGCTGCGCCTGACCCGCGCCGGCTTCGCCTCCGCGCTCGCGGCCGACTCGGACCGCGTGGTCCTCGCCCCACCGCGACGCGGCGCAACTCGGCAGCGAATTGGCTTCATCTGACGTAAGGCGCTCGCCGCGATTGACGACCTTCCCCGGACGAACGCCCAGGCAGGCCATGGTGCAAAACGCCGTTCGGCTGTGCGTCGCTGACTATCCCCGCGCAGACAGCATGATGATCGCCATGCCGGTCAGGGCGATGAGACTCCCGATGACATCCCAACGACTGGGACGAATGCCCTCCGCCGCCCAGAGCCATCCGATGGCCACTGCAATGTAAACCCCACCGTACGCGGCATAGGTGCGCCCGGCCGCCGTAGGGTGAAGGGTCAACAGCCAGGCGAATGCGCCCAGCGAGACGGCCGCGGGCAACAGCAGCCAGAGAGGCTTGCCGTGCTTGATCACGAGCCAGGGCAGGTAGCAGCCGACAATCTCGGCAAGGGCGGTTACGGCAAACAGCAGTAAGAGGCGCAGCAGTCTCAGCGCGGAGCCAACTGCCGACCCATCCGGCGTTCCAGCGCCAAGCACCGATCACGCCCTTTCCAGAGCATGGCCGCTCGTCACCCAGCCTCGCTTTCCCGCGAGGTAATGGTAAATATCTGTGTAACCGAGCGATTTGAGCCGTTCGGCGGATAAACCGGCACGCTGGCAGGCCGCACTGGCGCAGTAAACGACCACGGTGACATGCCGGTCGGGAATTTCCACCGGCGCACGCGTCAGGATCTCGTCCGAGACAATGTTGATAGCCCCCGGCAGGTGCCCTTCATCGAAACTCTGACGAGGCAGCGTATCGACGAGGACGAATTTCAGACCTTTCTTCACCCAATGCTCGAGCGTTGTGGTGTCAATGGTCCTCATCGATCACCCTCCCCGGCATGTGTCACAGCGCCTGCATGCAGATCGCAGCTGAAGATCCGGGGTAGCAGGCCCAAAAGCCAGTGCGGGAGCCGTGAAGCCGACTTCCGTTTGCATTTGAGCGAGCGGCCAGCAGGATCCCAGCCAAACCGAAGTGCGGCGGGTAGAGCGCAGGCGGAAGTCCGGTCCAGCGCCCGACTGTTCCGAAAGGATGCGCTGTTGCACGGCACGGGCATCGCTCTGATTGTCACGGCTGATTGCGCTGATGGTGAGTGCGCGCTGAGAGGCTCATTTGGATACGCGTACGCGCCTCGGCGCCCAAGTGCGCAGGAGTAAAAGCGGAGGTATCGGGTTGCTGCATGGGTTTAGAGCGCAACCAGTAGCGTATCAGAACGACCTGCTGTTCGTAGTGCCGGCAGCCGGAGCACAGTAGGAGGTGAACGTGGAGCGCGAGACGTGCCCACGGGCCGACGGGCCGGTGCATTCGGTCCG
>JAJYFU010000074.1 GCA_021790795.1 Pseudomonadota bacterium
GGGTCTGATCACTCATGTGTGTTTTCCGTCAGGGTACGGGCGGTTTCCATGCCGAGCACGCGATGGCGTAGAACCGGAAAGCTCTCGCGATCGCGCTGTTCGGCCTCCAGATCGACGTCGGCCGTGACACAACCGCTGCCGTGCGGGCGCCGCGCGAGCACACGGCCCCAGTGGTCGGCGATCAGGCTGTCGCCGTAGGTCTCGCGGCCGTTGGGGTGCGGACCCCACTGCCCGGCGGCGATGACCGCGCAGAGGTTCTCGATGGCGCGTGCGCGCAGCAGCACTTCCCAATGCGCGCGCCCCGTTGCGGCGGTGAAGGCCGCCGGCACGGCGAACAGCTGCGCGCCCTGCGCGGCCATGGCGCGATACAGCTCCGCGAAGCGCACGTCATAACAAACCGACAGGCCGAGCCGCCCGGCAGGCGTATCGAGCACCACGACGGCGTCGCCCGGGGCGATGTGCGCGGATTCGCGGTAACTCTCGGAACGCTCGGGCAGCCGCACGTCGAACAAATGGATCTTGTCGTAGCGCGCGCGCCGCTCGCCGTTTGCGTCGTAGACGAGGCTCGCGGCTGCGACACGGCCGTCTCGGGCGCCGGTCACGGGCACGGTGCCGCCGACGATCCACAGCCCGAGGCGGCGAGCGCTCTCGGCCAGGAAGTCCTGTATGGGGCCGGCGCCGTCGAGCTCGCCGATCGCCAGCTTGTCCGCGTCGCGCAGTCCCATGAACGCGAAATTCTCGGGCAACACGGCCAGGCGTGCCCCGCGGTCGGCGGCGGCCTCGAGAAGTGCGCGCGCCTCGGCGAGATTGGCGCGCACCTCGGGCCCGGAGCTCATTTGCAGGGCTGCGACGATCGTCATGAGGGCAGCCTACTCCGTCCGGCGGCCACGCGCCTCACAGCGCCACGACGTCGAACTGGTCCACGCCGTACAGCGCCTCGACCTGCAGCCGTACGGTGCGTCCGATCTGCCCCTGCAGCGCCGCGAGCGCGGCCGATTCCCCCTCGAGCAGGCGGTCCACCACCGCCTGATGCGCCAGCACCAGCAGCTCGCCGCCGGCGCGCTCCTGGCGCAGCAGCTCGCGGAAGATCTCGTTGCAGACTGTCTCGGCCGTCTTGACGAATCCGCGCCCTTCGCACGCTCGGCACGGCTCGCACAACAGGTGCGCCAGACTCTCGCGCGTGCGCTTGCGAGTCAGCTCGAGCAGCCCCAGCGGCGAGAAGTTGACGATGCGCGTCTGCGCCCGGTCCGCGACCAGCGAGCGCTCGAGCGCCGCGAGAATCTGGCGCCGATGCGACTCGGCGTGCATGTCGATGAAGTCGATGATGATGATTCCGCCGAGATTCCTCAGGCGCAGCTGCCGGCCGATCACTTCGGCCGCCTCGAGATTGGTCCGGAAGCAGGTTTCCTCCAGATTGCGATGACCGACGTAGCCGCCGGTATTGACGTCGATGGTGGTCATCGCCTCGGTCTGGTCGATCACCAGATGTCCGCCGGACTTGAGCATCGCCTTGCGCTCGAGCGCCCGGTTGATCTCGTCCTCGACACCGTGCAGATCGAATATCGGCCGGGCCTCGTCGTACAACTCGATGCGGGTCGAGGTCCCCGGCATGAACTGCTCGGCGAACGCGCTCATGCAGCGATGTGCCTCGGACGAATCGACCCGCACCGCGCCGACTCCCCGCGACAGCTCATCGCGCAACAGCCGCAGCGCCAGGTGCAGATCCTCGTGTACCACCGAGCCGGGCGGCACCTCGGCGGCGCGCCCGCGCACGTGCCGCCAGAGCCGCTCGAGGTAGCCCATGTCCTCGCGCAGCGCCTCGGCCGAGGCGCCCTGCGCGGCGGTGCGCAGGATGTAGCCGCCGCCGGCCTCGCCCGCCCGCAGCTCGGACACCAGCGACTTCAGCCGGATGCGCTCGGCTTCGTCATCGATCTTCGCCGACACGGCCACGCCCTCACCCGCGGGCAGGTACACCAGGTAGCGCGCCGGCAGCGTGATGAACGTGCTCAGGCGCGCACCCTTGCTGCCGATCGGGTCCTTGATCACCTGCACCAGCAGTTCGTCGCCGGGGCTGACCAGACGGCGCACGTCGATCGCGGCGGCCGCGGCCGGCGTCACTTCGGCCTCCTCGAGAGGCGGGCTGACGATGTCATCGACATGCAGAAAAGCGGTTCGCTCGAGACCGATGTCCACGAATGCCGCCTGCATGCCCGGCAGCACGCGGGTCACGCGCCCCTTGTACAGATTGCTCACCAGCCGGCGGCGGTCGGCATGCTCGATGAAAATCTCTTGAACGATTCCGTCTTCGACGAGCGCGGCGCGCGTCTCGCGCGACCCGACGTTGACCAGGATCTCGATCACGCGCCGCGTCCCTGCCAGCAGGCGAGACCCGCCGCACGCAGCAGCTCGGCCGTCTCGGCCAGCGGCAGGCCCACCACGGCCGGGTAGCTTCCCGAGAGCGACTCGACGAACACGGCGCCAAACCCCTGGATGGCGTAGCCACCCGCCTTGCCGCGCGGCTCGCCGGTCTGCCAATAGGCCTCCCGCTCCGCCAGAGTCAGCTCCCGCAAGCGCACCGAGGCGGTGCTGACGCGCACCTCGACGCTGCGCGCGGTCGCGAGCGCCACGGCCGTAATGACCTGATGGACGCGCCCCGAGAGCTTGCCCAGCATCGCCAGCGCGTCGGCCCGATCGGCCGGTTTACCGTAAATCGTGCCCTCGAGCACCACGGCGGTGTCGGCGGCCAACACCGGCAGCCGCTCACCACGATTGCGCACGGTCATCGCCTTCTCGAGCGCCAGCCGCTCCACGTAATCGTGCGGTGACTCCCCGGGCAGCATCCGCTCGTCGAGATTGGCCGGCACCGCCTTGTGCGGCACGCCGATCTGCCAGAGCAGATCACGCCGCCGCGGCGAGGCGGATGCGAGGCAAAGCACAGGGGCGGGAAGTTCCGGGCTCATCACGCGCGATGATACGGATGATGGGCGTGGATGCTAAGCGCCCGGTAGAGCTGCTCGGCCAGCACGACGCGGACCAGGGCATGGGGCAGGGTCAGACGCGAGAGCGACAGTAGAAGGTCGGCCCTGGCGCGCACGTGTGGCGCGAAGCCGTCCGGCCCGCCGACCATGATCGCCAAGTCCCGCCCGTCGCGCATTCGCTCGGCCAGCCAGCCCGCAAATCCCGGCGTCGTCATTTCGGCGCCTCGTTCATCGAGAGCCACCAGAAAGTCGCCCTCCCGCACGGCCGCCAAGAGTCTGCGTCCTTCGGTCTCGATCGCGGCGCGCACGTCCCCTCCCGCGGCCCGCTGCCCCGGCTCGATCTCCACGAGTGTCAGCTTCAGGCTCGGGCCGAGGCGGCGGGCATAGTCTTCATAGCCCTGGCGCACCCAGGCCGGCGCGCGAGTGCCGACCGCCAGCAGCCGCACCCGCATCGCTCACCCTGCTCGAACGCCGCTCAAGTGCGCTCGGCTGCTTGCGCAGGCGCGCGCACCGAACCGGGCTCCCCCGGGGAGGCCTCCCACAACCGCTCGAGCGCATAGAACTCGCGGATCCGCGGCAACATCACGTGCACGACGATATCCTGCAAATCGACCAGAACCCACTCGCCCTCGCGTTCGCCCTCCGTGCCCAGGGGGCGCATGCGGTTCGCCTTGGCTTGCTCGATCACCCGCTCGGCGATCGAGCGGACGTGCCGATCCGAGGTGCCCGACGCGATGATCAGTGTATCGGCCACGTCGGTCAGGCCCCGTACGTCGATCACCTGGACGTTGACGGCCTTCATGTCTTCGAGCGCCGCTGTCACGACGCGAAGCAGCGCTGCGGATCCCTTGGAGCGGGAGCGGGAGGACGTGCCGCGGCGGGCGGCGGAGCGTGTGGTCATGTGGTCCTAGAATAGCACTCGCTGTCGAGCAGAATGCGCCGTACTTCGTCCGGCACCAGGTAGTGGGGATCGAGACCCGAGACGATCAGCTGGCGCAGCTCGGTGGAGGAAATCTCGAGCTGCGTCACCGCGTGCACGTAGATCCGTCCGGCGGTTCGCTCGTGCAGCTCGCGGATCGAGCCGGTGCCGTGATCGACCATCACCTCGCCGAGCGGACCCATGGTGGGGGCCTTCCAACCCGGACGATGGGCCACGACGATGTGCGCCAGCTCGAGCAGTTCCCGCCAGCGGTGCCAGTGCGGCAGCCCCAGAAACGCGTCCATGCCGAGCAGCAGACACAGCGAGCGCCGGGGGTATTCGGCGCGCAGCTCCGCGAGCGTGTCGACCGAGTAGGACACACCGCTGCGGCGGATCTCCCGGTCATCGACCGTGAAGGCCGGCTGGCCGGCGACGGCGGCCCGCACCATGCGCAGCCGCAACTCGGCGCCGGCGAGCGGCTGATCGCGATGCGGGGGGTTGCCCGTGGGAAGAAAGCGCACTTCCGCCAGACGCAGCAGCTGCCACAGCTCGAATGCCGTGCGCAAATGACCGTAATGAACAGGGTCGAACGTTCCGCCGAAAACACCGATGGGCTGCATGATGTCCGTGCATCCGGCCGTGCGCGGCACGGCGATTCGGGCGCTATTTGAACATGGATTGCGGTGCGGGTAACGCCGGCCGCGCGCACAGTTCGGCCGCGAGCAATGCCATCTCGTCCCAGGGATCGCCGCGCAGACGGCCCTTGATCATGCGGTCGGCGCGCGCAGCGCGCAGCATCAGGCTCGCCAAGGACAGGCGCCCGGAACGGCGAACGGCCGCGTCGAGCGCCGCACTGGAGCGCCGCCAGCCGCCGGCGGCGCCGGGCCGGGCCACCGCGGCGTCCAGATCCCGCAATGCCTTGGTCAGGGCCCACAGCACGAGCGTCGGCTCGGTGCCTTCGGACCGCAGTCCCGCGAGCACGCGCAGCGAGCGCGCCGGCTCGCCCGCGAGCACGGCCTCGGAGAGCCGAAAGACGTCGAATCGCGCACTGTCGGCGAACCCCGCGCGTGCCGCGCCGCCGTCCCCGGAATCCCGCCCGCCGAGCAGCGCGAGCTTGCGCAGCTCCTGATCGGCCGCGAGCAGGTTGCCCTCGGTGCGCTCGGCGAGCAGTTGCACCGCGTCCGGATCGAGATCCACACCGATGCGCCGGCTGCGTGCGCGCAGCCAGGCGATGAGCTTACCGGGCTCGACGGGCCACACGGCGATCCAGGCGCCGTGCGCCTCCGCCGCCCGGACCCACTGAGACGACTGCGCGTCACGGTCGAGGCGCGGGCTCAAAATGAGCAGCAGCGTGTCGGGATCCGCGCGCTCGAGCAGCGACACGAGAACGGCCGAGCCGCCTGTCCCGGGCCGCGCGCTCGTAAGCCGCACCTCGAGCAGCCGCCGCGCCCCGAACAACGACAGATTCCCCGCCGCGGCGCGCACATCCTCCCAGTCGGCGGCGCGCTCGATGAAGTGCACGTCCCGCTCCGTGAATCCTACCTCCCGCGCGCGCGCGCGCACCGCATCGGCGGACTCCGCCACGAGCAGGGACTCGTCCCCGGAAACCAGGTACGCCGGTAGTAACTTCTGGGCGAGGTGGCCCTCGAGCGAGTCCGATGTGAGTTTCAAGCGCGCGTGCCGCCGGGGATGCGGCGATGATTATAACCGCGACGCGCGGCCCGGCGGGACGGGGCCGGCGCACCCCGCACGGCCACCGATCTGATAGGCTGCCCGCATGATGAGCGCCTCGCACTCCAGGGGACCGGTGCGCCGGCTCTACCCGCCGATCAAGCCCTACCGCACCGGCCGGCTGCGGGTCTCGGACCTGCACGAGATCTACTTCGAGGAGAGCGGCAATCCCGAAGGCAAGCCCGCCGTGTTCCTGCATGGCGGCCCGGGCGGCGGCACGGATCCGAAAATGCGCCGCTTCTTCGACCCGCAACGCTACCGGATCGTGCTGCTCGATCAGCGCGGCTGCGGCAAGAGCCGCCCGCGCGCGGAGCTCCGGGAAAACACCACCTGGGACTTGGTCGAGGACATCGAGCGGCTGCGCGAGCACGTCGGCATCCACCGCTGGCAGGTGTTCGGCGGCTCATGGGGTTCGACGCTGGCGCTCGCCTACGCCGAGACCTACCCGGCGCGCGTCACCGAGCTGATCCTGCGCGGTATTTTCCTGCTGCGCGGCTGGGAATTGCAGTGGTTCTACCAGAACCCCGGGGGGGCCGCGGCGATCTACCCGGACCTCTGGGAACGGTTCGTCGAGCCGATCCCCCTCGACGAGCGCACCGACATGATGCGCGCCTATTACGCCCGATTGACCGGCGATGACCCCGCGGTGCGCGCCCGCGCCGCACGGGCTTGGTCGAGCTGGGAAGGCGCCACGAGCTATCTGCGCACCGCGGCCGATTACGTCGCGAAGTTCGAGAAGAGCACCTATGCGGAGGCCTTCGCGCGCATCGAATGCCACTTCTTCGTCAATCAGGGGTTCTTCAAGACGGATGGGCAGCTGCTCGCGGACGTGCAGCGCATCCGCCACATCCCCGCCGTCATCGTGCAAGGGCGTTATGACGTCGTCTGCCCGATGCGCAGCGCCTGGGACCTGCATCGCGCCTGGCCGGAGGCGCAGCTGCGGATCGTGCCGGACGCCGGTCATTCGGCGTTCGAGCGCGGCACGCTGCACGAGCTGGTCAGCGCCACCGACCGGTTTGCGTAGCGCATCGCCCATGACCCGATCAATCCTGTCCGGCCAACGCGCTCGGCGCCCATCCTGGTTGCGCTTCGTAACGGCCGCCGTCCTGCTCGCTGTGTGCTCGAGCGCGCCGCCGGCGCGCGCGAGCGGCAACGTGGCGGTGCTCTACGCCGGCTCGCTGATCAACCTGATGCAAGGATCGGTCGGACCGGCGTTCGATCACGCGAGCGGCGATCATTTCCGCGGCTATGCCGGCGGCTCGAAGCTTCTGGCCAACGAGATCGCCGGACATCTGCGCCGCGCCGATGTGTTCCTCAGCGCCGCACCGGGGGTGAACGCGCGGTTGATGGGCGCGAAGCACGGCGATTGGGTGCGCTGGTACATCACTTTCGCGCAGTCTCCGCTCGTCATCGGGTACAACCCGCGCAGCCGCTTCGCGCCATTGTGGCATTCACGGCCCTGGTATGTCGTGCTGCAGACGCCGGGCCTGCGCATCGGCCGCACGGATCCCAAGCTCGATCCCAAGGGGATCCTCACGGTCGAGCTGATGCGCCGGGCCGAGGCCTATTACCACGTTCCGGGCCTGCTCCGGCGCGTGCTCGGCGGACCCGAGAATGCCGCCCAGGTGTTCCCCGAGGAAACGCTGATGGGACGGTTGCAGTCCGGACAGCTCGATGCCGGCTTTTTCTACTCGACGGAGACCGCCGCCGCCGGCATTCCGTCGGTGACGCTCCCGCCGTCGATCACGCCCAAGGCGCTCTATACCATCACGCTGATCCGAGACGCGCCGCATCCGCGCGCCGCGGCGGCGTTCATCGCGTTTCTGCTCGGCCCGCGGGGGCGCAAGCTGATGCTCGCGCACGGACTGGCGCTGCGGCGGCTCACGCTGACCGGCGATGCGCGCGCCATGCCGCCGCCGCTGCGCGCCCTGCTGCGCCGCGCCGCCCCCAAGATCTGACGCCCCGTCCCCGGAGCCCCGCGGTCCTTGCCGATTCCCCGAAGCCGTCCCTGGGAGCCGCCGCCGAAACATCGTGTCATTGACGCTCCGGAAAGAGCCGTTGGGTTCCGGGGCCCGTGTGTCACTCCAAGCCAATCGCATGCCGCGTAAAGTACCTTCGCCCCTGCCCTGGCTCGCCGGCCTGCTCGCGGTCTATCTGATCGCGCCGCTCGCGGCCGGCGTGCAGGCTGCGGCCGCGACACGCTGGCGCGACGTCGATTATGCGACTCTCGCCCACGCGTGCGCGGTATCGTTGGCCAGCGCCAGCAGCGCGACGTTGCTCACCGCGCTGTGCGGGATCCCGCTGGGATTCGCGCTCGCGCGCGTCCCCGGACGAGCGATGGGACTGCTGGGATTCCTCGTGCAGCTGCCGCTGGCATTGCCACCGCTCGCCAGCGGCGTGCTGTTGCTGTTTCTGCTCGGCTACAACTCGCCCCTGGGCCGGCTGACGAACGGGGGGCTCACCGATTCTTTCGCCGGTATCGTGCTCGCGGAGGCTTTTGTTTCCGCGCCGTTCGTGATCATCGCGGCGCGCTCGGCGTTCTCGTCCATGGATCCGGCCATCGAGGATGTGGCGGCGACGCTCGGCCGGCGGCGGCTCGCAGTGTTCTGGCGGGCGACGCTACCGGCCGTCAGGCCCGCGCTGATCGCCGGACTGTTGCTCGCCTGGCTGCGCGCCTTCGGCGAGTTCGGCGCCACCGTGATGGTGGCCTATCATCCGTACTCGCTCCCGGTCTATACCTACGTGGAATTCGGCGACAAAGGTCTGCCGGCCATGCTGCCGGTGCTGTTGCCGGCGATCGCCCTGGCGCTGGTCATCGTGTTGCTCAGCAGCACAGTCAGCGCGCGCTCCTCGGCTCGCCCGGTCCGGCGCCGGCTCCCGGCGGCCTCGGCTGCGCGTCCCCATGACCCCGCGGAGGCGACGACCGCCGTTGCGGGCGGGTTGCAGCTCGAAGTCGACAAGCGAATCAATGATTTCGATCTGACGGTGGAATGGTCGAGCCGGGCGCGCCGCCTGGCGATCCTCGGGCCCTCGGGCTCGGGCAAGTCGCTCACCCTCAAACTGATCGCCGGCCTCCAGCAGGCCGATCGCGCGGTCATTCGGCTGGGCGCACGAGATCTGGCGCCGCTCGAGCCGAGCGCCCGGCGCATCGGTTATGTGCCGCAGAGCTATGCGCTGTTTCCCCATCTCGACGTCGGCGGACAGCTACGCTTCCCCGCGGGGGCGGATCCCGCGCGCGCCGCGCGCTGGCTCGAGCGGCTGGAGCTGACGGAGCTGGTGGGACGAAGCCCCACCGAGCTGTCCCTCGGCCAGCAGCAGCGCGTGGCGCTCGCGCGCGCGCTGGTGCGTCCGACCGAGCTGCTGTTGCTCGATGAGCCGTTCTCGGCGCTCGATGCGCCGCTGCGCGCCGCGCTGCGCCGCGAACTGTGCGCTCTGCAGGCGGAGCTGCCGATCATGACTCTGCTCGTCACCCACGATCCGCAGGAAGCGCTGCAGCTGGCCGACGAGCTGCTGCTGCTCGCGGGCGGACGCCCGTTGCAAAGCGGCCGGGCGGCGGACGTGCTGCGCCGGCCGGTGAACGAGCTGGCGGCGCGGCTGCTCGGCGCGGACAACGTCGCCGCCGGCGTCGCCGAATCGAACCGTCTCATGTTGGGTCGTGGGGCGGTCCTGGAAGTGCCCGGCGCCCCTGTGCCGAATGGCCGGGTGGGGTGGAGTGTTCCGGCGGAGCGCATCTGGGTGCACGCCGGCGGCGCGCATTCCGGCACGGTGGAGACGCTGATCGCCGGACCCTTCCCGCAGGCATCGATCCGGTTCGGGGATGCCCGTATCCGCGCGGCCTGCGGCATTGACCTGACACCGGGTCAGGGTTGTCGATTCGACCTGGATTCCGAACGACTGCAGATTTGGCCGGACCGGATCGGTCCCGCGGGGGCGGCCGACCGCTGAGCGACGCGATCGGCCGCTCCGGCCCGGCCGAATCGCCGAAATCGTGCCGGCGTGACGCGATTCAGCGACGCCGGCAGGTTGCGCCCGCGGCCGTTTTCGCCGTGTTCAGCGCAAATTCAGCGGGTGCACAGATAATCATCGCCGTTCGAGTCCACCTGAGGATTTCACATGAAGCTCCGAACCCTGTTGTTGGCGTCGTTGGCCGCGTGCGCGACGGCGAGTCCGGCCTTCGCGACAATGCACCTGAGCGGCGGGTTTCCAAACACTGATCCTTACGTGGGCGCGAGTATCGGTTTGCTCCGTTACGATCAGGGCGTCGTGCCGACCGTGTCCCCGAGCGCCATCGTGTTTCGCGCCGGGCTGCCGCTCAATTCGTTTCTGGCCATCGTGGGCCGGGTGGGCACGGGCCTCTCGAGCGACCAGGCCGACGGCCGCTCGGTGGGCCTCGGGACCTACTGGGGCGCCTACGCCAAGGGCGCGCTGGGCCTCACGCCGCGACTTTCCGTCTACGGCGTCGCCGGCCTGGCCTCGGTCTCGCTCAACAGGAACTTCGCGGGCGACACGACCAACACCGGTTTATCCGCCGGTATCGGCGGCGATTACCAGCTGTCGCAAACGTTGGCGCTCGATTTCGGCTGGACCTATTTGCCGAGCCCGGCCCAGGGCGATTCGAATCTCTTTTCATTTGGCGTCAACTACGCGCTGTGACAGGCCGGCCGGGCAGCCCTCGGCCCGTGGCGCGGGTGTGAGCGACGCACACCTGCGCCGGTAACGCCGGAACCTTGCCCGATCGGCGCGCCGCGTATAGGTTAAGGGGCGAGCCTTCCGGCTCGGCTGGGAGACGATCGGTGGGCGACAGGAGCTTCGGATCAGCAGGCGGCGCCGGCGGCGGGCTCGTGCCCGTCTGCGCGCGCGCCGAGGCCCGGATACGATGCAACCGACAGCCCTGCTGATCCGGGGTCCGCAGATCGCCGCGTACGGCTTCCCGGCCGGACACCCTTTCGGGCCCGACCGTCACGACGCCTTCATACGCGAGCTCGAGCGTTCACCCTGCTGGCCGCGCCTCGAGCGGCTCGCGGCGCGTCCGGCAACCCGCGAGGAAATCGAGTACTTCCATACGCCGGCCCACGTCGACCGGGTCCTCGCCGCTTCGCGCGCCGGGCAGGGGTTCCTCGACGCCGGCGACACCCCTGCGTTCCCAGGCGTCTACGAGGCGGCGGCGAACGTCGTCGGCGGAACCCTGACGGCGCTGTCGGGGATCCTGGAAGGGCCGGTCCCGCGCGCCTTCATTCCCATCGCCGGGTTGCATCATGCCGGGCGCGATCGCGCGGCGGGCTTTTGTGTATTTAACGATTGCGGCGTCGCAATCGAGGCGGCCCGGCGCCGTTACGGGTTGACGCGGGTGGCGTACGTCGACATCGACGCACATCACGGCGACGGCGTGTTCTATGGCTTCGAGGACGATCCGGACGTGGCCGATGCGGATGTGCATGAGGATGGTCGCCACCTGTATCCGGGCACCGGCGATCGCGGCGAGACGGGCCGCGGTCCGGCGGCCGGCACGAAGCTGAACATACCGATGCCCCCGGGCGCCGGGGACGCCGAATTCCTCACCGCCTTCGAAGAAGTCGAAGCCTATGTGGACGCGCAACGGCCGCAACTGATCCTGCTGCAATGCGGAGCGGACTCGCTGGCCGGCGATCCGATCACTCATCTCGCGTACACAGAAGCTGCACACGCGCACGCGGCGACCCGGCTGCGCACGCTGGCCGACCGGCACTGCGCCGGTCGGCTGCTCGCAATGGGCGGCGGCGGCTACAACCGGAGCAACTTGGCGCGCGCGTGGACGCGCGTCGTCGAGGCGTTGACCTGAGAGAGGTCGCGAAGACCACCGCCCCACGGCGCGTGGCCGCACCGCGGCGGGCGCGACTTTAAGAGGCTTTGATGCGCTGCATGACCAACTCGGCCATCGCCCGCGCGCCGTCCGTGCCCCGGTCTTGAAGACCGGCGACGACGCTCAGCTGGTCGGATCGGTTTCTATTCTGGCTGACTTTCCACTTGCCTTCGAGCTTGGCGATCGGGATCTCGACCCCGACGATGCCCCCGATCATCGAGTCCAGGTAATCCTCGGGCGCATCGGCGACCCGCCACGGCCGGGCCTGCCCGGCCTCGTGCGCCTCGGCGAGCTGCGTAACGTGCCGCAACAGCCAACCGGGGTCCTGGACGGCACGGGGCGTCCCGTACGCATGTACGACCGCGTAGTTCCAGGTCGGAACGACTCTGCCGTCCGCCGCCCCGCTCGGATACCACGCCGGGCTGACATAGGCTTCCGGGCCGTGAAATATGACCAGCGCCTCGCGCGAGCCGCTGAAACTCTTCCATACCGGGTTCGCCCGGGACACGTGGCCGTGCAGCCGCCCGCCGCCATCGTCGGTGCGCAGCAGGAAGGGAATGTGATTTGCGCAAAGCTCCGCGTCGACCGGCACGACCAGTGTACCGAGCGGATGCGCCCGGATCAGATCGTGCAGTACGTCCAGCCTCGCTTCGACGAACTGCTGCGGCAGATACATGCCCGACTCCCGTTCAGTTGCCCGCAATCACGGATCCCCCCCCC
>JAJYFU010000171.1 GCA_021790795.1 Pseudomonadota bacterium
CCGGTGATCTCGGCCACCGCCCGCCCATAGTAGTAGTCGTCGAGCTCCTCGGCCGGGGGGCGATCGAGGGCCAGCGCGGCGCTGCGGACACCCGTGCGGCCGAGAGCCGCGACGGCGGCGGCAAGTGCCTTGCGCCAGGCTCTGCGGCCGAAGCTCTTGCGGGGGCCCAGGCCGCTCAACAGCACCCGCCGCCGCGCGAAGCGCGGCAGCGCACCGAGCAGCATCGTCTCGCCGGCCCGGCCGGGAAAGTCGCCGGGCGAGAGTATCTTGCTCAGAGCCCCTTCGAGCGCTCGATCGAGCGCCTTGGCGGCCGCACCGAGCTCGCTGTCCTCGAAAACCCCCACCACCACGCAATCGGCGTTGGTCGCCTCGACACTCGTGCTCCAGGTTTCAAATCGCATTACTCTTCTCCCGCATGCCGGCCCGCCGGCGCGCGCTCCTGTGCGGCTGCGTCCCATTGAGCTACGCAACCCGCTGCTTTATCGTGGTCACCGCTGCGCGCCGCGACGTATTGAGCGCCGGGCTCGTACCGCGATCGCGTTCCGGCGCGGGCGTGAGCGGGCAGTGTAACTCAAGCCGGAGCGCCGGCGAGGATGGGCCGCTCGAGTGGGAAAAATCCTGGGTCGCTACGTACTGCGCGAGGTGGTCGCCGCGTGGCTGGTGAGCATGCTGGTGCTCCTGATCATCCTGACCGCCTTCGAGGTTTCCGCGGTGCTGGAGCGAGCCGCCGCCAGCCAGTTCCCGCAGGGCGTCATTCTGCGTCTGATCTATCTGGGGCTATTGCAGTACGTGAGCCTGGTCGCGCCGATGGCGCTGCTGCTCGGCATCGTCTGGGCATTCGGCCGCCTGTACCACGACAGCGAGATGGCGGCCGCGCTCGCCTGCGGCGTGCGCCCGGCAACACTGTATGGACCGGTGATCGGATTCGGTGTGGTGATCGCCGCGGCGCTGGCGGTGGTCACTCTGATCCTGGCTCCCTCGGCGACGTATCAGGCGCTCAGCCTGCGCGACCAGGCCATCCGCGCCGGACAGTTCGCGCCCCTGCGGCCCGGGCAGTTTCGCTCCTTCGGCGGCGGCAGCGCCGTGGTCTACGCGCAGACGGTCGAGCCGGACGGCACGCTCGAGAACGTGTTCCTCGAGCGCAACCGCGGCCCGGTGGCGCAGGTCGTGGTCGCCGCTCAGGCGCGCCACACCGTCTCGCCGAACGGCAGGACTCAGACTATCGAGCTGTATGACGGCGAGCGCTTCGACGGCATACCGGGCAGCGCGAAATTCCGCATCATGCGTTTCGCCGAGCACACCGTGCCGATCCCGATGCCGCCGGCGCACGACGTCGTGACCGATCTCGACGCGGCGCCCACCGCCGCGCTGTACGCCTCGAGCGAGCCGAGTCACCAGGCGAAGCTCCAGTGGCGCATCGCGCTGCCGCTGATGTGCCTGATGCTGGTCATCATCGCTCTGCCGCTCTCGCGGTTGGCGCCGCGCCAGGGCCGCTACGCGCGCATCTGGCTCGCGGTGGTGGTGTATCTGGTCTACATGAACCTGCTCTCGGCCGGGGAGATCTGGCTGGCCCGGGGCAGGATTCCGCTGGTTCTGGGATTGTGGTGGGTGCACGGGGTGATGGTGCTGCTGGCGCTGGCCATTACCGGCGTTCCAGGCACGACGCAGCGGCTGCGCCGCCGGTGGGCGCACGCATGAGCATCCTCGACCGCTATGTCGTGCGCGCCATTCTCGGCTCGGTGCTGCTGGTGCTGCTGGTCATGCTGGTGCTCGGCGGGCTGGTCGTGTTCATCAGCCAGCAGGGCAACATCGGGATGGGGCATTACACGCTGACCGATGCGCTGTGGTTCACTCTGCTGAATCTGCCGCAGCAGGCCTACCAGCTTCTGCCCATCACCGCGCTCATCGGCTCGCTCCTCGGGCTCGGCGCGCTGGCGCGCGGCAGCGAGATCACCGTGATACGGGCCACCGGCGTGTCGGTGCCGCGGCTGGCCGCCTCGGCCCTGATCGCGGCGGGCATTCTGGTCGCCTTCGAGGCGGTGGTCGGGGAGTTCGTCGCGCCGCAGCTGCAGGAAGTGGCCAACGAGCAGCGCGCCTTCAGTCAGTACAACACCATCAGCTTCGGCGGCGGCACCGGCGCGTGGGTGCGCGACGGGGACCTCATCCTGAACGTCGCCCGGCAGTCCGGCTCGCGCCAGTTCGGCGGCATGCAGGTATTCGAGCTATCGGCGCGGCATCAACTGCTCTCGATCGGACACGCCACCCATGCCACCGCCGCCGGCCACGATCGCTGGCTGCTCGAGAACTACACGGCCTCGCGCTTCGAGGGGGATCGGGTCACGGCGCGCCCGCCGGCCCGCAAAGTGCTGCATACGCACGTATCGGCCAGTTTCCTCGGCTTCGCGGTCCAGGATCCGCAGCAGATGACGGTGCGCTCGCTGTGGGCGCTGATCGGCTATCTGCGGGCCAACTCCCTGGATGCCAGTCCGTATGTCTTCGCGTTCTGGTCGCGCATCGCGCGCATCGTGGCGATCGTCTTCGCGGTGCTGCTGGCCGTTCCATTCGTCCTCGGCTCGATGCGCTCGGCCGGCGCCGGCACCCGCACGCTGCTCGGGCTGGCCATCGGCATCTTTTTCTTCCTGCTGCAGCGGCTGATCGAAAGCGGCACGATCGTCTTTCACCTCAATCCGCTGATCCTCGCCTGGCTGCCGACGGCGCTGCTGGCCACCGTGACGCTGCTGCTGTTGGCCAGCGCGCGCTGAGCGGCGCGGGCCGGTCGGCGGACAGGTCTCGCGGTCAGGGCCGCTTCGGCTTCGGCAGCGGTTGCAGCAGGCCCGAGAGCCGTTGGAAGATCTGCCGGTATTCGTACGAGGGGATGGTGTACGTCCAGCCGTGCACGCGCGCATTGATGGCCTCGGCCTCGGCGAGGGCCTTGGTCCCGGTGCCGCGGGCGGTGATGTCGATGTGACACGGCCCTTTCTTGCCGATGCGGTAGCCGCTCACGGTCAGGCTCAGCCGGCCGAAGGTCGTGAAGATTGCGCGCGAGAGGGCCGCGCCCCGCGGCGGAGCCAGGGCCTTGTGCACGTTCGTCAGCGTGAGGTTGGCCAGGGCGCTCGCGTCATCGTCGGCGGCACCCGGGCTCGAGATCCTGCGTCCCGCAGGAATGCCGAGCACGGTGAAATGGGCATCCGTGGGTTTGGCCC
>JAJYFU010000172.1 GCA_021790795.1 Pseudomonadota bacterium
AACCGCAAGGCAAGACACCGGCCGGCGCACATGTTGTTGCGGCGGTTTTTCGCGACGACAGCGCCCGTTGAGTCAAGATCATGAATGATCTACGACACCAACAGAGCCAGGCTCCGCGCGTTCTACCAACTGTTCACGACTGTTGGAACATCCGCTGACGCCGCGGCGATGGCCGCGGCGCCCATCAGGCCGCGAGCACGATTTCCACCCGCTTGTTGCGCTTGCCTTCGTTGCGGATGCGCGTGACGCGAATGCCGCCGATCTCCGCGATGTTGCGCACGTGCGTGCCTCCGCAAGGCTGCAGATCGATGCCCGCTATCCTGACGAGCCGTACGCGTCCGACGCCCCGCGGCGGGCGGACGCTCATGGTCTTGACCAGCTCGGGCTGCGCGTCGAGCTCCTCATCGGTGATCCACGCCGTCTCGGTGGCGACACCCGAGGCGATCAGGGCGTTGGTTTCGCGCTCGATGTGCCCTGCGTCGAGCAGGCTCATGTCGATGTCGAAATCCAGACGCGCCTTGTCGGGCGCGATGTTTCCGCCGGATACCGGGGCGACGATGACACACGACAGAAGATGCAGCGCCGTGTGCAGGCGCATCAGCGCGTAGCGGCGCTCCCAGTCGAGCTCCAGCGTCAGGCACTCCCCCGGCTCCAGGCGGGAGCCCGCGCGCGCCGGGACGTGCACGACGCTGCCGGACGCTTCGCCCTTGCGCGTATCGGCGATCGTGATGCGCTCGCCGTTCTCCCGCACCAGGACGCCGCAGTCACCGGCCTGCCCGCCGCCCAGCGGATAGAAGATCGTGCGATCGAGCTCGATCCCGTGCTCGTGCGCCGCCACGACCCGCGCCGTGGCGCTCCTGAGATAGGCATCGCACCGGAACAGAAGCTCGGTACTCACCGGATGCCCCCCTGCCGTCCGCCCGGCGCCGCCGCGACACCGCACCGGCACGGCGCGCGGCGAGAATCGCCGCGTCCGGTCAACGCCTGCCGCCGAGCTGCGTGGCCTCGAACCCGGCCGGCAGCAGCTGCGCGACCGTCCAGCGGCGGGGCGAATCGGGCGCGTCGCAGTAGACCGGAACGTCCGGCCCGGCGAATTCCGCCAACACCTGGCGGCATGCGCCGCACGGCGAGAGCAGATCGGCGCCGCTGCTGGTGACGGCCACCGCGGTGATCCGGCGGCTTCCCGCGGCGATCGCCGTGAAGACCGCGACGCGCTCGGCGCACATGCTCAGCCCGTAAGAGATGTTCTCCACGTTCACCCCCGTGAACACGCGGCCCTGATCGTCGACGATCGCGGCCGCCACCCGGAAGCGCGAATACGGCGCATAAGCCTCATCCAGGCATTCCCGCGCGCGGGAGATGAGCGTGTTTGGATCGATCGTCATGCGGTTCCTTTCCCGGGCCCGGCGCCTCGGTCCACGCATCGATGTATATCGTTTAACCTAGCACGCCCGGCCGCCGCGCGGCAACATCGCGGTCCCGCCCTCCGCCTCCTCCGGGCCGCGCCTCCCCCCCGCGCGCCGCCGCCGCGGCATTGCCGGGAATGCCGCCCGCCGGAATCCGCCGCCCAGGCGGCGGCGCCAGCCGCCGATTGCGCCGTGCCGACCTTTCGTGCTGCAATCACGCGCCATTTTTTGAGGTTGACCCCAAGATCATGTCGCTACGCGAGCGCGCATTACTGGGACAGATCGGGGACGTGGACCTGCGCCTGGTGCGCATTTTCTGCGCGGTGGCCGATTGCGGCGGCATCGCGGCCGCGGAGCTGAAGCTCAACATCGACATCTCGACCGTCACCCGGCACGTCAAGGACCTGGAGACGCGCCTGGGCCTGGTGCTGTGCCGGCGCGGTCGCTCCGGATTCGCGCTGACGCCCGACGGCGAGCGCGTCTATGCCGCCGCCCAACAGCTGTTGCGCGCCGTCGATACGTTCCGCACCGAGGTGCTCGATACCGGCCGGACGCTCGAGGGCACGCTGCACCTGGCGCTGTTCGAGAAGACCGTGACCAATCCCCATGCGCGCATCGCCGCGGCGCTCGCCAAATTCCGGCAGATCGCGCCCGCCGTGACACTGCATCTGCACGTCAGCGACATCACTTCGATCGAGCAAGGCGTCATGGACGGCCAGTTCCACCTCGGGCTGATCCCGGAGCATCGCCGCTCCGAGCGCCTCGCCTATCACGAGCTGTTCGACGAGACCATGTTGCTGTACGCGGCGCACGAGCACCCCTGGTTCGCGAGCGCCGACGCGCGGCGGGATTGGAGCGAGCTGTCGGGGCAGCCTCTGGCGGGGCTCGATTATCATTCACCCAACATGGAACTCGCCCGGGAGCACGCCCTGACGTGCAGCGCGACCGCCTCCGACCAGGAAGGCATTGCGCATCTCATTCTCTCCGGAAGCTTCCTCGGCTTCCTGCCGGCCCACTACGCCGCCCCGTTCGTGGCCGACGACCGGCTGCGCCCCGTGCATCCGGCGGGCCTGCGCTACGAGTGCCGTTACTCGGCGATCCACCGCAAGACGCCGCCGCCGCTGCGCGTGGCGCAGGTGTTCCTCAACAGCCTGCTGGCGACCCGCGCGAGCGGCTGAGCGCTCATCCCGCGCGGCCCCGCTACTGCGCGTCGGTCAGGCGTCCGTACGCATCCGGGCGGCGGTCGCGGAAGAACTGCCACAGATTCCGCACCTCCCTGACCATGTCCATATCCATCTCGTGCACCAGCAGCTCGTCGCCGTCGCGGCTGGCGATCGCCTCGATCTGGCCGCGCGGATTGACGAAATAGCTTTGACCGTAGAACTCCCCGATGTTCCAGGGCTGCTCGCGGCCCACGCGGTTGATCGCGCCGATCCAGCAGCCGTTCGCGGCCGCCGCCGCCGGCTGCTCGAGCTTCCACAGGTACTCCGACAGACCCGCGACCGTCGCCGACGGGTTGACGATGTATTCGGCGCCGTTGAGCGCCAGGGCGCGCCAGCCCTCGGGGAAGTGGCGGTCGTAGCAGATATACACGCCGAGCTTGCAATAACGCGTCTGGAATACCGGCCACTGCGAGGCGCCCGGCTTGAAGAAGAACTTCTCCCAGAAGCCCGCGACCTGCGGAATGTGGGTCTTGCGGTACTTGCCGAGATAGCTGCCGTCGGCGTCGATCACCGCCGCGGTGTTGTAATAGACGCCCGCCACCGGATCAGCCTCGTATATCGGCACCACGATGA
>JAJYFU010000075.1 GCA_021790795.1 Pseudomonadota bacterium
TCGACGCTCTCGATGCGCTCGAACAGGGCGATGCCGAGACCCTCGGCCCGAAAGCCGCCCGCGCAGTCGAGCGGTCGCTCGACCTCGACATAGCGCTCGATCTCCTGCGTCTCGAGGCGCCGGAACATCACCGTTGTGGTATCCAGATGCATCAGCCGGATCGCGCCCCGACCGGCGAGCACGGCACAGCCGGTGTGAAAGCGCACGCGAGCACCGCTGACACTGCGCAGCTGCTCGCGGCAGCGGGCCGCGTCGAGCGGCTTGTGCAGCACGCGCTGGTCATCGGCAGCGACCTGGTCGCTGCCGATGACCACGGCGTCGGGGTGGAATTTGGCGACCGCCTGAGCCTTCTCGAGCGAGAGTCGCGCGGCGCGATCGGCCGGCAGCTCGCCGGCGCGGGAGTCCTCGCGGACTTCAGGCGCCACGGTGGAGAAGGGCACGTGCAGCCGCTCGAGCAGCGCACGGCGGTAAGACGAAGTGGAGGCGAGAATGACCTCAGGCATGCGAACACGGCATGGGATGCAAATCAGCTCCCGGAAACAAGGACTTAATGGTCCATCGGACTTTGACTTGCCCGATTCGGATACCTATTATACGCGCCCCATGCCGCCGCCCTGGTCCAAGCCGCTCGATATCGAGCGGGTTTCCCGCGGGGAGGCCGCGTTCGAGTTCGACATCGCGCTCGAGGATCTGGCGCGCGTGGCGGCCCGGGCCGATCAGGTCGGCGGCAATGTGGCCGGCATTGTTCGTTTTGCGCGTCACGATGACACTGCGACCGCGCAGGTCGTGATGCATGGAACGGCAATCATGCGCTGTCAGAAGTGCATGCAACCGGTGTCGCTGCCCGTCAGCAGTTCCGTGCGCCTGGCGTTGCTGCAGGACGCCGGCGGTGCGGGTGCCGTGCCCGAACCGTTCGAGCCGGTGCTCGCCGCGGGAGGTTGTATCAGTGTCGGCGAGCTGGTCGAGGAAGAGTTGTTGTTGAGCTTGCCGATCGTGCCGCTGCACGGCGCCGATACCCCGTGTGGGCTCGCCCCCGCAGGCGCGGACGAGGACGAGACGCCGGCGGAGGCGGTCACGCAGCGACCGTTTGCCGCGCTGGGCAAGCTGTTGAGTCAAAAGTGAGTTTCCGCGCCCCGTGCGCATGAGGACATTATGGCCGTTCAGAAAAGCCGCAAGACCCCTTCCAAGCGCGGCATGCACCGCTCCCACGACGGACTTGCCATGCCGGCGCTCTCGACCGATCCGCAGTCGGGCGAGACTCACCTGCGTCATCGCATCACGCCGGATGGCTTCTATCGCGGACGCCGCGTCCTCGAGAAGCCCGCCGAGTCCGATCAGGAATAAGCGGGCACGTGCCCGTGTTGCCGATCGCCATCGATGTGATGAGCGGCGATCGCCAGCCGCGTGAACACATTGGGGGCGTCCTCGAGGCGCTCGCCGAGCAGACGGAGCTGCGCGTGCTGCTGGTGGGCCAGAGCGCCCTGATCGAGGCGGCGCTCGCGGCGCTGCCCGCGCCGGTGCGCGAGCGGATCGAGATCGTGCCGGCCGCGGAAGTGGTCGGTATGAGCGAGCACCCGCGCGAGGCGGTGCGGCACAAGAAGGACTCCTCGATGCGCGTGGCGGTCGAGCTCGTCAAGAGCGGCCGTGCCGCCGCGTGCGTCAGCGCCGGCAACACCGGCGCGCTGACGGCGATCTCGCACTTCGTGCTCAAGACGCTCCCGGGTGTGGAGCGCGCCGCGATCATCTCCGCAATCCCCGCCGCGCATGGCCATACCCACATGCTCGATCTCGGCGCGAACACCAAGGCGACGCCCGAACAGTTGCGCCAGTTCGCCGCCATGGGCGCGATCATCGCGCGGGACGTGTACGGCGTGGTGGGTCCGCGCATCGGGCTGCTGAACATTGGCGAGGAGGACATCAAGGGGCACGAAGTCGTACAGGCCGCGCACGGGCTGCTGCTCGCAAGCGGCTTGAACTACCTGGGCTTCGTCGAGGGCGACGACATCTTTTCCGGTGATGTGGATGTGGTCGTGACCGACGGATTTACGGGCAATGTGGCCTTGAAGACCATGGAAGGGGTGGCTACGCTGATTGCCAGCCGGATGCGTGAGGAATTTCACGCGACCTGGCTCTCGCGGCTGGCGGGTCTGGCCGCCCACGGGGTGCTGTCGCGCGTGGCTGCGCGCCTCGACCCACGGCGCTACAACGGCGCCTGCATGGTCGGTTTGACCGGGATCGTGGTAAAAAGCCACGGGGGCGCCGATGGAATGGCTTTCTCCAGGGCCGTCCTGACCGCCGCGCGGGCCGCGCGTCACGGGTTGACGGCGCACATTGCCCAGGCGCTGGCTGGGTCGCTATCGACCGGGAGCTTCACGTCTTGAGGTACTCGCGCATCGCTGCAACGGGCTCCTACCTGCCCGCGAAGGTGCTGACCAATTTCGATCTCGAGAAGATGCTGGACACCAGCGATCAATGGATTCGAGAGCGCACCGGCATCGAGCGGCGGCATATCGCCGCGGACGAGCAGACCACTGTCGATCTGGCCGAGCACGCCGTGCGCGCCGCGCTCGATGCCGCCGGCTGCAAGCCCGAGGACGTGGACCTCATCGTTTTCGGCACGACCACGCCGAACTTGCTTTTCCCGAACTGCGGCGTGCTGCTGCAGGCGCGGCTGGGCTGCCGCGGCGTACCGGCCTTCAGTGTCGAGACGGCCTGCAGCGGCTTCATGTACGCGCTGTCGATCGCCGACAAATTCGTGCGCGCGGGCGAAGCGAAGCACGCCGTGGCGATCGGCGCCGAGACGCTCTCGCGCATCACCGACTGGACCGATCGCTCCACCGCGGTGCTGTTTGCCGACGGCGCGGGCGCGGTGTTGCTCGAACCGGCCGAGGAGCCCGGCATTCTCTCGACCCATCTGCATGCCGACGGCGAGTACTGGAATCTGCTCTACAGCGGCGGCGGCACGGACCTCTCCAAGCCCCGCCGGGTGATCACCATGATGGGCAACGATGTCTTCAAGATCGCGGTGAACACGCTCAGCAAGTCCATCGAGGAGGCGCTCGCGGCCAATGGGCTTGCGCTCGCGGCGCTCGACTGGCTGGTGCCTCATCAGGCGAATCTGCGCATCATCCAAGCGACCGCGCGCAGGCTCGATCTGTCGATGGAGCGGGTGATCACGACCGTTCAGGATCACGGCAACACCTCGGCCGCCTCCGTGCCGCTGGCGCTGGATTTCGGGGTGCGCTCGGGCAAGATCCGCCGTGGCGACCTGATCCTGCTGGAGGCCTTCGGCGGCGGATTCACCTGGGGGTCGGCGCTGATCCGTTATTGAAAGGCGCTGGAACCGGGCATCGTGCCCGGCGCGGTGGCGCGCATGTGCCTGTGCCATTTCATGCCGGCGTTCCCTGCTTCGGGGTCGCCTGCAGGCGATGGGCAACGATCAGCGATCCGTCGGGAAATGGGTCGAGCGCGTAGTAACACCCAGGGTAAACGGCGTTACTACGCATATGACCCACAGGGCCGGGAACCGGTCTTCTTGAGGTCATTTTTGGCCGAGTGTGCGCCGTAGGGGCTATCCAGAGGGCTAACTTCCAAGGAAGTCCTCAGCCCATAGCCCCGGGCTAGGGTGCGAGCATGCGGGCCGCGCGCCACGGAGACGCGCGGGCGTCGCCCCCGTAACAGCGGCCCTACGCACGCCGTCCCACCATCTTAGCCACGAGCGCAATAGCTCATAAGTCTTTGTTCGCGTTACTGTTGTTAATCTATGCCGCAGATAAACCTAGAAAAAGGATGCCTTAAAACCTAGAAAACAGTAAACTCCTGAACCTAGATTCGGAATCCACCCATGCCGACGCCCGCTAACTTTTTGGCAAGTGCCCTCGAGCAGCTGCGCGCGCTCCAGCTGGCGGGGCGTGTGGCAATCCGCTCCGGCGATTTGCCGCGCGCCGCGCGCGAGCGGCTCGTGCGCAACGGCTTCCTGCGGGAAGTCATGCGAGGCTGGTACCTGCCGGGGAGCCCGGGCGAACAGGCGGGCGACACGACGGCGTGGTACGCGGCCTTCTGGCCGTTCGTCACGAGCTATCTCGACTTGCGCATCGGAACCGACTGGTGCGTCAGTGCGGACCAGTCGCTGCTGCTGCACGTCGGCGATCGGACCGTGCCCCGGCAACTGCTCGTGCGCTCGCCTCGCGGCAACAACAAGCCCACGCCGCTGATGCACGGCACCTCGGTGTTCGACGTGCGCCTCGAGTTGCCGCCGCCGGAAGAACGCGCGGTGATCGACGGTGTCCGCGCGATGACGCTGGGCACATCGCTCGTGCATGCCTCGCCGGGGCTCTATCACGACCGCGTGGTGGACGTGCGCGCCGCGCTTGTCACGATTCCCGGCGCCTCCGACCTACTACGTCCGCTCCTCGCAGGCGGCAAGAGCAAAGTCGCGGGCCGGCTCGCCGGCGCGCTGCGCAACGTCGGACGTGAACGCGTCGCGGATGAGGTCCTCGCCGGAATGCGCACGGCAGGCTACGTAGTCCAGGAGAACGACCCCTTCGAAGAAGCCGTCCCTGTCGTGTTTTCGAGCCGCGAGCGCTCGCCCTATGTGGGGCGGCTGCGTCTGCAATGGGCGCGCATGCGTCCGATGGTGCTCGAGCATTTCCTGCCCGCGCCGGCCTCAGCGGTCGCGGCGACCTACCTTCAGCAGGTGGACGGCGTGTACCGCGCCGACGCGTACCACTCACTGTCGATCGAGGGCTACACAGTCAGTGACGCTCTCATCGAGCGCGTGCGTTCGGGCCTATGGAACCCGGAGCACAACGAGCAGGACCGGCTCAATCGTAATGCGCTCGCGGCGCGCGGCTACTGGCAGGCGTTCCAGCGCGTGAAAGAGTCTGTGGCGCGCGTGCTCGCCGGCGAGAACGCCGGCGTGGTCGCCGAAGCAGCGCACGGGGGCTGGTATCGGGAGTTGTTCGGGCCCCCGGTGGCGGCCGGCCTCCTGAACGCCGCCGATCTTGCCGGATACCGGGCAGGACAGGTGTTCATCCGGCGCTCGATGCACGTGCCTCCACCGGTCGAGGCGGTGCGCGATCTGATGCCCGAGTTCTTCGCGCTGCTGGCTGCGGAACCCGAGCCGGCGGTGCGCGTCGTACTCGGCCACTTTTTCTTCGTCTACGTGCATCCGTACATGGATGGCAACGGTCGCATGGGCCGATTCCTGATGAACGTGATGCTGGCGTCCGGCGGCTGGCCATGGACCGTCGTAACGGTGGATACGCGCGACGCATACATGGCGGCGCTCGAAGAGGCGAGCGTGCGCCAGGACATCGTCCCGTTCACGCGCTTCCTCGCCGAGAGCGCGACCGCATCGGCGCGTATGCATCGCGCGTAGGCCGGACGCGAGCGCGCTGCCGGATGGCACACGCTCAATGTGAGAAACACGCGCTGTGCCGACAAGACTGTCGCACGTCTAGGCTCGAGAAGTCAGCCGCGCAACGACGCGCGGTACTCGCAGCGGGTGCCCTTCGGAGCGTTCACCCAATCCGCCGACGGTCGGGAAGGACGCTAAAGTGATTTCGTAGTTGGCGCCCGGTTAGGGGCTCGTAACTATTTAACGCACATGGATTTTGGTCCTGTGCGTAGTAACACCCGGGGTAAAAAAAACGCCGCGCAGTGCGCGGCGTTCTTGTCGTAGGAGCGGAGGCTCTTACTTGGAGATCGAGCGCTTGAACATGCGGTCGATCTTCTCGTTGGTGGCGTCGATAGCCGCCTTGTTCGACTGCGCCAGCGAGAGCGCCTCATTGGCGGTGCTCTGGGCCGCGGCGGACTTCTGGTCAGCGGCGTTTCGAGCAGCCTGAGCCTCACTCTGAGCCTTGGCGGCCGCGCTCTGGTTCGCCGCGCTCTGCGTCTGCAGCTGGGCAACCTGCGATTTCAGATTGGCGACATCGGTTTTGATGGGAGTCAGGTTCTGGCAGCCGGCGAGACCGACTACAAGCGCCGCGGCCGCAGCCACCTTCATTACGCTCGCGTACTTCATAAGGTCCCCTTAGGGTTGTTCATTGAGGAAGTCTTGAAAAAAACTGCAAACGAACCGAGGTGGAGCTTCCCCCACGACTCGAGCTTGTAAGTCCAACAAATTTGTCCGGGGAATGCAACCCTGTCCGCGCTGTTTTTATTGGATTTTGGTGCTGAGCGCAAGGGGTTGGGATCGCAGATGAATGCAAGCTGAATGAGCGGGTGAAAGCCACCTGGGGATGACCGAGAGGATGGAATGAAGCGGTGCGCCGGGGGAGGGCGCGAGGCCCTCGGGCGCCACAGGGTCGCCAGCGCGCGACAGGGTGTGGGGGAGGCGAGGGATCGGGCCGGCCGTGGTGCGCCGGGCTTGTCAGCGGCATTTTTATGGATATAATCACAGCATTGTATAAACGAACAGACTCGCCATGTCCGACCTCACACCCCGTCAAATGCAGGTTCTGCGCCTCATCCAGCGCTTCATCACGCACGAGGGTATGCCGCCCACGCGGGCCGAGATCGCCCGCGAGCTTGGTTTCCGCTCGCCCAATGCGGCCGAGGATCATCTGCGCGCCCTGGCCCGCAAGGGGGTCATCGCACTGGTGCCGGGCGCTTCGCGCGGCATCCAGCTCAAGGACACCATTCGTGAGCAGATGGGATTGCCGCTGATCGGGCGGGTTGCCGCCGGGCGCCCGATCTTTTCCGAAGAGAATATCGAGGCGCGTCTGGACATCGATCCGGGGGTGTTCCAGCCCAGGCCGCATTACCTGCTCAAGGTCACCGGCATGAGCATGAAGGGCGCCGGCATCCTCGATGGCGACCTGGTCGCCGTGCATCGCACCGCGGATGTGCGCAGCCGGCAGATCGTCGTGGCGCGCCTCGAGAACGAAGTCACCGTGAAGCGATACCGACAGGAAGGCTCGATCGTCTGGCTGCTGCCGGAAAACAGCGATTTCGAGCCCATCCGGGTCGACCTGAAGGCGCAGTCGCTGCTCATCGAGGGCATCGTGGTCGGGGTGCTGCGCCGGGGCAAGTCGCATGGGCTGATGTAATTGTCGTGATGGGAACCCACGCTCATGTCGGCCGATCCGTCGGGCCCTGGCGCAATGCCGTCGGACCCGTCTCACGAACGAGCGTCGCGGCTCGAAGGTCTCTTGGCGCATCCGCTGCTCTGGCGTGCCGGGCACGCGGCCCGGCAACCGGTGTGGTCGAGTGGATTTTCCCGCCTCGATGAGGGGCTGCCCGGCGGAGGATGGCCGCGGAGCGGTCTGATCGAGGTTCTGCCGGCCCGCTTCGGGGTGGGCGAACTCAAACTGTTGCTGCCGGCGCTGGCCGCGCTCACCACCCGACCCGAGGCGCGCTGGAGCGCATGGGTGGCTCCACCGCTTTCGCCGTTTACGCCGGCGCTGGCCGCCGCCGGCGTCGAGCTGTCCCGGCTGCTGATCGTGCGTGCGCAAGGCCGCGAATGCCTGTGGGCTTTCGAGCAGGCGCTCGGCTCGGGTGCCTGCGACAGCGTGCTCGCCTGGGCGCGGCATGCGCCGCCGCGTCAGATCCGCCGTCTGCATCTGGCCGCACAGCGCGGCAACGCCCTCGGGGTGTTGTTTCGGCCGCGTGCGTCGGTCCGTGAGGCTTCTGCGGCGATGCTGCGAGTGGCTGTGGAGCCGCTCGAGCGCGGGGTGCGGGTCACGCTGCTCAAAAGCCGTGGCGGTGCGCGTGGCGCCCTCGATCTAACCTGGGATGCAGCGTCCACCGGGGCTGGAGGGGGTCCATGAGAGCGCGCCGAACCATCGATCTGTTTGCGCGCAGCGATGAGCGTCCGAGCGCCCGAGGGGGACAGGTCTTGGAGACCCACGGCCACGAGGCCGCAAGGGGCGCCGGGGAGCGATCGCCGAGGCCCACGGTCCCGCAGCCGCAGGTCGCGCGGCGAAGCGAGGTCCTGCCGCCGGCCGGTGGCGCATCTCGAGCTCCGGCGACAGAGCTGTGGGTGGGCGTGCACCTCGCAGGAGCGGCCGCGCAGCGCGCACCGCAGGGGCTGCAGCGTCTGGCCCTGCGCGCACTGCGCTTCACACCCCGCGTCAGCCTGGCGCCACCCGATGGGCTGCTGCTCGAGGTGCGCGCCAGTCTGCACCTGTTCGGCGGGGTGGAGGGTTTGCGGCGCGCGCTGAGACGCGAGTGCGCCGATCTGGCGCTCGCCGGCAGCCTGGCGTTCGCGCCGACACCCCTGGCGGCGCTCGCGGCCGCGCGCTGCGAATGCGCCCTGGTGCTGCAGGATGCGGCCCGGCTCATCGGCTCGCTCGCGCCCCTGCCGCTGCGGGCGCTGCGCTGGCCGCAGGAGGCGCTCGATCGGCTCGCCTCGATCGGTGTGCGCACCATCGGTCAGGTCCTGCGCCTGCCCCGCGCGGGGTTCGCGCAGCGCTTCGGCGCGGCCCGGCTTGCCGACCTCGACCGCCTGACGGGGCGCGCGCCCGATCCGCGCGAACGATTCGAGGCGCCGGTGCGCTTCCGCCGTCGCCGTGAGCTGCCTTGCGAGTCGGCGAGCCACGGACAGCTCACCGCGGCGCTGGCGCCGCTGATCGAGGCGCTCGGACGTTTCCTCGAGGCTCGCCAGTGCGGGGTGTTGGCGGTCGAGTGTCGCCTGTGGCATCGGCACGCCGAGCCGACCCGCTGTGTGCTGCGTCTGGCGGCTCCCTTGGCCGATGCGGCGCGGCTTGCCGAGTTGCTCGGGGAGCGTTTGCGCATGCTCGCGTTGCCGGAGCCGGCGCATACGTGCGAGTTGCGCGCCGGCGAGCCCGTGCCGCGGGCATTGTGCTCCTGCGGACTTTGGCAAAGCGGCGAGCACGGCGGTCTGCCCGAGGCGCGCGGCTCGGCATTCATCGAACGGTTGCGCGCCCGGCTCGGTCCCGAGGCGGTTCAGGGTCTTGCGGTCGTGCCGGATCATCGGCCGGAGGCCGCTGGGCGGGTGACAGAGCCGGGAGCCTGTTGGGGTACCGCCACGCCCCGTTTCCCGGCGTCACCCGCGACTTCGCGGCAGCGGGTCTCGGAGGCCCAGCCTATCCCGCCCGGACGTTCGCCGCCGCGCGACTTGCCGCTGCGGGACCGGAGCTTCGCACCGTCGAGAATCGCTTCCGGCGATTTCGCCGCGGCGCGCCCTTTATGGCTGTTGCCCGTGCCGCGGCCGTTGCGCCAGCGCGGCGGTCTGCCGCGCTATCGCGGCGCGCTGCGCCTCGAGAGCGAGCCGGAGCGGATCGAGACCGGCTGGTGGGATGGGCGCGACATCGAGCGGGATTACTACGAGGCCGTGGATGTGCACGGCCGGCGGCTGTGGCTGTTCCGCGAGCGCGCCGCACCACACCGTTGGTTCCTGCAGGGAGTGTTCGCTTGAATGGGGCATCCGGGCCCGCGTATGCGGAGCTGCACTGCCTGAGCAATTTCACCTTCCTGCGCGGGGCCTCGCATCCGCAGGAGCTCGTCGCCCGGGCCGCCGAGATGGGCTACACGGCCCTGGCGCTGACCGACGAATGCTCGCTCTCGGGCGTGGTGCGCGCGCACGTGGCGGCCAAGGAGCGGGGCGTGAAGCTCATCATCGGCTCGGAGCTGACACTCGAGTGCGGCCTCGCGCTGGTGGCGCTCGCCACCGATCGGCACGGCTACGGCCGTCTCTGCCGGCTCATCACCCGCGGCCGTCGCGCCGCGGCCAAGGGCGGTTACCGGCTGACACGGAGCGATCTCACCGAGACACTCGCGCATTGCCTGATCCTGTGGCTGCCGGGCGAAGCGCCGCGGGCGCAGGAGGCGCGGTGGCTCGCCGCGCATTTCCCCGGCGAGGTGTGGGTCGCCGTAGAGCTGCTGCGCGGTGGCGCCGACCGCGAGCGGCTCGAGGTCCTTGCGCACATCGCACGCGAGGTCGGGCTGCCGCAGGCCGCCAGCGGTGACGTGCACATGCATGTGCGCTCACGGCGCAGACTGCAGGATGCGCTGACCGCCATCCGGCTCAACAGGCCCATTGCCGAGGTGGCCGGTGCTCTTCATCCCAATGGCGAGCGTTACCTGCGCGAGCGCGCACGCCTCGCCAAGCTCTACCCGCCGCAACTGCTCGAAGCGACGGTGCGGATCGCGCAGCGCTGCACATTCTCGCTCGATGAGCTGCGCTACGAGTACCCGAGCGAGCTGGTGCCGCCGGGGCAGACCCCGGCGAGCCATCTGCGCCGGCTCACCGAGGCCGGTGCGCGGCGCCGCTGGCCGCGGGGCGTGCCGCCGGGCGAGCGCACCGCGCTCGAGCATGAGCTGGGGGTGATCGCCGAGCTCGGCTACGAGCCGTATTTTCTCACCGTCCACGATCTGGTCGCCTTCGCGCGCAGCCGCGGCATTCTCTGTCAGGGCAGGGGCTCGGCCGCCAACTCGCGGGTCTGCTACTGCCTGGGGGTGAGCGCGGTCGATCCGGAGCGTGGCGCGGGCCTGCTGTTCGAGCGGTTCATCTCCAAGGAGCGCAACGAGCCGCCCGACATCGACATCGATTTCGAGCACGAGCGGCGCGAGGAGGTCATTCAGTACGTCTACGGCAAGTACGGGCGCGAGCGCGCCGCGCTCGCCGCGACGGTGATCCTCTATCGCGCGCGCAGCGCCCTGCGCGATCTCGGCAAGGCTTTCGGGCTCGATCCGGACTCGTGCGCGCGGCTGACCAAGGTGATGCAGTGGTGGGACGGGGGCGAGCGGTTGCCCGAGCGGCTCACCGAGGCGGGCTTCGATCCCTCGGGTCCGGTGCTCTCGCGGCTGCTGCCGCTGGCGCAGACGCTGATCGCGTTCCCGGGCTTCCCCCGCCATCTGTCCCAACATGTTGGCGGCCTGGTGATCTCGGCCGGGCGGCTCGATGAGCTGGCGCCGATCGAGAACGCGGCGATGCCCGAGCGCACCGTGGTGCAGTGGGACAAGGACGATCTCAACACCCTGGGGCTGCTCAAGGTCGATGTGCTCGCCCTGGGAATGCTGAGCGCGCTGCGCAAGGCATTCGATCTGGTCAACGGCCTGCGCGGCACGCGCTGGGCCCTCGGGGAGCTGCCGGCGGAGGATCCCGCGGTCTACGCAATGATCTCGGACGCCGACACGGTCGGGGTGTTTCAGATCGAATCGCGCGCGCAGATGGCGATGCTGCCGCGGCTGCGGCCACAGTGCTACTACGATCTGATCATCGAGGTGGCCATCGTGCGCCCCGGGCCGATTCAGGGCGACATGGTCCATCCCTATCTCAGGCGCCGTCAGGCCCTCGAGCCGGTGCACTATCCGAGCCCGGAGGTCGAGGCGGTGCTGCGGCGCACCCTCGGTGTGCCGATCTTCCAGGAGCAGGTGATGCAGCTCGCCGTGGTGGCCGCGGGCTTCACCCCCGGGGAGGCCGATCAGCTGCGCCGCGCGATGGGCGCCTGGAAGCGAAGCGGCGGTATCGGACACTTGCGCGACAAGCTCTTGGGCGGCATGGCCGCGCGTGGCTACCCGCCGCAGTTCGCCGAGCGGATCTACCGCCAGATGTTGGGATTCGGTGATTATGGCTTTCCGCTGTCGCACGCGGCCAGCTTTGCGCTGTTGGTGTACGACTCCGCGTGGCTGAAGCGTTACGAGCCCGCCGCATTCACCGCGGCGCTGCTCAACAGCCAGCCGATGGGCTTCTATGCTCCGGCGCAGCTGGTGCGCGATGCGCGCGCGCACGGTGTCGAGGTGCGTCCCGTGGACGTTTGCGCCAGCGAGTGGGACTGCACGCTCGAGCCCGAGGGGGACGGGCAGCCGGCGCTGCGGCTGGGGTTGAGGCTGGTGCGGGGGCTCTCGCAGGCCGGTGCCGCGCGGCTCGTCGGCGCGCGTACCGGAAGCGGCTTCGCCGGTGTGCGCGATCTTGCCCGGCGCGCCGGGCTCGACCGGGGGGACCTCGAGGCGCTGGCGGCCGCCGGAGCATTCGCGGCCCTGAGCGGCAACCGTCACTTCGCCTTCTGGGACGTGGCGGGGACGCAGAAGCCTCTGCCGATCGAGCGCGAGGTCCGCGGGCACGGCGAGCCCGCCCCCTTGTTGTCCGCTCCGACGGAAGGCGAGTCCCTGGTGGCGGATTACGCCTCCGTGGGACTGACCCTCGGGCGGCATCCTCTGGCGCTGCTGCGCCCGGCGCTGC
>JAJYFU010000014.1 GCA_021790795.1 Pseudomonadota bacterium
TGCTGTACGCCGCGGCGACGGCAGTTGTTCTCGGGTGCCTCTTCGTCCCACCCGCATTTGCGGCACCGTGGCGGGACGTTCTGGCGCAAGCGCGTGGTCAGACCGTGTATTTCGATGCCTGGGCCGGTGATGAACGTATTGACGCCTATATCGCGTGGGTGGGGCGACAGGTCTCCGCCTGCTGCGATGTGACGTTGCGGCAGGTGCCGCTCGAGGCTACCTCGCAAGCCGTCAGCCAGGTGATCGCGCAGAAGGCCGCCGGTGACAATACCGACGGGACCGTCGATCTCATCTGGATCAATGGCCCGAACTTTGCTGCTCTGAAGCGCCGGGGACTGCTGTATGGGCCATTCACGCGGCGGCTGCCCAACTACGCGCTGGTGAACACCCGTGACAAGTCAAATCTTTATGATTTCACCGTTCCGGTCGCCGGCTACGAGTCCCCCTGGCGCAAGGCCCAGCTGGTGTTCGTGTACAACTCCGCCTATGTCAAGCACGTCCCGCTGAGCATCAGAGCGTTTCCGGCGTGGGTGAAGCGACATCCCGGCCGATTCACCTTTCCACAGGTGCAGAATTTCCTGGGGGTCGCGTTCCTGGAGCAGGCTCTCTATGCGCTGACACCCAATCCGTCCGTGCTGCTGCGGCCGGTGCGCGCCGCCGATTTCGCCAAGGTGACCGCGCCGCTGTGGGCGTGGTACGACCGATTGCGACCATATCTCTGGCGGCATGGCCGCGAGTTTCCCGCCAGCGGACCGGCCGAGCGCGAACTGCTGGAGGACGGCGAGATCGACATGATGCCGTCCTTCAATCCCACCGAGGCCGCGGCCGACGTCGAGGCCGGTCTTCTGCCGCGGACAGTCCGCACCGTCGGGCTCGCGCACGGGACGATCGGCAACACCAGTTTCGTCGCCATTCCGTACAATTCGCCGCACAAGGCCGGCGCGATGGTCGTTGCGAACTTCCTCCTCTCGCCGGCGGCACAGGCCCGCGCCGGGAACATCCGCTACCTGGGCGGACCGACCGTGCTGGACCGCGCAAAGCTGACTCCCGCCGAGCGCGCGCTGTTTGCATCCCTGCCCGACAGTCCGTGGGTGCCGCGGCGCGCGGCGCTGAAGCGCGTGCTCGCGGAGCCGCATCCCTCCTGGGCCCGCCGCCTGGCCGAGGCCTGGGAGCGGCGCTACACGCCGTGACGCGCGCCACGGCGCTCGAGGCGATGCCCCGGTCCGCGCCAGTGTGGGGGCGTTCGCGGTCTTGGCTGCGCTACGCGCCGTGGGTCACAGTGACGCTGTTTCTTGCGCCGATCGCGGCAGGACTTCTCGGGACGGTGCTGCCGGCGTTCGGTTGGCTGCCGGCGATCGGTGGCCGAAGATTCACTCTGGCGCCCTGGAGTCGGCTGTTTTCCGCACCCGGAATCGGCGATGCGATCGCCCTGACCGTCGGCACGGGACTCCTCGCCACCGTGCTGTCGGTCTTGCTCGTCTTCGGGCTCTGTGCGCAGATCCACGGACGCAAGCCGGGGCGGGCCGGCCGGGGCCTCATGGCGCCGATTCTGGCGGCGCCACACGCGGCAATGGCGATCGGAGTCGGGTTCCTGATCGCCCCGAGCGGCTGGGTGGTGCGGCTGCTGTCGCCATGGCTGACGGGCTGGCATCAGCCGCCCGACATCGCCACGGTGCAGGACCCGTACGGGATTGCGCTCATGCTCGGGCTGTTGGTGAAGGAGGTGCCGTATCTTCTCCTGATGACGTTCACGGCGCTCGGCCAGGTGCCGGCGGCCCGCCAGCTCGAGGCCGCCGCGATGCTCGGCTATGGCCGCACAGTTGCATGGCTGAAGCTGGTTCTCCCCCAGATCTATCCGCAGATCCGTCTGCCGATCTATGCCGTGCTGGCGTACGCGTTGTCGGTGGTCGACATGTCGCTCATTCTGGGCCCGAGCAATCCGCCGACCTTGAGCGTGCTGGCGTTGCGCTGGTTCACCGCGCCCGACATCCGGATGTATTTCCCGGCCGCCGCCGCCGCGCTGTTGCAACTCGCCATCGTGCTGGCGAGCATCATGCTGTGGCGGGCGGGCGAGGCGGCCGTGGCGCATCTCGGCCGGCGGTGGATCGCGCGGGGGGTGCGTCACACGTCCTTGGCGGCGCTGACGCGGATCGCCGCGGCCGCGGTCGCGGGACTCGCGGGACTTGGGCTGGCATCCTTGATTGCCTTGGGGGTGTGGTCGTTCGCCGACGGATGGCCCTTCCCGGGATTCCTGCCCAGGCACTGGAGCGCTCACACGTGGACCCGGCAATTCAGCATGGTTGTCTGGCCCTTGGAAACCACGCTGGTCGTGGCCGTTCTCGCCAGCGCTCTGGCGCTGCTGCTCGTGCTGGCTTGCCTGGAAAATGAACAGCGCGGCGGCCGCGCGACCACCTCGCGGGCGTTGTGGCTGCTGTATGTGCCGCTGCTGGTGCCGCAGATCGCGTTTCTGTTCGGGGCGCAGGTACTGCTGACGGTGATTCACCTCGACGGCTCGCTGCTCGCCGTGATCTGGACGCATCTTCTGTTCGTGCTGCCGTACGTGTTTCTCTCCCTGGCCGAACCGTGGCGCGCGCTCGATACCCGCTATGCCCGTACCGCGTCGTGCCTCGGGACTTCGCCGCGCCGCGTGTTTCTGCGGATCAAGCTGCCCCTGTTGCTGCGTCCGGTCCTCGTTGCCGTGGCCATCGGCTTGGCTGTCAGTGTGGATCAGTATCTGCCGACCCTATTCGCGGGGGCCGGCCGGGTCGTCACGCTGACCACCGAGGCGGTGACGCTCGCCAGCGGCGGCGACCGCCGGATCACCGGCGTTTTCGCGCTGCTGCAGTCGCTCATTCCGTTGGCGGCCTATGCGCTGGCCATCGGCACGCCGGCACGATATCAGTTTCACCGGCGGCAACCCCGGGGTGAGGCATGAGCGGGACGCTGCGTCTGGAGCGGGTCTCGATCGCTCTGGAGGGGCGCATGCTGATTCCGCCCTTCAGTGCCAGCATACCGCCTGGCCAAGTCGTGACGCTCATGGGCCCGAGCGGATCGGGAAAGTCGACCTTGCTCAGCTTCCTCGGCGGAACGATTGCCGCGGCCTTTCGTGCCGCGGGTAGAGTCTGGATCGGCGAGCGCGAGGTCACGGAGGAGCTGCCCGAGCGGCGGCGAATCGGGATCCTCTTCCAGGACGATCTGCTGTTCCCGCACCTGTCCGTGGGGGAGAATCTGGCGTTCGGCCTCAGGCCCCGCGTGCGCGGGCGCACGCTGCGCGCGGCGCGCGTCGAGGCCGCGCTGGACGAAGCGGGACTCGCGGGATTCGCCGCGCGCGACCCGGCGACTCTTTCCGGTGGACAGCGAGCCCGGGTCGCGTTGCTGCGCCTGCTGCTCGCCGAGCCCGAGGCTCTCTTGCTCGATGAGCCCTTCAACAAGCTGGATACGGTGCTGCGCGCGGATTTCCGCCGGTTCGTGTTCGGGCATGCCGTCGCGGCGGGCCTGCCGGTCCTGATGGTGACGCACGACCGGGCCGACGCCGAGGCGGCCAATGGACCGGTGCTCGAGCTCGGGACCTCGGCCGACGGCGCGCCCGAGATCAGCGCAGCGTGCGTACCGCCCGCGATCGACGCGGTTCGTGCGGCCGTCCCGAGCGGCGAGATCCGCTCGCCGTCGGAGAAGGGAGCGGTAGGATGAGCGACGCAATCGAATGTGATGTCTGTGTCATTGGCGCCGGCGCGGCCGGATTGTCCGTCGCGGTCGGCGCCGTGCAGCTCGGCGCGCGTACCGTTCTGTTCGAGAAGGGGGCGATGGGGGGGGACTGCCTCAACTACGGTTGTGTTCCGTCGAAAGCGCTGCTCGCGGCGGCGCATGTGGCGCAGACCGTCGCGGAGGCGCGGCGCTACGGGATTCGTTCCGGCGCGCCCGAAGCGGATTTCGCGGCCGTCATGCGCCGCGTACACGAGGTCATCGGGCAGATTGCACCGCATGACTCGGTCGAGCGGCTCGAGAAATTGGGCGTGCGCGTGATTGGTGCGCCAGCGCGATTCACGGGCCGCAACGAGGTGGTTGGTGGAGGGATCAGTGTCCGGGCGCGCCGTATCGTCATCGCGGCCGGCTCGGCGGCCGTTATCCCGCCCGTGAGGGGCATCGATGAGATCGGGGCACTGACCAATGAAACGCTCTTCTCGTTGAGTCGGCGCCCCGAGCATCTGCTCATCGTCGGAGGAGGTCCGGTCGGGGTGGAGATGGCGCAGGCGTTCCGCCGGCTGGGCAGCGCGGTGACGCTGTTGCAGCGCGGCCGGTTGCTCCCGCGCGATGAGCCGGAGCTGGTCGACATGCTCAGGGGACGACTCGCGAGCGAAGGCATCTCGATTCATCAAGATGCTGAGGTCACCGAAATCTCGCACGGTGCCCGCGGCATCGTCGCGCGCTACGGCTCGGGCGGCGAGGTGGTTGGCTCGCATCTGCTGGTTGCGGCCGGCCGCCAGCCGCGGTTGGCGGAGCTCGCGCTCGAGCGCGCGGGCGTCGAGTACACCTCGGGCGGCATTCGCGTCGATGCGCGGCTGCGCACCACGAACCGACGGGTCTTTGCGCTCGGGGATGTCATCGGGGCTCCACAATTCACCCATGCGGCGGGCTACCAGGCGGGCATCGTGATCCGCAATGCGCTGTTTCGGCTGCCGGCGAAGGTCGACTATCGAGCCCTGCCGTGGGTCACCTACTGTGATCCGGAGCTCGCCCAGGCCGGCCTCACGGAAGCGCAGGCCCGCGAGCGCTTCGGCGCAGCGGTGCGGGTGGTGCGGGCGAGTCTCGAGGACAACGATCGCGCCCGCGCACAGGGACAGACCGCCGGCGGCATCAAAGTGGTGACCGACCGGCGCGGAGCGATTCTCGGGGCGGCCATACTCGGCCCGCAGGCCGGCGAGTTGATCCCGGTGTGGGGTCTCGCGATCAGCCAGGGACTGCGGCTCAGCGCGCTGACGAATCTCATCGTTCCCTATCCGACGCTCGGGGAGATTTCCAAGGCGGCCGCAAGCGCGTTCTATGGTCCAAAGCTGTTCAGCCCATGGCCCAGGCGCTTGGTCCGCCTGCTGCGCGCCTTGCCCTGAACGGCCATGGGCGCCGACTGTGGGTCAAAGGCCGGCTTGTTCGACGTCTCGGTCGTGATTCCCGCGCTCAATGCGGCGCGACATTTGCCCGCGACCCTGTCCGCGTGCGATGGCGTTGGCGAAATCGTCGTCGTTGACGGCGGCTCCCACGACGACACCGTGACGATAGCCACCCGGTGGGGTGCGCGTGTCATTGCCAGCGATCCGGGCCGCGGTATTCAACTGCGCCGGGGCGCGGCGGCGGCCCAGCGCGAATGGCTGCTGTTTCTGCACGCCGACACGGTGCTCGGTGACGGGTGGAGCAGGGCGCTGAGCGAGTTTACGGCCCATCAGGACAACCGCCTGCGCGCCGCCACCTTCCAGTTCGGAGTCGATGACCTCAGCGCCAGCGCGCGGCGGCTGGAACGTATGGTCGCGTGGCGCGTGCGCCTTCTCGGGCTGGCTTACGGCGATCAGGGATTGCTGATCCATCGCGCGCTGTACCAGTCTCTCGGAGGGTATCGGGCTTGGCCGCTGATGGAGGACGCTGATCTCATACGTCGCATCGGGCGTCAGCGGCTTACCGTGCTTCCCGCGATTGCGCGTACGTCAGCCGAACGGTGGCATCAGGACGGCTGGTGGCGCCGGAGCTTGCGGAATCTCGGGTGCCTCACGCTCTATTTTCTGGGCACTCCGCCGCATCTGATCGCGAAGCTGTACCGCGGGTGAGCGGCCGCTCAGAAGTCATGGCTGTACTGCAGCAAGACTGTCAGCGGCGGCAGGGTTGCCACCTGTGGAATGACGGTTCCGCCGGCCGTGTATTGCGCATAGCCGATGTAACCGATATCGCCGAGATTGGGTCTCGAGTTGGTCGCGTTGCGTACATTGATGGAAATCGAGTTTCCGTGATGGCGTACGCCGATGCGCAGATCGACCAGCACATATGCGCCGCGCGTTGCGAACGTGCCGTTGCCGCCGTTGAGCAGCGCTCGACTGTTTCCGGTGTAGCTGGCATCCACCTCGATAAAGCCGTCGAGCCCTGTCGATATGCGCCGCGTGTAGAGGCCTGCGAGTGATGCAGTCCAGGCCGGCGTGCCGAGTATGCGCGAGCCCGGCGTGATCCCGACGATCGCCAGAGCACCCGGCTCGGTGATCGCGGTCTTCTCGAACCCCACGCCGGCCCGCAGCAGCAGCGACGGAACGATGTGGCCCTGGAGGTCGAGGTCCGCACCGTTGATCACCGCCCGCCGGCCGTTGATGTCGAAAATGGACTCGCAGGGCAGCGCGACCTGCTGCTGAAGATTGCGCCAATCGATATGGAAGACGGCGGTCGAGAGCAGCAGGGCGGTGTCCGGCACCTGCGTCTTCGCGCCGACCTCGTAGCTCCACAGCGTATCGGATTTCAGGTGCGTGATGTCGTTGACCGGCAGGCTCGGCAGCGCGCAGAAGGGCATGAATGTCTGGGCGGCGCCGGCGCGGAAACCCTCCGATGCGGACGCGTAGACCATGGCTCGCTTGCCGACCTTGTACGACAGGGCAACCTTCGGGTCGATTCCGGACTGGCGGCTCGATTGCGGATCGCTAGGCGTCAGGCCGAAATTGTTGAAGCCGTTCGCCGTGTAATCCGACGTCTGATGGAGCCAGTATCGGCGCGCGCCCAGGGTCAACGTGAGCTTGCGGCCGAGCGGTACGTAGATCTGCCCAAACAGGGCGATGTCGCGCTGCATGGCCGGGTTGTAATCGGTCCAGAGCAGGTCGTTGGGCCAGGGCCCGACGACGGTGTTGTCGGCCGTGGCGGCCACCAGCCCGCGCGCATAGGTCGGCGGGATGGACAGCACCGAGCGGGTGCGGGCGAAGAATGCGCCGACGGTCCCGCTGAGGCCGAGGAATCGCGTGAACGACAGGCGAATTTCCTGCGTGAATTGATTTTCGTAGTTCTTCTGGTCCCACAGGAAGGGCTGGGCGGGCAGCGCGGAGACGCCGTAGTAGCTGCGCAGAATCTGCCCGGTACCGTACGTGGAGTCCTCGATATCGCGGTTGTGGCGGTAGAAATAGCTGGTGGCGGACACGAGCCGCAGGTTGCCGCGCCGATAGCGGATCGTCAGCGACGGAAGCACCCAGGCGGAGGTGGCGCCCGGCTGGACGTTGAAGGCCCGATTGAGGGTGTACAGGGGCTTGAAGGCCGGCAGCGGGGCGAAGGTGGCCGGGAATCCCTTGTCGTGAGTGTCCTGCGCCATGATCATCAGGTCCACCTCCAGTGCCCGGTTGACGCGCAGGCGGGTCGCGATCGAGCCGCCATACGTGGTCTGGGCCCCCTGGTCCCCCACGCTCGTGCGGGGAACTTGCAGGAAGGGGTCCTCGGTCGCGGGGCTGGTCGGCGGCGGGAAGGTTCGGGTCAAATAGCCCGCCTGATGGTTGCCGAATAGCACGATACGCGTCGCGAGCCGCCCCGGGGCGAGTGCCAGGTTGTCGATGACATCGAGACCGCCATCGGCGCTGCCGCCGCCGGAGGTGAATCCGGCCTGCGCCTTGTACGCCAGCGCATTGCGGGTCAGATCGGGCTTGCGGGTGATGATGCGCACGGTGCCGCCGAGGGAACTCTCCCCGAACAGGGTCCCCTGCGGGCCTTTGAGGATCTCGATGCGCTTGATGTCGACGATGCGTGGATTGACCGATTCCGGCAGCGGGGTGTTGTCGATATAAAACCCGGTCGCACCGGAGGTACCGAACAGGTTCTGCCCGGTGATGCCCCGGATGGCGATCGTGCGAGCGTTCGAGATCCCCGTCGAGCCAGCACCGTATGCGAAGGACAGATTGGGCGTCTCGGTGGCGTAGCCGTTGAAGGACTGGATATCGAGCGCGGCAAGCGTGCGGGCCGAGAACACGGTGATGCTCTCGGGAACCTCGGCGACGGATTGCCTTCGACCCTGAGCGGTGACGATGACGGTGTGCAGCCTTTCGGCGCGCCGATGGGGCACAGAGCGTGACGCGGCGGCGCAGGCGCTCGGGGCAAGCGCCAGGATCGTCAGGGCCGCGAGCAGGCTACGCAGCGGGATCCGGCACGGCCATGCCTCCCGACTCGGATGGATTTGAAGCACCGCTCGGCCCGATGTTCCTCTGGGGTAAATATTCCTTATTTAGCATGATTGAGCCGGTGTCGGAACACCAGGCGCTGACCCGCTTGCGTGACCCGGAGGGCACGGCCGTCGATCCGCGCAGATACCGCGCTTCGAGCTCGGCGGCCGCCAGCGGGCGCGAGAGCAGGAAGCCCTGCGCCTCGTCGCAGCCGCGGCTGCGCAGCCATTCGAGCTGGCCGGGGCGCTCGATCCCCTCGGCGGTCACGGTGATGCCCAACGTTTTGGCGAGCGAGAGGATCGCATTCGCGATGGCGGCGTCGCTCGCCGAGCTGTCGACGTTGCGCACGAAAGCCTTGTCGATCTTGAGCCGGTCGGGCGGAAAGCGCGTGATGTAGGCGAGCGAGGAGTAGCCCGTACCGAAGTCGTCGAGCGCGATGCGGCATCCCAGCTCGCGCAGCCGCGCGAGCGCCCGGCGCACCCTGGCCGAGTCGCGCACCAGGACCGATTCGGCGATCTCGATCTCGATGAGCGCCGTGGGCACGCCGGCGGCCGCGGCCTCCCGCTCGAGGACACCGGCTGGATCGCCGTGCAGTAATTCCTTGCCGGAAACGTTGATGGCCACGGGAACCGCGCAGCCCGCGTCGAGCCAGCGGCGCAACTGGCGGCAGGCAGCGCGCACTACCCAGTTGCCCATCTCGAGAATTAGACCGCTGTCCTCGGCGATCTCCACGAAGCGAGTGGGGCAGATCTCCCCGTGCTCGCGGTCGCTCCACCGCAACAGCGCCTCGACGCCCGAGAGACGAGAATCCGACAGGGCGAACTTGGGCTGGAACACCAGCTGCACGCACTCGTCCTGGACGGCCCGCCGCAGGCGGGACTCGAGCTCGAGCCAGTTGCGCAGCGGCGCGCTCATTGCCGGAACATAGACCGCGATCGGCGCAGCGCCGCCGCTCTTGGCTTGGTACATCGCGGTGTCGGCGTACTTGAGCACCGTGGCAACGTCCGCGCCATCCCGGGGATATACGGCGATCCCGATGCTCAGGGCCGAGTAGAATTCCAAGCCTTCATGGCAGATCGGCTCCCGGAATGCCGCGGCGCAGCGCTCGCCGAGCTCGAGGGCCAGTGCTTGCGCCTCGGGGTGACGCACCAGGATCACGAACTCGTCACCGCCGAAGCGGGCCAGGGAGATATGCGCCCCGCCGCCGGCGGGGCCGTCCGCCACACTGGCGAGTTTGCCGGCCACCGTGCGCAGCACCGTGTCGCCGACGGAATGCCCGAAGGTATCGTTGATCCGTTTGAAGCCGTTGAGGTCCAGGTACACGACCGCCACGGATTGACCCATGCGCGCGGCCTGCGCGAACTGCTGCTCGGCGGTCTCGAGACAGCGCTGCCGATTCGGCAGCGCGGTGAGCGGATCGAAGTAAGCGAGCCGCTCGGTGCGCTCGGCCGCGGCGGCGTTGCGCAGGATGTATTCCAGACGCCGGGGCAGCAGCGCCCAGTTGACCGGCTTCGAGATGAAGTCGGTGGCGCCGGCGTCGAATGCCAGGGTGACCGCCGCGGAATCCTCGTGGCCGGTGACCATCACGATCGGCGTGCTGGTGAAGCGCGCCTCGGCGCGCAGACGGCGACATACCGCATAACCGTCCATGCCCGGCATATCGACGTCCAACAAGACGATTGCCGCTGCGTAAGCATGCGCCGCCGCTAGCGCTTCGGGTCCGCTGCCGAAGGTGAGCGGAGCCAGGCCCGCCTGTTCGGCGGACTCGGCCAGCAGCAGCCGTCCGGCTTCCTCGTCATCCGCGATAATGGCTACAGGCCGCACGGCTGTCTCCGTTTTGCACTGCGTCCGCAGTGCGTTCCGAGATGAGAGCCGGGTGAGCCGGGTGAGCCGCGCGCAGCCGCAGCGCCGATCTCGGCCTTCACGATGATATGGCCGTCCTCAGGGAGCTTGAGCGCATTGCCGAGGAGGTTCATGACGATCTGCCGGCGCCTGCGCGGATCACCGATGCGCGCCCGTCGGTGCGGTGCCCCTCAGAGAGGTCGTCAGCCCCGAAAGGAGAGGAGTAGTCCGTCGTGTTCGGACGGGTCGGTCGCGATGCGGCCGCGCCTCGTCACCGGCGCGCAACGCCCACGCCTGCTCGCGATCGAGCGCAGCGGCGACGGTATGATTGATCCACAGTCCGGGTCCGAGTGCTTCCCGAACCCGAAGTACGCTCCGGCGGGCGGTGGCCGAAGCCCATGCCCGCGCGATGGACTGCCGGGCCGCAATGCCGACGGGCGAGAGCGTGCGCACGAGTCCGAGAATCGCCGTCGCGTTCAGAAGCGGTCGTGGGCTGCGCATCGCGGGATCCTCCAGCTGTCGCCGGTGCGCAGTCTCGGATGAGTGTGACGCACGTCACAGACAAGCAAGTCGCAGGAATCCCGCCCGCAACTGTGATGTGCGTCACATAACGGTGGCGTCAAATTCCCGACTTATGTCCAATTCGTCGTCACGATACAGATCCCCGCTGCCGTACGCGCATCCAAAACTGAGAAGCGCGTCACGCGTCTCTGCGTTGTCGACTCCGGTCGCGATCGGCACCAGTCCCAATGCGGCCGCCATCTCGATGCCCGCCCGACATACCCTGCCGGCGACCGCATCGGCGCAAACCGCCGTGACCCAGGCGCGGTCGAGCTGCAGACCGGAAATGGGGGCGCGTGCGAGCGCATCGAGCGAGCCTATGCCGCGACCCACTTCGTCGACGACCAGCCGGACGCCGAGGCGCTTGAGTGCTTCGGACTGGGCAGTGTCGCGCGTCACGAAGACCTTCTCGGCAATGCGAAGCTCGAGCCGGTGCGCGGGAACGCCGCCTTCGGTGACGAGCCGCGCGACGTCACCGAGAAACACCTCGTCGAGCACGTGGTGGCGCAGGGCGCCGAAGGAGACACAGACCTCGGGCGCGCAGCGCTCGGCCAATACGGCGAAGTCGCTGCGCAGCTGCGCGAATACGGCGCGCGACAGCGTGGTGGCGAGTCCGGTCGCCGCGGCGACCCGCAGGAATTCCGCGGGGCGGATCTCGCCGCGCAGCGGATGGGTCCATCGCAGATAACCCACACAGGCGACCAGACGGCCGGTGTCGAGCGCGTGGCGACCGACATAGCGCAGGCGGATGTCCCCATTGGCGATGGCGTTGCGCAGCTCGCGAGTCAGATCGATGCGTGCCAGAGCACGCAGCTTCATCGTGTCGGTGAAGAAGCGGATGCCCGGTGTACCGCCCGACCGGCGTGCCTCGATCGCCGCGGTACGCGCCTGCTCCAACAGGAGCTGCGGTGTGGATGCGTCCTGGCCGAGAATCGAAACACCGGCGTACGGTGTTAGGTGGAATTGCGCGTCGCCGGCGCGAATGGGCTCGCTCAGGCTCGTACAGATCGAGCCGACGCAGGTCTCGATCGGCTCCCGATCGGCGCTTTCAATGACGACCGCGAGCAAGCCTTCGCTCAGCTGGCCGAGATACCAGCGCGGCCCGCCGGCCGTGGACGCCGGGTCCTCCCGCGGCGGCGGGAGCCTGCGGATCGCCGCGCTCATGACCTGCTCGGACACCTCGGAGGCGAGCGCCTGGGCAATATCCGCGATGCCATCCACATGGACCATGGCGAGCGCGACCGGCGTCTCGCGCAGGGTTGCCCACGACAGCGATTCCTTGAATCTGTGCAGGAATCCGCGCCGATCGAGCTGGGGCGGCGGGCCCGCATCGGTGTCCGGAAGATCTTTCGCGGCGATGCTGGCAACGAGACGGATGACGCACAGAACACGCTCCGGCCCCTGCGGCGAAAACTGCGCCGTGTATTCGACGCCGCAACTGACGAAGCGTGCGACCATTGTCTCGCGCTGGGCAATCGCCTTGCGCGTGAGTTGCTTGAGCAAGGTGGCGATGCGCGCAGGCCACGTCACGTCCAGCGCTTTGCCGAGAGCGTCCGCCCGTGGCTTGAGGGCGGGGGTCGTACGCCCGCCACCGTGAGCAAGGAGAATGCCGTCCCGCCCGAGGAGCAGGACCAGGTCGGGCAGTGCCTCGATCAGTACGTCGGCGCCGTATGGGGCCGTCGAACGCGGCGATGCGTCGAATTCAGCGGCGGCGAGGGCGGGATCGACCACGTTGTGGGACAGGGCGGGCATGGGGCGAGTCTCTAGGAACGATCCCGCTAAAGGCCGTGCGGCTGGTCGCCGATCGGTTCATCAGATTCAAGAGTACTCAGTCGAAATCGTGGAAACGTGTGTAACATCATGAAAATTAAAAATAAAAATGGCTTATGTCAAACTGCGCGCACATTTATGCGCTTTGGACGCTCGGAGACGACGTAAGCGCCGAATTGCCTCTGGGCTCGCGGACGGCAGGTGGCGGCCCGGATGCGCTACCATGAACAGATGACATCTCGGGACAGTGCGAGCCATGACACGGGCGGCGCGGGTTCAGTTGAATCATGGCTGGTCACGGCAGGACGGGACCGTCGTCCCGGCGCCCCGCTCAACGTGCCCCCCTGGCCGGCATCGAATTTCATCCTGGGTGATCGCCGGACGTATTCTCGCAACGACGCCACGCCGGGTTGGGAAGCGCTCGAGGAGATCGTCGGTGGCCTGGAAGGCGGGGATTCCGTCGCGTTTGCTTCGGGCATGGCGGCGATCGCGGCGATATTCGATCAGCTTCCCACCGGATCGGTGCTCGTCCTGCCGGACGACGGCTACCAGGGCGTCGGAGGACTCGCCCAAGCGGGCGTGAACCATGGTCGGTGGACCGTGCGCCGCCTTGCGGTGACCGACACCGCTGGTTGGGTCGATGCGTGCGGTATCGCGGACCTGATCTGGCTCGAATCGGTGTCGAACCCGCTGCTGGCCGTGCCCGACCTCGACACCATCTGTGCCTCTGCGCGCAAGCGCGGAGCAATCCTGGGCGTGGACAACACCTTTGCGACCCCGCTCAACCAGCGCCCGCTGGCACTTGGCGCCGATGTGGCCGTGCAGTCGGTAACCAAGTTCATCGGGGGGCACTCGGACTTGCTCGGTGGAGTGGTCACCGCGCGCAAGCCGCGCCTCGTGGCGGCACTACGACAGGCCCGCGAGCTCGCTGGCGCGACGCCGGGTACACTGGAGACGTTTCTGGCGGTTCGTGGGGCCCGGACGCTGGCATTGCGGCTCGAGCGGGCGCAGCGCAATGCAATGGAGCTGGCCGAGCGCCTCGCGCACCATCCGAACGTTGCGCGGACCCGCTATCCCGGACTGCCGAGCCACCCGACCTACGAGGCCGCGCGGCGCGTGCTCGAGGGATTCGGCACGATCATCTCCTTTGATGTGCGCGGTGACGCCGCTGCCGCCGATGCGGTCTGCGGCGGCCTGCGGCTCATCCAACATGCCACCAGCCTCGGCGCGGTCGAGTCCACCATCGAGCGGCGCGCCCGGGTGCCCGGACAGGGGCACCTGCCGCCGTCATTACTGCGCCTGAGCGTGGGAATCGAGGCGATCGAGGATCTTTGGGCCGATCTGGATCGCGCGCTGCGGGACGCAGCGCCTCCCCGCTGATACGGGCGCGGCCGTACGGGCCCAGTGCGGCATGTGATGCGTTCCCTGCGCCGGCAGGGATGCTTCGGGAGTGGAACCGATGCGCTATGAACTCTATTACTGGCCGACGATTCAGGGGCGCGGGGAATTCATACGACTTGCGCTCGAGGAGGCAGCGTGCGAGTACGTGGATGTGGCACGCCGCCGGGGCAGAGGTTCAGGTGTCCCTCGGCTGATGCGGATGCTCGCGGGGCGGGAGGGCGGGGAGTTGCCGTTCGCGCCGCCGATCCTCAAAGCCGGCCCGCGGGTCTTGGCGCAGACCGCGAATATCCTGTACTTTCTCGGGACCCGGCATGACCTCGCGCCCAAGGAGGAGCGCCGGCGGCTGTGGATTCAACAGCTGCAGCTGACGATCGGCGACCTCGTCGATGAGGTGCACGAGACGCATCATCCGATCGCCTCCGGTTTGTACTACGAGGAGCAGAAGCGGGAAGCGCGGCGGCGCGCCCGGGACTTTCTCGACAATCGTCTGCCGAAGTACCTGGATTACTTCGAGCGGGTGCTGGCGCGCAATCCGCGCGGCGGGGGCTGGCTCACGGGCGCCCGAGTGACCTACGCCGATCTGTCGTTGTTCCAGGTTCTCGTCGGTCTCGCTTACGCGTTCCCGGCCTCGATGCGCCGTGCCGGGCCGCGGTATCGGCGCCTGGACGCCTTGCGGCGGGCTGTCGAAGCGCGGCCGCGCATCCAGGCCTATCTACAGTCGGATCGGCGTCTACCCTTCAGCGAAGAGGGCATCTTCCGCCATTATCCCGAGCTCGAGGCCGGACGTTGATGGACGCCGGCCCCGGTGCCGCGGCGCATCAGCGGGCGGCGGCGGTCACGGGGCACGGCGGCCGTTGTTTGCGCGCGTGACCGCGGAAGCGGCCGATCCAATTGAGTACCGCGAGTGCCGTGCGCCACACTTTCTGCTCACGCGCGCAGCGCTCCCCGTAGGCGAACAGGGCCCTCATGGCGGCCGGCTTCAGATCCGCCGTGAAGCCGCCGAGCGGGTAGCTCGCCGGGATCTCGGCGACCTTCAGGTCGGCGCCTTGCCGCTGGGCGAACGCATCGACAAGCTTCACGCGGGTTCGGGAGTCGCTTACCAGGACGGTGTCGGCGCTGCGAATGAGGATTGCGGCCGCGCTGTTGTCCGTGGTTTCGCGTCGCTCGCGCAGGTGTCCGTTGATGATGAGATAGACGTTGGCGCCGTCCAGGAGTTTGATCCTTCCGGGGAGGATCGTGACCACCCCCGGCGCGAACAGGAACGACGAGCTGGCCGAGCCGTCGACATGCATCTCCTCGAAGGGCCTTCCGCCGGCTTCCACCGGCATCAGCACCGGCGGGAAATCGCCCGGTATGCTCGCCGAGGCGACGAGCACCTTGCGAAACAGCCACAATGCGCGCCGACCGCCCCGGGCCGCAATCGCTCCCATGTTCCAGACGACGACCTCGCCGGTGTCGAGGTCCGTCGTCGCGACGAGCAGCAGCCGTCCAAGCGCCGTTTGCGCCGCGACCGCGCGCAATAACTTGGGCGTTGCGTACCGGTCCACCATCTGCCGCAGCGGAGCGCCGCGAAACAGGCTCCAGCCAAATACCGGGGCGAGCCAGCCGAGCATCCTGCGCTGCAGCAGGCGCGGCGCCTCGGGAGACTGAAAAGCGGACGACAGCTCCTTGTCCCATTGGGACCCGAGAAACGCAAACGGAGCGATGAGCGCCCCGACGCTGACGCCGGTGACGATCTGAAAGGGCGGGCGCGTCCCGAGCTGCGACCATCCGGTGAGCACTCCGGCGCCGAATGCCCCGGCGCCACCGCCACCGGACAAGACCAGAATATTCACCGGGTCGCCGTCGGCGGATCGTTCGACACTGGAGAGGTGGGTGGCAGCCCAGCGGCGGAATTGCCGTGCGCTCATTTCTCCGGCCCAGCGGATCCGCGACGGAAAGCCGGTAAGGCGAACGCTCGAATATTCAGCCGGCGGTGCCGGTTTTCGGCTCAGCGACGCGCACCCGGTAATCAGGGGAAGCCAGCACAGGCAGGCGCCGATCGCCCTGAGCGTCCGGGCCGTGCGGCGGCGCGCGGCGCGATCTCCCTCCTGTTCGTGTCGCTGATCGGACATGGCGCTGTGGGCAACTCCGTTCCTCGACTTATGAATTTCTCCCGCGGGATAGATCTGTACCATCCGTAGAAATCCTCACTGCGGCGCGCTCGGTGTTTCCTTCAGGACGTGCGCCTGCGGAGCCGGATGCAGCGGCGCCGATAACATGTTGCGCCGTCCGCGGCGGCGCGGCTCCTCGCAACACCGTGCGCGTTATACGGTCTGTGAACTGTACGTATTTTCCGACCGTGGGTCGGGCGAGAGGATGTCGCGACGGCGGCAGTCGAGTGTCTTCCTGTCCCGCCGCGCTTTGGATGGCCTGGAGTCATGTCGGTTTTTTGTCGCAGCGGCCGCACGCGGCCGGGTCACGCCGCATCGACCTGGAATCGGCGGATCGCCGGATTTCTCCGGGGCGCCTTGTTGGTCGCCTCGATCCTGGCGCTGGCGGCTTGCGCGGTCGGACCGCGCGTCACGAGGCCGAGTCCCCCGAGGGCGAGCGCGTATACGGCGCCGGAACGGCAACCCCGGCTTATTCCGGGCCACGGCGAGCCGCCGCAGCGGCTGGTTGTCGACGGGGCGATTCCAGCGCAATGGTGGGATCTGTTTCATTCCGCGGCGCTCGAGAGCGTGCTGCGCCGAGCGATCGCCGACAATCCGACCCTCGTCGCCGCGCACGCGACGCTTGCGCAGACGCGGCAGGTTTTGCGCGCCGCCCGCGGGGGTTACTATCCGCAGTTGGACTTCGGCGCGGCGCTGCAGCGCCAGCAAGGTCCGGCGTTTGCGCTGGGGCTGCTCGCCCTCCTGCCGGGCAAGCACCAGCTGCCGACCTTCGACCTGTATTCCTTGGGGCCGACCGTAAGCTACTCGCCCGACGTATTCGGGCTCACGCGGCGCGAGGTGCAGGCGCGCCGGGCAGGTGTCGATCTCGAGCGTGACCAGCTCGCCGCGGCCTACCTGACGATCACCGGCAAAGCGGTCGAGCAGGCGCTGACCCTCGCTGAGTTGCATGTCCAGATCGAGGCGATCGGAAGGATCATCTGCGACGACGAGCGCGACGTGGTGCTGATACGGCGGGAATTCAGTGTCGGTCGCGCGTCGCGCACCGATGTGCTCGCCGCACTGACACAGCTCGATACCGACCAGGCGCGTCTGCCTCCGCTGCGTCAGGCTCGGGCGATCGCCGAGTATGCGTTGACGATTCTGGTTGGCGGAACTCCGGGGCGGTGGGTGGCGCCGGCCTTTACTCTCGCCGACTTCCATCTGCCGGGCAGACTGCCGCTCAGTCTTCCCTCGAGGCTCGTCCGCCAGCGTCCCGACATTCTTGCCGCTGCAGAGCAGGTGCGCCTGCGCAGCGCCGAGGCCGGTATCGCGACTGCGCAGATGTATCCGCATTTGGTGCTGTCGGCATCGATCGCCACGGCCGCATTGCGCCCCGGGATGCTGTTCGGCGGGTCGAGCGGTGTTTGGGCGCTCATGGCCGGTCTCACGGCGCCGATCTTTCACGGCGGCGCCTTGCGGGCCGAGCGGCGCGCCTCGCTCGATGCGCTCAAGGCATCCCTCGCCCTGTATCGACTGACGGTGCTCTCGGCGTTCGCGCAGGTCGCCGACACGCTGCGTTCGCTCGACAACGACGCCGCGCTGGCGGCCGCCGAGCGGCGGACGCTCGAGGTCGCCCGGACAGCGGTTCGGCTGCAGCGGGCGAGCTATGCCGCGGGTCGCAGCAACGTCCTGCAGCTCCTGGACGCGGAACGAAGATATCAGCACGCGAGGCTCGGCTTCGCCGCCGCAAGGGCACAGCGCTATATCGACAGCGCGCGGTTGCTCGTCGCGTTGGGCGGCGGCTGGTGGAAGAGCGCGCACGTGTGCGCGCGCGGCGGTGCGGCGCAGTCCGGCGTTGGCAAGCGCCGCCAGGGTGAGCCTCCACTATGAAGGCGCGTCGTCGCTTCATTGCGCTGACGGCCGTGGCTTCCCTCGGTCTCGCCGGCGCCCTGCTGTATTGGTGGGTGCGCTCCAGGCCGGTCACGAATGTCCTGACGCTGTACGGTAATGTGGACATCTGGGAGGTGCAACCGGCGTTCAACGATAATGGTCCGGTCTCGCGGATGCTGGTCGTGGAGGGTGAGCGGGTGCGAAAGGGCGAGCTCATCGCCCGGATGGACGACTTGCGCTATGCGGCGCGCCTCGCGGCGGCGACACATACGGCCGCGAACCTCCGCGCCGTTCTTCTACGGCTGACGCATGGCTCTCGGCCGCAGGAAATCGCGCAGGCGAAAGCCACCATGGACGGCTTGCGTGCCGTCTACCGCAATGCCGAGATCAACTACGCGCGAACCCTCGCGCTGATTCCTCAAGGGATCGCCTCCATCCAGGATCGCGACGATGCGCGCGCTCAGGTCCGCGCCGCGGACGCGAATTACCAGGCCGCGTTGCAGACGTACTCGCTCGCCGTCGCGGGCCCAAGGCGCGAGGACATCATCGCCGCGCGCAATGCATACGCGGCCGCGCTCGCCGCGGCGGCGGTCGCGGCACGGGAGCTGGCGGACACCCGGCTTCGCTCACCGGCGAACGGCGTGGTCGAGGACCGCATTCTCGAGCCGGGGGATATGGCCTCCCCGGCCACACCTGTCTATACCATTGCGCTCACTTCGCCGCTGTGGGTGCGCGCGTACATACCGGAGAGGGATCTCGGCAGGATTGCGCCCGGTACGCCGGCCCAGATCATGACGGACAGCTATCCGGGCCGACGTTACCGCGGCTGGGTCGGCTACATCTCCCCGACGGCGGAATTCACGCCGAAGACGGTCGAGACGCCCGAATTGCGCACGCAGCTCGTCTATCAGGTGCGCATCTACGCGTGCAATTTCCGCCGCGAGCTCCGTCTGGGCATGCCGGCGACGGTGCACATCGATCTGTCGCGTCATGCCGCGGCAGGCAGCGGCGGGGGTCCTGCCACGGCGCGATGGTGCGGAGCACACCATGTCACCCGAGAGTGAGCCGCCACCGGCGCTTCGACTCGAAAAGGTCGCGCATGTCTTCGAGGCGGGCGGGCGGACGCTGACGGCGCTCGAGGGTGTCACGGCCCGCGGCGAGCGCGGCGCCGTCACCGGTGTGATCGGGCCGGATGGCGCCGGAAAGACCACGCTGATGCGTCTGGCGGCCGGTCTTCTGCGCCTGCAGAGCGGGCGCCTCGAAGTATTCGGGGTCGACGTCGCGCGGGATCCGGACGGCGCGCGCGCGCACCTCGGATACATGCCCCAGCGCTTCGGCCTCTACGAGGATCTCACGGTTCGCGAGAACCTGGATCTCTATGCGAGACTGCAGAACGTCGCGCCGGCCGAGCGTGAGGCGCGCGATCGCGAGTTGTTGCACATGACCGGGCTCGCGCCGTTCCTGGATCGGCTGGCCGGACGGCTCTCGGGCGGCATGAAGCAGAAGCTCGGCTTGGCCTGTACGCTCGTGCGCGTGCCGCGGATACTGTTGCTCGATGAGCCCACGGTCGGGGTCGATCCCATGTCGCGGCGGGAGCTTTGGGAGATCGTGGACCATCTGGTTCGAGCCGAGCAGTTGGCCGTGATTTTGAGCACGGCCTACCTGGACGAGGCCGAGCGCTGTCAGCATGTGCTCCTGTTGCACCAGGGACATCTCGTTGGCGCCACCGACCCGGCCCGCTTCACCGCCGCCGCGAACGGGCGAAGCTTCCATGTGTCGACGCCCGGGCTCGGCAAGCGCCAACTGCAGGAGCGCATCGCAGGAGTTCCCGGCGTGGTCGACGCGACCATTCAGGGTGCGTTCGTGCGGGTGGTGACCGAGCCGGGTGTCCAATTCTCGAGCACCGCACTGCCGCCGCTTTCAGGACCGCTGCATATCGTCCCGGTTCCGCCACGGTTCGAGGACAGCTTCGTGACGGTGCTGAAATCGATCCGTGCATCGGCGGGCTCGCAGCCCGTCGAGCACGCGCACCCCGATGTGCCGGTACGGGCGGCGCAGACCACGGTCCATACCGCGGCTCGCACCACCGTGTCACCGGGCGGCGATGCCGTCATTCTCGCCGAACAGCTCACGCGCCGATTCGGGGCTTTCGTGGCCGTGGATGCCGTTTCATTCACGGTACGCCGGGGCGAGATCTTCGGACTGCTCGGCGCGAACGGCGCCGGAAAATCGACGACCTTCCGGATGCTCTGCGGGCTGTTGCCGGCCTCGGCCGGGAAGCTGCGCGTGGCGGGCTACGACTTGCGGCGCGCAGCAGCCTCGGCGCGCGGCCGCATCGGCTATATGGCGCAGAAATTCTCTCTCTACGGAGATCTGTCGGTCGTGGAGAACCTGCGCTTCTTCGCCAGCGCCTATCGGCTCGCGGAGCCGCGCCGCCGCGCCCGAATCGCCTGGGCGCTCGAGGAGTTCAATCTCGCCACACGCTCGCAGGACGTCAGCCGCGAGCTGCCGCTCGGATTCAAGCAGCGCCTCGGACTCGCCTGTGCCCTGATGCATGAGCCGGACATTCTGTTTCTCGATGAACCCACTTCGGGTGTCGATCCGCTCGCGCGGCGCGAGTTCTGGCGGCGCATCAATTCGCTGGCGGAGTCTGGCGTCACGGTTCTGGTGACCACGCATTTCATGGAGGAAGCCGAATACTGCGATCGGCTGGCGATTCTCGCCCAGGGTAGGGTGCTCGCGACGGGCGATGCGGAGCATATCAAAGACCGCGTCCGCAGCGCGGCACTGCCTCAGCCGACCATGGAAGATGCCTTCATCGCGTTGCTCCAGGCGGCGCCCCAGCCGAGCGCCGCATGAGCGCTTCGCTCGAGCGGCTTGCGGGACTGCTGCGCAAGGAAGCGCTGCAGATCGTGCGCGACCCGTCCGCGCTCGCGATCGCTTTCCTCCTTCCGGCGATGCTCCTGGTGCTGTTCGGCTACGGCGTCACGCTCGATCCGCACGACGTTCCCCTCGCGGTCGTCGTGGAGCGGCCGGACGCGGTCACGGCCAGCTTCGTCGCCCAACTGCGCGGCACGCCGTATTTCACTCCCGAATCCTTCGCGACCATTCAGTCGGCCGATCGCGCCTTCGACTCCCGTCGGGTCAGCGGCATCGTCTGGCTGCGTGAGGACTTCACCCGGCGGCTGATTTCCTCCGGCGCCGCCCCGATCGGCGTGTTCGTCAACGGCGTCGACGCGAATACCGCCCGACTCATCGAGGGTTATCTGCAGCAGGTCTGGGCGAGCTGGCTCGCGGCGCGCGGCCGGTCGCTGGGATCGGCTCGAGGGCTGCCGATCGAGGTGGAGCCGCGCGTGCGCTTCAATCCCGCGGTGAGCAGCCGGGACTACCTCGTCCCGGGGCTCATCGCGATCGTCATGACGCTCACCGGGGCGCTGCTGACCGCGCTCGTCATTGCTCGAGAGTGGGAGCGCGGCACGCTCGAGGCGTTGATGGCCACTCGGGCATCGATCCGCGAGATCCTGCTCGCCAAGCTCATACCGTATTTTGTGTTGGGGATGGGCGGCATGGTGGCCACACTGGTGCTGGCCGTCACCCTGTTCGGAGTGCCGTTTCGCGGCTCGCTCCTGGTGCTCACCGGGGCGTCCGCGCTGTTCCTGCTAGCCGCCCTGGGCATGGGCCTGCTCATCTCGAGCGTCGCCCGCAACCAGTTTGTCGCCGGGCAGATCGCCGTCATCGTCACTTTCCTGCCCGCGTTCATCCTCTCGGGGTTCGTGTTCGACATCGGCAGCATGCCGTGGGCAATTCGTTTGCTCACGCACATCGTCGCCGCGCGCTACTTCGTGGCGATCCTGCAGAGCGAGTTTCTCGCCGGCGACGTGTGGTCGGTGATCGTACCGAACGCGGCGGCACTGGCGGTCTTGGCGGCGATCTTCGTGGGCGCGGCCCGGCTGCGCGCGCGCAAGCGCCTGGATTGATACCTATGTGGCGGGCCGTCATGGCGCTCATCGTGAAGGAGCTGCTTGCGGTCCTGAAGGATCCGAGGAGCCGGCTGGTTCTGGTTGTGCCGCCGCTCGTTCAGCTGATTGTGTTCGGCTATGCGGCGACGTTCGATCTCAGTCGGGTTCCCATCGCCGTCTACAACCAGGACGGCAGCGCCGCTTCGCGCGCTCTGGTGGCGCGATTCCTCGGCACGCACGTCTTCCGTCAGGTCGCCTTGCTCGAGAGCACGCGCCGGATCACACCGCTGATCGATGCGCGTAAAGTGGGACTCGTCCTGGCGATCGATCGTCATTTCACCCGTGATCTCCTGACACATCGTCCCGCGCCGGTGCAGCTCATCGTCGATGGGCGGGACTCGAACACCGCGCTCATCATATTGGGATACGCGAACTCGATCATCACGGACTTCTCTCTGCACTGGCTGCGCACGCACGGGGAGCCCCCCGTCCCGGCGTTGCTGCATGTGCGCACCCGCTACAATCCGCAGCTCGCCTCCCGCTGGTTCATCGTGCCCGGAATCGTCGCGCTGCTCACTCAGGTGGTGACGCTGCTGGTGGTGGGCCTGTCGGTGGCGCGCGAACGCGAGCTGGGGACATTCGATCAACTGCTCGTGACGCCGTTCCGGCAGATCGAGATCCTGCTCGGGAAGGGTATCCCGGGCCTGCTGATCGGCACGATCGAGGCTTCGGCGACGATTCTGGTCGCGGTTCTCTGGTTTCACGTGCCCCTGCGCGGCAGTCTCATTGCGCTGTATCTGGGCATCCTGCTGTTCGTCGCCTCGGTGATCGGCATCGGGCTGATGATTTCCTCGATCGCGGTGACGCAGCAGCAGGCGCTGCTCGGGGCGTTTCTGTTCATGGTGCCGTCCATCGTGCTTTCGGGGTTTGCGACACCGATCTCGAACATGCCCCCCGTCATTCAGGCTCTCACCTGGCTCAACCCGATGAGGCACATACTCGTCATCGTACGCGGTGTGTTCCTCGAGGGCTCGACCGCCGGAGCTTTCGTGCCTGAATATGCCGTGATGGCCGCGCTCGCCGGCTTGAGCCTGCTGGCGGCCGGATGGCTGTTTCGCTGGCGGATTTATTGATCGCCGAACGACGGGTCGAGGAAAGCTTCGTCAGGCGCAGTCGTCATTCGGGAAGGACGTTCGGGTGCGTGCGCACACGCCTGCAGACGCTATTGCAGGCGATCGGAGTTGTCGATGAGCGTGGGCGGTGCGACATCGTCGTGCGCGACGGCTCTCGAGGGGCGCGCGGCTGCACGGGGCTCGGGATCAATGCTGAGGCGCTCGGTGGCGACGCGTGCTTCCGCGCGTTGACACCGCACCCGCTGGGCGGCTCGTCGCGGGTTCTGGACATGAGCTCTGGCAGGCCCGGAGAGTCAGAGATGGTGCCAGTAGGCGTTCTCGATGGCCGGTATCTCGCCGATCTTGGCGGCGATCTGGGAAAGACGGAACTCCGGAAGGCCCGCGACATCGACGCGAATGTGCAGTGTCTCGTCGGATCCAAACTCCGCGAGGACGCGGCGAGGCACGACGTTCAGCGTCTGGAAAAAACTCACGACGCGCGTGAGCGCGCCGGGATCACAATCCGCCCGGACGCGCAGGCACAGCAGCTGCGTGACGTCCTGAATTGCCTCTTCTGTAACCATGGAAACTCGTCCTCATCTCATTCCGACCTGAACCGAACACGAGCCAACCCCGGCTTTCTATGAAAGCCGGGCATCTAATGGGCTCGATTGAATGGAGGAGGGTATCCATAGTGCCGTCGGCTAAGATTATGCGTTCTACGATGCCAAAAGTCACGCTGTGTCCCGCGGCGGCGTTGGACCGCATGTCGAGAAGGCGGCGAGCCGGGGTCTTGCGCCGCAATGACGCGAGCCGGCGCCCGCGAGCATCGCTCAGTTGCCGCAGCCCGCGGGTCCGGGCCGGATATCGGTGCCGCGTGAGTCCGGAGGAATCGGCGCGTAACGCTTGGCCGCGTTAGCCGGGAAGCACGGCGCGTGCCCAACGATCATGACCGGCGGACCGTCGGCGATCAAATGAAAACCCCCGTCGTCGGGATGCGGGGCGATCGCCCAATCGTACAGTGTGCGGGCATCCTCCAGAACAGGATGGCGGGGCCGTCCGTAATACTCATTCTGCATCTGCTCGTCGTACAGACCGATGCAACCATGCGAGGCGGGGTAGCCGGGCAGGTCGCGGCCATGGATCCAGTCGGTTACCCCGTTCTGAGTGATGAAAAATCTCAGCGCATAATGCATGGGGTATGGAGTATGGGTTCCCTCCAGGTCGTAGAGCGATGAGCTGTGCAACCGGTCATAGGCGCTGACCCTGAACAGACCCACCGGTGTGGGATGGGCGCTTCCGCCCGATGCGACGGGAAAGGACATGACCCGCTTGCCGTATGCGTAGGCACCCAGGAACTGCTCGGTGAGATTCACCAGGATGAACTTGGGGTCGGTGGCCGCAGGGGGGTAGCGGGCCGGCATGGGCGTGAAATCGGCCACCTGCCGCAGATGCAGGGGAATCTTGATCCGCACCCCGGGGTAGATGTGGCGCCTGTCGATGCGGTTGAAGCGCAGGACATCCCGCCAATGCGACCCGAAAAGGCCGCGCACCGTGTCCCGGCGAGTGATCCGATGGCAGGTCCAGGGGATGCCGGCATCACTGGGGTAGTGGATCGCGCAAGTATTCGGCACCGGCTGCGCCAATGCCGCGTGCGCCCCGGCGAGCGCCAGAATCGCCACCAGCCACGGGGCGCGATACCCGGCAGGTCCGATCATCGCCGTGCCGCCCCGATGATCTGTCGACATCGCCAGCGACCATCGCGGTGCCGTTGCGAATCGTGCGGCAGATCGTCTCGCGTCCGGCGGGCTCGGCCGCGCGACGCTGACACAAGCGACTGGCCGCGACCACGGCCGACCGTGCAGCGCGCCGACTGGGGTTGGCGCGGGATCAACACCGGTCCGGGCGAGCGGGCACAGGACGCGTCCGGTCGAGCGAACGGAATTGGGCGCGCAGTTCAGAGTGTCTTGGCTCGTACGGAGCATCCTCGAAGCATCATGCCTGGCCGATCGCATCGCACCCGGTGGCGCGCTTCGGGCGCGGCCATGGTCTCTGCGACGACGTGCCGCATTCTCAGCCGGCGGGTCAGCCGCGCGGATCGGGGAATCTACGTAATCGATCCCGCGGTGAACCGGCAGCCCCCGCCGGTCCCTCGCGCCTTCGGATCGGCGGCCGCGTACCCGTTGTTCCTGACACCTCGCCTCCCGTTGCGCCGCCGGGGCCGCGGCACTGCCGATCGCGGCGAGGCAGCGGCCGCCCGCAGGGGAGCGGGAATCAAGTCCGGTACGCAGAACTACTGATATCGGCGGTGTTCTCGATCGATGTAAATTTATTTTTTATGTCCGCACCCCATCGATGCATCGCCCGGAAAGCGTGAATCCAGCAGACATGATCCCGGAAGGCGTCGACGCCGCGCTCGTCGTCGATGAGTCGGGAACCATCCGGTTCGCCACCGACCAAGCCTGTCACATGCTCAGGTACACGCCGGGAGAACTCGATGGCCGAAGTGTGGAGTTGCTGGTGCCCAAGCGGCTTCGTCTGGCACATATCGGTCATCGCCTGTGCTTCACGGATGACCGACGGACACGACCGATGGGAGCAGGGCTTGAGCTGTTCGCGCTGCGCAAGGATGAGGTGGAAATCAGGGTCGACATCAGCCTCAGTCCAATACAGCGTGGACTGGAGACGCTGGTGATCGTAACGATGCGGTTGCGAGCCGAGGATGTGCGGCCTGGCTCGCCGGCCGGCCCGGCAATCCCGTAAGTCTCGCCCGCGGAGGCCTCGTCAGCCGCCGCAATCGCCTGACGGACCCGTTCCTCAGTGCTCCGCGCCGGCTGCGCACACATCGCCGGAGTCGGCGTCGGCGGCCAGCAATTCCTGAAGCGCTTGCAGCACCGGCTCGACGCGTAGCGAAGCCAGTGTTTTAGCCGGCGTCGACACGACACGGCCGACGGTGCCGTACGGTCCCCAGTGTTTCCCGCCAACCCCGGCAAACATCGCGACCACCGGCTTGCGGAACGCCGATGCAACGTGAGTTACGGCTGTGTCCGGCGTGAGAACGACGTCGCAGGTGGCGATGAGCGCCATCATCTGCCGCGCACTGGTGGTTTCATCCTGCCGCACCGCGCAGGCCTGTCCAATGTGCCGCTTGCAGCGTTCGTCGACAGGAGCTCCGAGGATCAGCACCTGCAGGTCCGGAAAGCGCTGCCGAACCTGTCGAATCGTTTCAATGTAGTATTCGTCCGGCCAGCGCCGCCAGGGCGCCTCGGCCGAGACGTTCACCGCCAACCTGCGTCGGCGCCCGACTTTACCGAGCGCACTGTTGCTTCCTTCGCCGGATCTCCAGAACGTCTCGGCTGCGGAACGCTCGGCGGACGACAGATAGATTCTCGGCGGCCATTGATCCCATCCGGTTCCCACCGGATCGCAGGCGGCGCCAGTCTGCCCTCGGGCGCCGGTCGGCACCGCGCGGTTCCCCGGCAATGGCGCGCTGTGCAGAGGATCGATGCCGAAGGGACGCAGGAGTGCCGCACTGTGATCCACGTAGTGCACCGCACCGACTACCCGCGGGACGGACAGCGTGAGCGCGAAGTCGTTGCCCCGGCCTCCGACGCCGATCCGATGCCGTGCGCCGCTCGCCCACATGATGAAGACCGAGGTCAGAGAGGGTCCTGTCACCATGGCATCCAGCACGGCGTCATACTTCTGCCGCCGCACGCGTGCAAGAGCCGCCAAGAAGGTCCATGGACGCGCTTTCTTCACGCGATAAACCGTTCCTACATCGGGGTTGCCATCCAGAACTGACGCATTGCGCGCCGATGCCAGCACATCGATGGTAACTGTAGGCTGCGCCCGCTTGATGGCATGGAGTATGCCGGTTACCAGCACCATGTCCCCGATATGGTCGTATCGCAAATAAAGGATGCGATGCGGGCGTACGTTCCACTCCGGCGCCGCCTGTGTCGGCGAGGTGCGGATGAGCCGCTTGAGCACCCCAATCACCAGGAGCTTCAGTCGTCGCTCCAGGGGACGGAACCGATCTTTCCATCGTCTCTTCACGGAAAGGTCCTGGCGACGGCAAAGGGATCGGTCCAGGTCACGCCGAGCCGAATCCCGGCTCGTCGTGCGCGCCGACGTTCACCTGACTGTCGCCGGTCTGCGCGGTGCGACGATTGGCGTAAGGGTTGCGCGATTGCAGGGTCTGACGCGTGTTCCCTCTGCTCGGACGTCTCCGTTGGCACAAGAAGGGGTGCCGGCGCGGTGACGCCCGCAGATCGGGCATCGTAAGCGCAGGCGACCGAGTGCATCACACCGACAGTTTGGGACAGGCAAGCCACGACTACCGACGGCCGGTCGCGCATCGGCCGTCGCCTTGCGACATCCGCCGATGTCTTTTGTCTGTCATGAACGTTCTGTCGCAAAGTCAAAGAGGGCGGCGTGCCCGCGCTCGGGAAGGCAGCCGTCGTCGAATTCCGCAGGTGCGACGCGCCGTATCGCGGCTCGGCGCGCGGCAGCCCAGAGGCGGCGGCGGGACGGCGCTCCGGCCTTGATTTCTGCCAGAGCGTGTCCCGGGCCGCCTGTTCGAGCGATCGCGCAGCCTACGCTTCCGTGGCGCGGTTGCGGAGGGTGCCGACCCAGAGGAACAGGAACGGGAGCAAATACATCAGCACATTGCCAAGGACATTGCCGCGGACCCCTGTTCCGGCCGTCGAATAGGGACCGCCGAAGGCCTCCGCCGTACACCAGACCCCCAAGGAGTACGCAATGCCGATCAGAATGACCCAGCGCAGCCATTTGCTGCCGATCTGGTTGGCACCCAGCAGACCGACGGCGATCACGGTTTCGACCAGGCCCACGACAACGGCCACCAGGACGGGGCCGACCGCGTGGACGATTTCGGCAACGAAGCCGAGCCAGGCGGCGACCCAGGCGGGTTGGCCGGCCATTGCCCCGGTAATCTGGCTGGTGAAGTGAAACATGAACGCCGGCAACCATTTGAGGGCGGCGTCGAAGAGCCATAGCACGCCGAACCAGAGTCGAGCATTTTCCCACAGGCGGCCTCGAGTCTCGAGCAGGCCGCCTGTGGCGCTTTTGAGATCGGGCGCCACGGACAGGACGAACAGGAAGGTAATCGCATAGTCGACGAGAACCCCGGGGTCGGTCTGCCCGCCGCTGTACGGGAACCCGAAGCCGTTGAAGAACACCCAGCACAGGATGCAGTAAATGATGCCGACGCGTGCCGCGAGAGCGACCTTCTTGCCGGTCAGCAGTGAGACACCGAGCAGGATGGCAATCACGACCATGATGCCGGCGATGACTTGCGGGCCAATGGCGTGCGCGGTGTCCACCGCCGCCATCAACAGCGGTCGGATCCAATGTGGAACCGTCGAGGCGGGTTTGGCGAGTGCATGGATGAAATTGGCCTTGGCGTCCGCCGAAAACAGCCATCCCATGGCCTGGAAAGCCGCGTTGATCAGCCAGACCACTCCGAAAATCCGGACCAGCATGCGCAGTGCCGGGTCCTGCGCGGAATCAAATTTAGCCGCCAATTGCATGCTCAGCTCCATGGGTTTGAGTGGTGGGGTTTCTGGCCATGGGGCCAGACCGTCAGGCCCGGACGTCGGGCGAGTATACAGGTACTTCGGGAACGCTTGACCAGTCGCCGGACGGCGTGCGGGGACTGGCGCGCGGGCCGCGGCGGAGTCGCTGGCGCGCATACGAGGTTGCAGATGGTCAGCAGGGGCGAAGCGCCTCGCCGCTCACGGGAGTCGCAAGACCTCGGATTTCTGACCAGGACTCGCATCGCAGTGCGCCTCGAATATCCGGTGGATGCTCGGCAGGCTCGGGCGACTCTTCCCCACCCGGGCGCGCCGGGGGACGGTGCCCCAAAACACCTGCGAGCAGACCCGGTCAAGACACAGACAACTCGTCGAGCTCCCGGTTCCCGGGCGGCTGAGAAGCGAAGCACCCGCTCCGGTCCGCTTACGGTGCCGGCGGGTGTAATCCCAAGTTCCTGTACAGCATGGCTCTAAAGCGCATGATGCGCGCGGCATTCCGCCCGAAGTCACTCTTCCCGATGCGGGATTCGGACCTGATGTCCAGCCGGCTGCCGTCAGTCTTTGCCTCGATCCGGATCACGATATCGTCCGTGAATCCGAACCAGAACGTCGTGCTGCTCGCCTCGATGATGCCGAGATGAGGATGTTCAGAATCGAGCTTCCAACCCATGCCCTTGACAGTCCGCAATGCGGCCGTGAACAGCTTGCTCGCGGGCAGCTTGAAGAGCATCGGCCGGATGTACGGGTATGCCTTTTTCTGAAGAGCCGCAACTTTGGCCCCGCCATAGACCGTGGAATTGGCCGCATGCGCGGCGGCTCTCAGGGCCACCACGTCCGGGAGAAATTGCGGCGGGTTTCTCGTGTCTGTCGTGATGTCGTGAATCGGCGGGACCGATTCGCCCTTCTTCAGCCACATGTATGGAACGCCCCAGGCGATTCCACCCAACACGATCACCAGCGCGGGCGCGATGAACCGCCGGGCGCCGCGATGGACGACCCAGATCACGGGCAGCAGCACCACACCGAGCAGAGTCGTCACGAGCCCGCCGTACGCGCCAAGGGTGATCGAGCGGAACGCCCCGCCGAGGCTCAGTATCCTGATGTGAAACAGGGGGCCGGGCAGCAGCACGGCGAGAAACGCCAGAACGGCCGCAGCCAGCACGACGTAGAGAGTCCAAAGCACGAGCTGCGCAACCATCGTGCGTGGCGCGCGGTTCGTGTGATCCGCCTCGGCCTCAGTCTTAGTCTGTTGCATAAGCTGAACTCGCTGGCAGTTGTTGGGCGGATTTCCCCGGAGCTGGATGCTGTTTTGAATTGGCTGCGCGAACCCAGAATCATTAAATATGAGCCACGCCGGGCCGCTGTGTCAAGGATATTCGGCCGCGCGTCAGACTCCCGCATGACGTGCCTCGGCCGGAGATCACGCAGGTTGGCATCCGCGGTGAGTGCCGTGCCGCACGGTCCTCATCCGAATCCCCATCGTCTCGGCCCGCTTCGGCCGTGTGCGCTCCGCCAGGCGTTGGGTGTCCGGCCCGCACATGCGACGATGAACGACTGTGTGAGTTCTACCGCCCGGCCCACCGGCACTTGAGCTTCCCGGTCACCGTCCGCGCGGCTTTGGTCCGCAGCGGCGCCGCGCGAAGGAGGGTGTTGTCGGGCCGGTAACCCCGGCATCCCAACCGGATCGGTGTCATCGCGCCCCGGATTGCGCGCCGGCGCGGATCCAGGAGAAACGGACGAGGCGATCCGGCGGCCCCGAGAACGCGGGCAGGCGGAGAGCGCGCGAGTGATGTCCGCCGTCGGGTGATCGTACAATCGCGGTCCCGGCCCGCCGCCGGGCGATCACTGCGCGGAGTCTGCAATGGCACGTTCCAATCAGACCCTCGACATCCGAATCAAGCGCGCCTATCTGCCGCCGGCAAGTCGTGACGGCGCGCGTGTCCTGGTGGACCGCATCTGGCCGCGGGGGTTGCGCAAGAGCGAGGCGGCAATCGAGCGGTGGATAAAGGAAGTCGCGCCGAGCACCGCGCTGCGACGCTGGTATGGCCACGACCCCGCCCGTTGGGAGATGTTCCGGCAGCGCTACCGGGCCGAGCTCAAGGGCAAGGCCGCGATTCTGGATGAGCTGCGCACCACCGCCGGTGAGCGTCCACTCACGCTCGTCTATTCGGCGCGTGACGAGCGGCACAACCAGGCAGTGGTCCTCAGAGAGGCGCTCCTGCGCTGATCATCCGGCGAGCGGATCGCCAGGACTGCCGCTCGCAGGGCCGGGCGAGGCTGTAAAGCAAACCCATCCGCTGCTATCGGCTATCCCTCTGCGTTCTGAGGAATGCTGCGCGGTCATGCTCGATTTTCGCCGCATGGGTGCGGACCTGGAGGAGGTCGCGCTTGGCGACCAGACCCAGCAGTGCGCCCGTGGCACGGTCAACGATCGGTGCGCAACCGACATCGGCCGCGATCATCCGATCGGCGAGCGCGCCCACCCGCTCGTCCGGGTATCCAACCAGCAGTTCGCGGGTATCGATGCGCTCGCCCAACGTCTGCTCGCCGCTCGAGGTTTCCCGCGACCAGCTCAGGACATCGGAGGGCGAGACGATGCCGGATAAACGGCCCGAATCGCCGACCACGGGATAGTTCTGGCGCCGGACGACGCCTGATTTGGTAGCAAAAAACGCGAGCGTCTCGTCTCGCGACATGGTCGCGGGCAAGGTGTGGACCGGGTGCGCCATGATCTCGCTCACACGCATCACCTCGTATGGATCCACAGTGTATTCGTACGTCAGATGCCGGCCACGACGAGCGAGGCGTTCGGTCAGGATGGAGCGGCGCATGAGCAGCACAGTCACTGCAAACGATGCGGCACACGCGATAGCCACAGCCGGCATCACACGCAGGTCGCCGGTCAGCTCGACGGCGAATAGGATCGCGGTCAGCGGGCAGCGCAGCGTACCGCCGAGAACCGCGGCCATCGAGATCAGTGCCCAGAAGCCGCTGCTTCCGAAGGGCAAGATGTGAGATTCGATGGCGCCAACGGCGCCGCCCATCAGCAGCAGCGGCGCCAGTGTGCCGCCGGCGGTGCCGGAAGACAGCGATGCGAGCCAGATGATGGACTTGACACACAGAAGCGCGATCGCGGCGTGCATGAGCACCGTGCCATTGATCAACGCATCTATGGTGTCGTAACCGACGCCGAGCGCGGCCGGATCGATCAGACCGCCGATTCCGACGATGAGACCGCCGAGCGCGGGCCACCACATCCAATGGATGGGGAGCCCTTCGTAGAGATCCTCGAACCAATAGAGCGCGGCGGTCGTGAGTGCCGATTGAAGTCCCGCGATCAGCCCGACGGCCGCGCAGAGCGCAAGGCCCCACCATGGCATGGTCGCCAATCCGGCATGGGGGAATAAGGGCCAGGGACCGACCAGCCACGGACGCCACGCCGTGGCGACGCTGACGGAGACAGCCACGGGCACGAAGCTGCGCGGCTTCCACTCAAAAAGCATCACCTCGATGGCAAGCAGAATGGCGGCGACCGGCGTCCCGAAGATCCCGGTCATGCCGGCCGCGGCGCCTGCCGCAAGCAGCGTCTTGCGCTCCGCGGAGCTCAGACGGAAGCACTGTCCGAACAGGGATCCCAGCGCGCCGCCTGTCATGATGATCGGGCCCTCGGCGCCGAATGGCCCGCCGGTGCCGATCGCGATCGCGGAGGACAGGGGTTTCCAGAATGCGACGGCGGGCTCGATGCGGCTCCCGCCGATGAGGATGGATTCGAGCGCCTCGGGTATGCCGTGACCGCGAATTTTCCGCGAGCCGTACCGCGCGATGAGGCCGACGATGATGCCGCCGAAGACGGGAATGAGGATGGAGCTTGGCCCCAGGTGTGCGTGGGTCAGATACGTGGTGGTCGTTGAAATGACTTGAAAATAGGCGAGATTCGTAAACAGGGCGATCAGCTTGACGAGCGCCCAGGCGGCTATCGCCCCGAAAGTGCCCGTGACGAGCGCCATGGCGCAAAGCATCAGCATGCGCCGGTCCGCGGTAAAGTCGCGCAGGGTGTCGCGCACCTCGTGCGGGGAGGCGGAGCTGTTCATGCGAATCCGGTCGGAAGTGCGGGGGGTGCGAGGCTCGAGGAGAACGAGTATTTCATATCGTGCTACGATATTAATACCAGAGGAAACTTTCCATGTCCACCGCCGCCAAAGACCAGCGCCCGAGGGCTCCGCGGACACCGCCGCTCACACCTCACGACTACGAGGTGCTCGCGGAATTCCGCTACGTATTGATGAGATTCCTGGCATTCAGCGAGGACGCGGCGCAACAAGCGGGGCTCGCGCCGCGCCAGCATCAGGCGCTGCTGGCCATCAAGGGCTACCCGGGCGGAGCAGAGGTGACGATCGGCGATCTCGCCGGGCGCTTGGGTATTCGCCATCACAGTGCGGTGGGATTGGTCGATCGATTGGTCAGCGGAGGCTATCTGGCGCGCCGCGAGGACTCGAGCGACAGGCGCCGGATCCTGCTGTTCCTCACCGCGGCCGGTGAGCAGGCACTAGCCGGTCTTTCGACCGCACACAGACAGGAGCTGCGACGTGTCGCGCCGCTGTTGAAATCTCTGCTGACCCGGCTGGGTCCACCCGAGGCGTAACACGGCTTCCGGAGCTGCCGCGCCGCTCGCGCCGATTCGCGAGGGAGGCGGCTGTGCCGGGGGATAGATCGGCGGCGCGGCAGCGGTATCGCGCACCCGAATCAAGTCTAAGTCGCTGATCGATGTTCGCGGCGTCTCTCGGGGCAGGCGAGCGACGCGCTCCGAGTTGATGTGTCCAACCTCGCGCGATCATCGTCCGGGGTATGGCCGGCGGAAGCGAGTAAGCACTATCCGCAACCCTCGTACACTTACGGATCGACGCAGACACCCGGCCAGTGCACCTTGCCGGTGTGAGGTTTCACCGATCATCTAGAGAGGTGCGCCATGAGCTGCATGTTTAAAGCGGACGGATCACGGGCGGCAAAGTGGCATAAGCGGGCGCTGTTTGCCATCGCCTTCATCTTGCCCGCAATGCTGGCGCTGTCAGGGTGCGAAACGATGCAAGTCGGGACGAGCCACGACCGGAACGCCACGTTCTCGAACTTCAAAACTTTCACCTGGCTGCCGCGACAGAATTACGGAGTGACGAACCCGCTCGTTGTCGAGCGGGCGCGCGAGTACATCGAGCGAGAGCTGGAGGCCAAGGGCTACGATTACGTGAATGATCTGAATGATGCGGATTTCTCCGTTGATTTCACCATCGGCGCGCGCGAGAGAGTGGACCTCGAGACTTACCCGGTGCCGTATGCCGGACCGTGGGCCTGGTACGGCCGACGCTGGTGGGGGTATCCGTATTGGGGTGTGGGCGTCGACGTGAATCGCTATCGGGAGGGAGTCCTTGCCATCGATGTGTTCGACGGCCGGACTCATAAACCCATCTGGCACGGCTGGGTGAAACAGCCTCTGAGCAGCGAAGACGTGAACTCGGGGAAGGCTATTCGCAAAGCGGTCAATGCCGTGCTGGGGGATTTTCCGCCCAGCGCTCTCTAGAAGCCTTGCGCGACCGGGGCTCGTCGCGAGGCGAAGCCCCGCTTGCAGCGGAGATCAGCCATGAGAGCCACGCTCGTATGGGTAGCCGCGTTCGCAGTCATGATTGTGGCGCTACCTACCAGATCATTCGCGCAGAGCGGCATGTGGCACCCCTACAGCAGGAAATACGATCCTCATACCGTCGAGACCGTCTCCGGTGAGGTGATTGCGGTCCAAAAGATCGCCTACGGCCGACGCGGGTACTACGGCATACACCTGTTGCTGAAGACGGCCCAGGGAGAAATTGCCGTGCACTTGGGTCCAGGCTGGTTCGTCAACCGGGAGCCGGTGAAGATCATGCCGCACGACGTCATCGAAGTCACAGGCTCACGCGTGTCCTATGCCGGGAAACCGGCTTTGATCGCTGCCGAGGTGAAGAAGGGCGATCAGATCTTGAAACTGCGCACCGCGGATGGCGTTCCGTTGTGGAGCAGAGGATAGAGGGCACTGACCCCAGCGCCGGCAGTTGCTCGTCGGTCACGATCAAATGACTCGACGGAGGCCGCGGGCCGGGCAGCACGGGATGCTCGCGGGAAGTCCCGCGGCCGGATATCTCCGAAACCCGAGGGGAGCGTTGATGTCGACAGGGCGGTCTCGCACGGCAGGCAAAATAGGACCGACTTCGCCGGCCGTGCGTTGACGCGGCAAGACCGACCGCTTCGCTTGACATGCGGCGCTGATGCTTGGAAAGCCAGGAGCGGGCGTCTATCGACTCGGTACGGGTTGGCTCCATAGGGCGCACCAAGCGCAATAGGGGTTCTGCCAAACATCTCGTGGCGTGAGCCTCACGGCGGTACGGCGGTACGAAGTGTTGCCAATGTTCGGGTCCGCAGATCCCATTCAGAGTCTATCCGTCGAAAGGGGGATGACGTTATCTGCGGATTGGCGCGGGACTGCCAAAGCGATCGGTCCGTGCGCGAGTCGCTCCGTTCGATGCCGCCCTACGAGAGGCCGGTAAAGCCATCAATATAAGGAGGCCGCGGTCTGCGGCCGGATGACCTCATCGCAGGGAAGTGAAATAAACTCGATAAGTAGGACGTATGCCCCCAGAGCGGGGGATACTCGCCTGTCGAGCGCGCGCCGCTGCGCCGGTGGCGTGGCGGGAGGAGGGGTCCGAAGTCGGGCCGGCACGTCATGCGTTTGCGGATCCGAGACAGGTACGTTCGGGATTGCATGCCCAATGACGATACGTTAGCATGCTATGCAATCCTCGCCGTCGAGGCGACGGGCAGTAGTCGCCCGCGAAAAGGAATGCCCATTATCCGCCTTGTCACGCATGTGTGGCCGTTGTGCCCGATGAGCTAGGGATGCTTTCGAATTATCGCCAACAAAATCCGGCTCGCACACGCATCTGGCTGCGGCGGCGCCCTGGACCGCGGGTGCAAGGCATCAGGTCTGTGCTGTTGTTGGTCGGTTGCGGTTGCCTGGTGAGCCTCGCGGGCTGTTCTTTCGCGCCGCGGCACTCTCTGCCCACGCTGCCCACGGACGCCTATACGCGCGCGCCGGCGCCGCGCGCCACTGTCAGCGCCGCCGGACCGGCCGGTCAGGCGCAGCGGTTCGACTACGGCGCGTCACCTTCGGCACAATGGTGGCGGCAGTTCGATTCGCCGAAACTGGATACCCTTATCCGCAAGGCGCTGGCGAACAATCCCGGGTTGGTGCAGGAGCAGGCGCGGCTGCGAGAAGCGCGGGCCGCGATGGCAGCCGCGGCGGGCATATTCTACCCGCAGGTGAACGGCGATCTCAGCGCGATGCGACAGAGGACGTCCTCGGCCAGTTCCGGCGGCTCTTTCCCCGGCAGGATTTACTCGCTGTATTCCGGCGGACTTGCCGTCAGCTATTACCCGGACTTCTTTGGCGTCAACCGCCTGGTCTATAACGGCGAGAAAGCGCTGGTCGACTACCGGCGCTACGAGCTGGATGCGGCTCGTCTGACGCTGATCGGGAACGTCGCCTCCGCCGCGATCAGCGCAGCTTCGGTGCGCGCGCAGATTGTGGCGACCCGCGCCATCATCGCCCGTGAAGAGAAGCTGCTCAAGCTGACCCAGACACAATATCGATTCGGTGCCGTACCGTATTTGAGCGTGCTCACGCAGCGCGGCCAGGTGGCTTCTAGTGAGGCCAACCTGCCGACTCTGGAGCAGCAGTGGGCGGTCTATCGGCATGAACTCGCAATCCTGGTGGGCGAACTTCCGGCGCAATGGCGCGACCGCTCGCCGCGCATGAGCGAGGTTCGCCTGCCGGCGCGTGTTCCGGTGAGCCTGCCGTCGACGCTGCTGCAGCAGCGTCCGGACATCCGCGCCGCCGAGGCTCAATTGCACTATGCGGACGCGGAGATCGGCGTTGCAGTGGCGCAGATGTATCCGGCTGTGACGCTGACCGCGGAGTTTGGTCAGCAGAGCACGGCGCCCGGGGCTTTCCTGAATGCTGCCAGCAACATTTGGAGCCTCGCCGGCGATCTGGCTTTTCCGATCTTCGCGGGCGGCACTCTCGAGGCGCAGAAACACGAAGCGATCGCCTCTTACGACGCAACGGTCGCGGTCTACCGGCAGACAGTATTGGGCGCCTTCCAGCAGGTCGCGAACGCGCTGCGCGCGCTCGAGCACGATGCCCAGCGGTTGCGGGCCGAACAGCATTCGCTCGCCGCCACCCGCGCGGCCTTGCACCTGTCCGAGACGAGTTATCGGGAAGGGTCAGTCGATTACCTCTCGCTCTTGACGGCCGAGGTGCAGTACAGCAATGCGCGCCTGGGCTACATTCAGGCGGAATCGCAACGTTATCTCGATACCGTGAGCCTGTTCGTCGCTCTCGGCGGGGGCTGGAAAGCGCGGCCACCGGCTACTCATCCGCGCCCCGCCGCGACAAGAGGAAAATCCAGCATGGCTGAGGAGAATTGACCGATGGCGAACTCTGAGCGGCACATCCTGCTGCGGACAGTGCTCATCGTCGCGGTGGTGCTTGGGGTGGTCTTCGGCATCAAGCTCTGGCAGAAGTACGCCGCGCAGGCGGCCCAGGCGCACCATGGTCCCTTCGAGGTGAGCGTCTCGGTGGCGCCGGTCGCCGAAGTATCGTGGCGCTCGGAGATTCACATGGTCGCCAGCCTGGTCGCGACCTCCGGTGTCGATCTCACCCCGCAGCTTTCGGGACAGGTGACCGGCATTTACTTCCATTCCGGCGAGCACGTGAAGAAAGGTCAGCGGCTCGTTCAGCTCGATGATTCGAACCAGCTGGCCGTGCTGGCCGAGGATCGCGCCAATGAAACGCTCGCCGGTATCAACTACCGGCGGGCGCAGCATCTCTACGCCGCACGCGCCACCAGCTTGGCGGCTCTCGATACCGCGCGGGCGGACGAGCAAAGCGCCAAGGCGGCCGTCGCCAACGTTCTTGCGACACTTGCGAAACTTGCGGTCAGCGCGCCGTTTTCCGGTTGGCTGGGTGTGCGCCAGGTCAGCCTAGGTGAGTATCTCTCGCCCGGGACCGAAATCGCCGCACTGAACGTGTGGAATCCCTTGCGCGCCGAGTTCACCGTGCCGCAGAGCCAGAGCGGCTTGGTTCATCCGGGCCAATCGGTGGACCTCTCGGTCGATGCATTTCCGGGCCGGAAATTTCTCGGGCGGATCACCGCGATTGATTCGCAGGTCAATCCCAGTACGCGCAACGTGACTGTGGAGGCGGTAGTCGGAAATTCGCGGTTGCAGCTCCGCCCGGGCATGTTCGGCGAAGCACGCATCATGGTCGGCACTGCGCGCAAACGCCTCGCGGTACCGACGGTTGCCGTCACCTACAGCACCTTCGGGGACTACGTGTACGTCGTCGAAAAGCGCAAGCAGGGTCCCCATGAGTTGCAGGTGGCAGTTGCGACGCCGATAAAAGCCGGGCACACGCGCGGCCGGATCACCATAATCCGCGGCGGTCTGCACCCCGGCGAGCTCGTGGTGACCGCCGGTCAGATCAAGCTGCACAATGGCATGCCGGTGGTGATTCGTAGCCACGGCGCACGCTGAAGACAAGGCTAGCGCGATGCGTTTTACGGACATATTCGTACGCCGCCCGGTGCTCGCGACCTCCTTGAGCCTGGTGATTCTGCTGCTCGGACTGCGCGCCTGGACGGAAATGGCGGTGCGCCAGTACCCGAAGGTCACGAGCACGCTGGTAACCGTGACCACGGCCTATCCCGGCGCGAGTTCCTCCACCGTGCTCGGATTCGTGACCGCTCGACTCGAACAGGCGATCGCCTCCGCGCCGGGCATCGACTACATGACGGCCACCAGCTCCGAGGGCGTCTCGACGATCGTGGTGTACATGCGGCTTAACTACAACCCGAATGCCGCGGTTGCACAGATCATGTCCAAGGTGCAACAGGTTCAGAACCAGTTGCCGACCGGAACCCAGGCTCCGGTGATCAACGAGACGGTCGGCAATCAGACCGCGCTGATGTACCTGGCCTTCTACAGCAATACGCTCAGTCAGCAGCAGGTTAACGACTACGTCCTGCGCGTCGTGCAACCGAAGATACAGGGTGTGCGGGGCGTCGGTCAGGCGCAGATCGTGCCGGCCGGCACCGGCCCGAGCGGCGACAGTTTTGCTCTGCGCGCGTGGCTCAATCCGAATCGCATGGCCGCCCTGGGGGTGACACCCGCCCAACTGGCCACAGCGCTCGCGTCCAACAACTACATCAGCGCCGTGGGACGCACGCGCTCGGCCGAAATCGCTCGCCCGATCCGGGCCGACACGATCCTGCACAACGCCCGCCAGTTCCGCAATCTCGTCGTGGCGCATTCCGGAAACACCCTGGTACGGTTGGGCGATGTTGCCAAGGTCGCGCTCGGAGGTCAGAACTACAATCAGGCCGTCTATTACGACGGGAAGCCCGCCGTTTTCATAGGCGTCTTCGCCACCCCGAATGCGAACAGTCTGTCAGTGGCCAAAGGCGTCCACAAGGCGTTCGCGCAATTGAGGCGTTCGCTCCCGCCGGGCATCCAGGCCGCGATCCCGTATGACGGCAGTGTGTACATTCAGAAGTCGATCCATGAGGTCATGATGACCATCGCAATCACGCTCGCCGTGGTCGTGATCGTCATTTTCCTGTTTCTCGGATCGCTGCGCTCTCTGCTCATTCCCGCCGTGGCCATTCCCTTGGCGATCATCGGGGGCGGGATCTTCATGATCGCTGCCGGCTACACGATCAATCTGATTACATTGCTCGCCGTCGTACTCGCCATCGGGCTGGTCGTGGATGATGCCATCATCATCGTCGAGAACATCCACCGACACATGGAAGAGGGGATGGGCAGCTTCGATGCCGCGATTCGCGGGGCTCGCGAGCTCGCGAGCCCGATCGTCGTCATGGCGACCACGCTGGCGGCGGTATTTGCCCCCATTGCACTGACGGGCGGGTTAACGGGAAGCCTGTTCTCCGAATTTGCCTTCACGCTCGTCTTCACCGTCACGGTCTCCGCTGTCATCGCGCTTACGCTTTCACCGATGCTCTCCTCGAAGGTGCTGCGGCCTTCGCCTTCGCACGGGTTTGCGCACGCGCTCGATGCCGGCTACGAGCGTCTGCGCCATGGGTATGATCGCTCGCTTGCCGCGGTGCTCAAGCACCGCTCGGCCATGCTTGTGGTCGCTGCAGTAGTGTTCGTCTTGATTCCTGTGTTGTTTCTCGGCACACCGAGCGAATTGGCTCCCACCGAAGATCAGGGGCTCATCCTCGTCTCGGCGACCGGGCCGGCAACAGCGACATTGAGTTACTTGAACCACTATTCGCACCAGATCATGCATATTTTCCGGAGCTTCCCGGAAACAAAACAGGTCTTTCAGATCAACGGCGTATCGACCAGCGGCGCGCTCGATAACTCTATGATCGGCGGAATGAAGCTCAAGCCCTGGAGCCAGCGCTCCGTCACGCAAATGGCGCTGACGCCGCTGGTGCAGCAGAAGCTCAATAGTCTCACCGGCGTGCAGGCCGCCGCATTCGCCAAGCCGTCGCTGCCGGGCTCGGCCGGGGGCTTCCCAGTTCAATTCGTCATCACCTCGAGCGGCCACTTCGCGAAGATCGATCAGGTCGCCGATGCGCTCATCGGCAAGGCGATGCAGAGCGGTCGGTTCGCGTTCCTCACCAAGGACCTGCGGTATGATTCCCCGGGGGTCGTGCTGCACGTCGATCGCAATCTTGCCGGGGATCTCGGCATCAGCATGGCCGATATCGCCAATAATCTCGAGCCCTTGCTCGGCGGAAACTACATCAACCGCTTCGATATCTCCGGCCGTAGCTACAAAGTCATTCCGCAGGTATCGGGCCGCTTCCGCGCCCATCCCTCGATGCTGCGCGATTACTATATCCGTAGCGGTGCGGGCGCACTGATCCCGCTCTCGACGCTGCTCAAGGTGCGCACCGAAGTGCAACCGGAGTACTTGCCGCAATTCCAGCAGCTCAACTCCGCGACGATTCAAGGCGTCATGGCCCCGGGGGTGACCCTCGGGCAGGCGCTTTCCTATCTGAAGGCCGAGGCGCAGAAGATCCTGCCGCCCGGATTCGGCATCAACTATGCCAGCGAATCGCGCCAATACATCCAGCAGGGTCACGCGATCATCATCACCTTCGCGCTGTCGGTGCTGCTGGTGTACCTGCTGCTCGCGGCGCAGTTCGAGAGCTTCCGCGATCCGTTGATTGTCTTGGTGACGCTGCCGATGGCGATCACCGGCGCACTCGTCTTTCTGTATCTTGGCGCCGCGACGATCAACATCTATACCGAGGTCGGTCTGATCACCCTCATTGGCCTGATCACCAAGCAGGGCATCCTGATCGTGCAGTTCGCCAACGTGATTCAGGAGACCGAAGGGCTCGACCGTCGGGCTGCCGTCGAAAAGGCCTCGAGTATTCGTCTGCGTCCGATTCTGATGACCACGGGCGCAATGGTCTTTGGCGCTTTGCCACTGGTGTTCGCAACCGGCCCGGGCGCGGTAAGCCGCTTCGACATGGGGCTGGTGATCGCCGCGGGTTTGGCGATCGGCGCGCTGTTCTCGCTCTATGTGGTGCCCGTGATCTACACGTATCTGGCGCGCGATCGCCGGCGCAGCGCTCCTGTGGTCGTCCAGTCGTGAGGCGCTGGTGCGGCGGGAGCGTAGCTTCCCCGCGCTCGCGCGCACCGATGAACCGATATACCGGCGCAGGCGGTGACGGACGCGGGTGCGGATCAATGGTGCGAGCCTGGACTATTTGCACGATCGTGCCTGAGAACGCAGATCGGGGCGGGCTGGGGACCCGGGTCGCTATGGCTCATGAGGCCATGAGCGGTGCTTAAACGTTCCGACAGCGCCGGATTCGGCACGCTACTCGGCGAAACCGGCCGCGCGTGGCGTTATCGCCTCGATCAGCGCCTCAAGCCGCTCGGGTTGAGCCAGGCGAAGTGGATCACGCTGCTGAAGCTTTCCTGGGCGGATGACGGCATCACACAGAAGGAATTGGCCGAGCGTCTGTGTATCGAAAGTCCCACCCTCGTCAGGCTACTGGATCGCATGGCGGCCGACGGCTGGATCGAGCGACGCGGGTCGGACATAGATCGGCGCAGCAAGACGGTGCACCTGCGTCGCAAGTCGTACGCGTTGCTCCAGCAGATCAACGCAGTGGCGACTCGCCTGAGTAGTGATCTACTGGAAGGCATTCCCGATGCCGAGATGCGCTCGTGCATGAGCGTTTTGCGGCGCATCAAGGAAAAAGCGCTCGCTCTGGACAGTATGGCGGATTTGACTCAATCGCCGTCGTGTGACTGCAACACAGGCCCCGCGCAACGCACCGGCGGCAAGCGCGCGCGAAAGAAGCGCGGGTAGGGGATAACGGGGGCACGGCGCCTTTCGGTTCGTTGAGATCATGGTGCCGATTCGCCGTATGACGTCGCAGAAAGTTTAAGAATCGCCGAGGTCAAGTCGCGCGATTTCAGAGAACGCTTTATTCACTCCCGGGCTCGCGACATTCACCGGGACACAATTGAGTGCCGTCCCTGGACTCGGTCGGCTTTCCAATAGCTGCTCCTACGATTGTAGGAGTTGCCTTCAGTCGATTGCCCGCAAGCCGGCCGCGGCCGTGTACCGAGTTGATTGCCGCCGGAACTTGGTACGACCCCGGACCGTTCTGGACGATACACAGACCCGGGTACGGAAGTTTTTCCCTGACGAGTCGATTGCACGGGGTAGGCCTGGGTCCGCCAGAAAGACCAACTGCCATCCGGACTGAGCTGTACCGCGGATCGACTGAGAAGCATGAAAGTGGGCACTCCGAGCACCACGGGCCCTTCGGGCACGAGTACCCGTAGAAGCAGTGCAGTCGGATGGTCTCTGTGCGCCGCTCGTCGCGGATGAACCAATCGCGACAGCTCAGCGACGGAGCGAGTTTCCAACCGACTAGTCTGAAGTTCCCCCCTCGCCCCTGAGACAGTGGTCTCACTGAGGGGCTGATTTTTCCGTGATTTGAGCGATAAAAGCGGGGGGTTTCGAGGATGCAGTATGTAGCCATGTAATTTGATGACAAGAGCT
>JAJYFU010000076.1 GCA_021790795.1 Pseudomonadota bacterium
GGTCAGCGCTTGCGTGCGCTGGTCGATGCGGTGGAGGGCGATGGCGCGGTTGCGCGCAGCGAGGCCGAGGCGCCCGAGATAGACGGCGTGGTGCGCATCGCGTCGGCAAAGGGACTGAAGCCTGGGGATTGGGTGGACGTCGAGGTTGTCGGAGCCGATGTCTACGATCTGCACGCCAGGGCGGTCGAGCCGGGGTCATGACCACCTTTGCGGGAAGGCACCTGCGGTCGCGCCGTAGAGCGCACTGCGATGCATGAAGAATCCTCGGCGGCGGGCTCTGGTGCGCGGCAGGGCGTGACGTACGCCGTGCTCGCCGCCGTTCTGTTCGGCGCCAGCACGCCGTTCGCGAAGCTGCTGCTGCGGCACAGCGCTCCCGTGGTGCTGGCCGGGCTGCTCTACGCCGGCAGCGGCCTCGGCCTTTCGATCTGGATGGCGCTACGTGCCGCGGTCCGCGCCCGACCGGCCGCCTCGTCGTGGCGCCGCAGCGATCTGCTCTGGCTCGCCGCGGCCATTCTCACCGGCGGCGTGCTCGGACCGGTGCTGATGATGACCGGCCTGCGCTCGATTCCGGCCGCCAATGCCTCCCTGCTGTTGAACCTGGAGGGCGTGTTCACCGCGCTGCTCGCGTGGTTCGCCTTTCGGGAGAATTTCGACCGGCGCGTGCTCGCGGGCCTGCTCGCCATCGTCGCCGGGGGCGTGGTGCTCGCGTGGCCGGCGCGGCTCGCGACTGCCGGCGCATTCGGTTCCGCCTGCATCGCGGGCGCGTGTGTCTGCTGGGCGATCGACAACAACCTGACGCGCAAGGTCTCGATCCAGGATCCGTTCGCGATCGCGGCGCTGAAGGGCATCACCGCCGGCGCGGTCAACCTCGGCGTCGGCGCCTACCTGGGCCTGCTGACACCGGGGGTCGCCGAGATCGGGGCCGCGGCGCTGCTCGGTTTCGCCGGCTACGGCATAAGTCTCACGCTGTTTGTGCTTGCGTTGCGGCATCTCGGCGCGGCGCGCACGGGCGCGTATTTCTCCACGGCGCCGTTCATCGGCGCCGTGGCCTCGCTCGTGGTGTTTCGCCACATGCCCGGCCCGGCCGTGGCGGCCGCGGCGGTCTTGATGGGCATGGGTGTCTGGCTACACCTGACCGAGAAGCACGCGCATCATCATACGCATGCGCCGCTGCTGCACACGCACAGCCACCGGCATGACGAGCACCACCGGCACGCGCATGATTTCGACTGGGACGGCCGTGAGCCGCATGAGCATGAGCATCGGCACGAGCCCCTCACGCACACGCATGCGCATTTTCCGGACATTCATCACCGCCACGAGCACTAAAAAGCCTCGGCTCGTCGCCCACGCGCGTACGGCCCGGGTGGCCGGCCCGCCTCACTCGCCGCGTGCGCCCGCGGCCGACCGGCGCACCGACCGCTCGATCCGGTAGACCGACGCCGGCGGAATGTTGCTCACGACCCAGCCCATGCGCTGCGCGCGCAGGCCGAGCCGCCTGAGGATGGGTCGCGGCACCGGACAGCGCAGCCCGTAGGTGAACTGATAGAACGCGCCACCGTGGCGCAAGCGGCGGAACGCGCCGCTGAGGACGCTCATGACCTCGCGGTTGCGCAGGGACAGCAACGGCAGACCGCTGACCACCGAGCCGGCGGCACAGCCATCGAAGGGATCGACGCGGCGCAGCTGGCCGGCATCAATGGCGAGCACGCGTGCCGCCGGAAAGCGGGTGCGCAACATCACCGCCAGCTGCGGATCGAGCTCGATCAAGGCCAGCTGCCGTTCCGGAACCCCACGGTCGAGCAACGCTCGGGTGATGGCCCCCGTGCCGGGGCCCAGCTCGATGACCGGGCCGTTGCTGGCGACGATCTCGGAAGTCATCAGGCGGGCGAGGGCCCGTCCAGAGGGGGCAACCGCGCTGACGCGCCGGGGATCGCGCAGGCCGGCGCGCAAGAAAGCCAAGGCATCTGCCGGCGATTTAGGGGCCGGAATGCGGTTGACGCCGTTACCGCGCGCAAGATCCATGGGCTGCTCCAGATGACTGTCGGTGATTTACGACGCAGCCCCCCCCCTGCTTCTGCCGCGCTCGTCCAAGGGGACTGTAACGGTCCGTGCCCATCCGATCAACCGCTGTCGCGGGCGCAAGCGCGAGCCTGACCCGTCATTTGCCGCCGGATGCCCGGGGTCTACCGACCGTCCTGCGCGGGTCGAGGGCTCCGGAACCGGGGGGCCGCACTGCGGCCGTGAAGCGCACCCGCGGCAATCCGGGCCGCGCGAGGTGCCGCGATCCGCGCCGGGCGCGGGTGTCGGGACATTCCGCGCCGGAAAGCCCGCTCGAACGCCACTTTGGGCGCGACATCCCGTACCCGCACGGGACAGGACGGCCGCGCGCAAACCGCCATGCACGCACGGCGAATGGCACGCCCTTCTCGGACGGGCACGGTCTCCAGATGAAACCTCATCGTCCCATTGGTGCGTACCGACCGGAAACGCCGCAGGGCTCCACGGGATGCGCGGTGACTTGTCGTACAATTGCATATGGATCGATCAACGCAGGTCACGCCGATGAATTTCCGTGCGTCTTTGTCCGCCTTCTTGACCGCCACCGCCATGATCACGGCTGTCACCGTGCTGATTTGCGCGCCCGCGTCGGCCCGCGACCGCGCCGAGCTAACGGTACAATACGACCATCCGGTGCACGCCGTCAGTCCGACGCTCTACGGACTGATGACCGAGGAGATCAATCATTCCTACGACGGCGGGCTGTACGGCGAGCTCATACGGGACCGGGTATTCTTCCGGCGCGAATCCCGCAAGTTCTTGAAGATCTGGTCGGTGGACCAGAACGCGGTGGGCGGAATCTCCATATCCATCGACAACAGAACGGGCCCGAGCCGCGCGCTGCCCTACAGCCTGGAGCTGACGGCCGCGCATGCGAGCCCGAAGGACCCGGGCGGGATCGACAACCCCGGCTACTGGGGCGTGCCGGTATGGCCGAACACCACGTACCGCGCGTCGATCTATCTGCGCGCGAAGGGCGCGCGGAGTCCCGGCCCGGTCACGATGACCATCGTCAACTCCGCGAGCGGCAAGGTGCTGGCTCGCGCCGTGTTTCCGGCCGCCGGCCCGAAGTGGCGGCGCTACACGGCGACGATGCGTACGGGCGAGGTCGCGACGTCTTCGGACAATTTCGTTCGCCTCACCGTGAGCCGCCCCGGGTCGGTGCTGATGAACGTCGTGTCGCTGTTTCCCCCAACCTACGACAACCAGCCCAACGGCTTTCGCATCGATCTGATGGACAAGCTCGCCGCGATGCATCCGAAGTTCCTGCGCTTCCCCGGCGGCAACTTCCTCGAAGGCAAGACGCCGGCGGACTGGTACGACTGGAAGCTGACCATCGGCCCGATCGTCGATCGACCGACGCACCCCAGCCCATGGGGCTACGAATCCTCCGACGGCATCGGCCTGTTGGAGTACCTCGAATGGTGTCAGGATCTGCGCATGCAGCCGTTGCTCGCCGTCTATGCCGGCTACTCGCTCGACGGCCAGCACATCCGCCCCGGACCGACGCTGAGGCCGTACGTCAAGGCCGCGCTCGAGGAGATCCAATATGTCACCGGCGCCACGACGACGAAGTGGGGCGCGGTGCGGGCCCGCGACGGGCATCCGGCGCCTTTCGCCCTGCACTACGTGGAGATCGGCAACGAGGACTTTTTCGACCGCTCGGGCAGCTACAGCGGCTCGAACGGCCGATTCGCGCAGTTCGCGCGGGCCATCCGCAAGGCGTACCCGAAGTTGAAGATCGTGGCCACCATGCCGGTCAAGGGCGACGTACAGCCGAACCTGATCGACGAACACTTCTACCGGACCCCGCAACAGTTCCTGCACGAGGCGAACTACTTCAATCACGTCAGCCGCAAGGGACCGAAGATCATCGTCGGCGAATGGGCGACGCTGGAGGGCACTCCCACATCGGACTTCGGCGCGGCGCTCGGCGACGCGGCCTGGATGACCGGCCTGGAGCGCAACAGCGATCTGGTGGTGATGGCCAGCTATGCGCCGCTGTTCGTGAATGTCAATCCACTGGCGTCGCAGTGGCCCACAAACCTGATCGGCTACGACGCGCTGCACAGCTACGGCTCACCGAGCTATTACGCCCAGGTGATGTTCAGCAGCTATCTCGGCAATCAGGTCGTCGCCGCGAGGCTCGCGAGCGCCGGTCCGCTGTGTTTCGAATCCGTGACGCGGAATGCCGCGACTCACACATTGTTCATCAAGATCGTCAACGCCGCCCCGCTGCCGCAACCGCTGACGCTGCACATCGAGGGCGCACCTGCGGTGGCCAGGCGCGGAACGCTGGTGACGCTCTCCGCAAAGAGCACGCACGCCACGAATTCCATCAGGCACCCGCGCCGCGTGATTCCGCATTCCGAGACGGTGAATTGGCTGGGGCCGCAAGTGAACCATACATTCCCGCCGTACTCGATCAGCGTGCTCGTGATGCACGTCCACTGAGTCCGCGGCCGCGGATGATGGCGGGCCGGAGACGCCGGACGGTCGCGCCCCGCCGCGGCGGTTCCGATCAGTCCCGCCGGGCGGAGTGAACGGCCCAGCCTTCGCCGGCCAACAGGCCCGCGGACAGCCCGACGAACGCTCCGGCGACGAGGTCACTGAGAAAATGCCAGTCGCCGACCAACAGCAGCGCGGCGGCGAGCAGCAGCAACCCTGCGAGCGGCCAGATACTGGCGCGATACAGCCGCATGAATACCCCGGCGAAGGAGCCGGCGAGCACCATGTGGCCGGACGGAAAGCTGCTCTGACCCGAACCGTCCATGATGTTGAAGGTATGCCGAGCGCCGTGAATCACGGCCGTGGGGTTCGGAACCCCGAAGAACACCTTCAACACCTGACCGTCAATGCCGTACGCGCAAATGGAGGTGAGACAGGCGATCGCGAGCACCTCTGCGAACCGCGAGATGTGCCCACGCAGCAGGCGCGTGACCAGCAGCAGCAGAATGACGGCCGATTCGACGCCCAGGATCACCGCGCCGCCCAGGGGTTTGCTCAACGGATGCAGGAAGTGTCCGATCTTCCAGAAATACAGGGCGATCGGCAGGTCCCAGTGCCCGAACGAAAATGCCACGAACACCGCGCAACCCAGCAGCACCAGCAGCCAGATTCTTAAAATAAAACCAAAGCGATTCACGATCGATAGTCCGGTCGCGGCATATGGGGTCTCCTCGTCGTGCGGTGCCTGAAGGGGCGCCGCGGCGTCTTGATGCAGTCGATGGCCGCGCGGCTGCGCGGAGCCGGACGGTGTCAGGAATGATACAGGAATGCCTCCGCGCTGGCGGGGCTCACGCGCAGGTGGCGCGCATTCCAGACAGCGGACTCACGCGGGAGCGCCCGAGATCGGGCGCTCCCCGCACGCCATCGTGCCGTGCCGCAGGGATTTACCCGATGATCTCATGTCGCCGGTCTCGCGCTCAGATACTTCGCGAACCAGCGAAGAGCGCGCTCGAGCACGTTGCGCAGATCCTTCGTCTTGTGGAAGCCATGGCCCTCGCCGGCATACACGACCAACTCCGTCGGAACGTGCATGGCGCGCAGCGCATGCCAGAACTCGAACGACTGGGGCGCCGGACATTCTCCGTCGTACTGTCCCACCACGACCAGCGTCGGGGTCTTGTCGTTCTGGATGAAGTTTATGGCCGAGCTCTTGGCGTACGCCTTCGGGTCCTGATACACGGATGCACCGAAGAACGGGATCATCCACTTGTCAATGGAGTTTTCACCGTAATAACTCTTCCAATCCGACAGACCCGCCGCGGCGACCGCCGCCTTGAATCGATTCGTCTGCGTCGGCGCGAACATCGACATGAACCCGCCATAGCTCCAGCCGGTAAGGCCGAGCCGATTGTTGTCGATCGGATACTCCGCCTCGACCCGGTCGATGCCGGCGAGGATGTCGCGCAGGTCACCATGGCCCATGTCTCGGCGTATGGCCTTGGCGAAGCGCTCACCCTCACCAAAACTGCCGCGCGGATTGGGCATGAATACGAAATAACCCATCGCGGCGAAGGGGGCCGCATCGTAGCCGTCATAGGGCCAGCCCGGACGTGTCGCCCAGCTCGGACCGCCGTGCACGTAAACGATCATCGGATAGCGCCGGCGCGGGTCATAATGCGCGGGAAGCAGCAGCCAGCCCTGTACGTTGAATCCGTCATTGCGCCAGTGAACCGACACGGCTTTGCCCCACATCGGCCTCACGTCCGCGTTGACGTGCGTGATGGCCCGCGCCGGCTCCAGAACACCGAGCGGCCGGGCTGCGGCGTCGGTCTTGAGCATGACGGTGTCGATTTCAGGCGGACTATCGAAGGTGCTCGCGACAAAGGCAAGCACGTCGTGCGCGGCGGAGACGGAGATCGCCGACGCGAAGGTGCCGTCCCACAGGTTGGAAGCGACGGTAAACAGCGTGCGTTGGGTCGCCGGAGATTGCCGATGCAACGTAAACCGCGACACGCGCGTCGAACCGCCCGCGAACGAGGAAACGAGCAGCGAATCATTCCCGGTCCAGGTCAGCCACGACGGTGTGATGCCGATCCCCGGTGTGACGTCCCTCGGCTTCCCGCCCTTGGACGAGAGGATATAGATGTCGCCGCCCGTTGCCCCCTGGTCGCTCATCAGCCCGCCGATCAGCGCGATGCGCGATCCGTTGGGCGACCAGCGGGGCAGGGCGATCTGCAGGCCATGCAGCGAACCTTTGACCGTCGACGGATCGAGCACGACCCGGGCGGGACCACCGTAGGTCTGGGTATACAGCTTGGCCACCCACCAGTTGTCGCGCCCCGGCGGCGGTGCGCCGACATACGCGACCCGATTGCCCGATTGCGACCAGTCGTATTCGTAGACGAACACCGGATACGGTGTGATCTCGCTGACCGTTCCACCGGTCGCGGGCACCACCGCGAGCTGCTGATGCTCGACACCGGCGCGGCCGATCACGCCGACCTGCGGCTTGGTCGCCGATACCGCCGCGATCGGATGCAGGTCGCCCTTGACGTAGAGGAAGCTCAACATCGAGCCCCCGGGCACCCAGGTCAGCTCGTGGACAAAGCCGCGCAGGTGCGTGACGCGACGCGCCCGCACCGCATTCGCGTCCACTTCGTAGACATTGAGCTGCTCGCGGTCCTTCTTGCCGTGATTGCAGTTCGACAGGAACGCCAGAACCTTGCTGCCGGGCGACCACGTCAGACTGCTGTAATGACACGTCTCGACCGAGTTGGGGACCTTCACCGTGCGCACGTGCGTGCCGTTGGTGTCGGCGAGCTGGAGAATCTCACCCGGATTTCCGGTCGTGGATTTGGCGGCCGCCTTTGCCCGATGCGCCGAGGTTGTTTCGGTTACCGTCCACGCGATGGTCCGCCCATTCGGCGCGACGGATACGGCGCCGAAGCGGCGCACGTCGCGCAGCCGGTGCATGATCCGCACGATGCGCGTTGCAAGCGGCCCGCGCGCTTTCACGGGCGCTGCGTGAGCATGACCGACCATGCCGGCGGCCAGCACGGCCGCCATCGCGCCCCAACGCACTTTACCGAGATACGGCTTCATATGGGCATCCCCGTTGTTCTGATTCGCCGAGGCGAGTGAGCGAAAAATGCTAGCACGCGTGACGCCGAGCGTCGAACCGGCCATTCGACCGCCCGGAGTAACGACCGAGAGTTTGGCGCTCGAGTCAAGCCGTCCACCGTCAGCCTTTTGGGGAGTCACGGAGCCGCCGGTCGGTGCGGCGCGGAGCCGCACTCGGGAAAACTCGACACGGCGGTTCGGGCCGCTTCGGATCGGCGGCCTTCGAGCGACGCGCTTGGCGCCGGCCAAGCTAGAGCGCCGGATGGTGGTATGATGGGCGTTTACGAGATCCGGGAAAGTGGGAGGGCCGCGATGTCCGAGTCCCGTCGTTATCTGAAGTACGCCAGGTGGGCCGCCGTCGTGGGCGCGGCGCTGCTGTTGAGTGGGTGTGGAATCAACAAGATTCCCGCGGAGAAACAGCAGGTGAATGCCGCGTGGAGCCAGGTGCTGAACGAGTACCAGCGGCGTACGGATCTCATTCCGAACTTGGTCGCAACCGTGAAGGGATACGCCGCGCACGAGGCTTCGGTGCTCGAAGCGGTTACGGATGCTCGCTCCAGAGTCACGGAGACCCATGTCCCGGCGGACGTCCTGACCAATCCGAAGGAATTCCACGAATTCGAGAAGAACGAGGCGACCCTGGGCGGTGCGCTCTCGCGGCTGATGTCCGTGACGGAGAACTATCCGAACCTCAAGGCCGATCAGAATTTCCTCGTCCTGCAGGCGCAGCTGGAGGGCACCGAAAACCGGATTGCCGTGGCGCGCCGCGACTACATTCTGGCGGTGCAGCAATACGACACGGAGCTCGCCACCATTCCCGGCCGGTGGTACCACTCGCTGTTCTACAGCAATTACAAACCCGTACAGAACTTCACGATTTCGCAGCAGGCGCAGCAGGTCCCCAAGGTTCACTTCTAGGGCACTGGCGTTCCGGCGGCGCAAATCGCCCGTCCGGACCCGACCGCATATCCGGATCGAGCTATGAGACCGACGGAGTATCGCGCCCGGTGGACACCGTGGCTGTCATTCGCGCTGCTCATTCTGCTCGCCGTCGTGCCCGTGCCGGGACACGCGGCGCAGAACGCGCTCGATTTCGGGATGCCGCCGTTTCCGCGGCTCACCGGTCCCGTGGTGGACGACGCGCACCTGCTGCCCCCAAAAGTGTTCGCGCGGCTTTCGAGGCGGCTCGCGGCCTACGCGCGCACGACCGGCATCCAGGTCGTGGTCGTCACGGTTCCAACCCTGCATGGCTATCCGATCGATTATTACGGGTACCAGCTGGGGCGTCACTGGGGCATCGGGCAGAAGGGCAAGGACAACGGAGTGCTCTTCACCGTGGATGCGGGCGAGAAGCAGGCGCGCATCGATGTCGGCTATGGTCTGGAGGGAACGCTGACCGACGCGCAGAGCTTCCTGATCCTTCACAACGTGGTTTTTCCGCGTTTTCGCAAAGGGGATTATGCCGCCGGGATCGTGGCCGGGACCGACTCCATCCTGTCAACGCTGGGGGATAAGCGTCAGGCCGTCCAACGCAAGCAGATCCACGAGCGCAACGGGACCGGGTTGCTCATGTTGTTCGTCCTCTTCTTCGCTCTCTCGCCGCTGCTGCGCGCCCTGTCGGGCCGGCGCCCGGGATCGCCGGGCTACGGCGGCATGGGCGGCGGCTGGCTCGGATGGCTTGCCCTCGGCATGCTGGGCGGCGGCCTCGGGGGCGGCTTAGGCGGCGGCGGACTGGGTGGCGGCGGCGGGTTCGGCGGCTTCAGCGGCGGCGGCGGATCCTTCGGGGGCGGCGGTGCCGCCGGGAGTTGGTAGGCGATGATCCGTTTCTCGGCCGATGACAAGGCCCGTATCACCGCGGCAATCCATGGCGCGGAGAAGCGTACGAGCGGCGAGTTCGTGGCGGTCGTTGCGCGCGCCAGCGATCATTACGTCTTCATTCCGCTGCTCTGGGCGGCGATGATCGCGCTGCTGCTTCCGGGCGCGTGGGTGCTCCTCGGCCTGCATGTGCGCTGGGTGCCCCTCTACCAGCTCCAGCTGATCAGCTTCATCGTCCTCTCGGCGCTCCTCCTGTTCGTGCCGGAGCTGCACCTCAAGCTGGTTCCCGCGCAGGTCAAACATACGCGCGCGAGCCGGCTCGCCAAGGCACAGTTCTATCAGCAAGGGGTACAGGTCACGCGGCACCACTCCGGAGTGCTGTTCTTCGTTTCGCTGGCCGAGCGTTACGTGGAGATCGTCGCGGACAAGGGAATCCACGAAAAACTGGGCGAAGAGCGCTGGAAGACCATCATCGACGCATTCGTGAGCCAGGTGAGCCGGGGCCGGGTGGTCGATGGCTTCGTCGATGCGATCGGCGCCTGCGGCAATGCCATGGCCGAGCATTTTCCGCCGGATCCCGGCGACGCCAACGAGCTGTCCGACGGGCTCATCGAGCTCTAGTCCGCTTCGCCGCCGCCGGTCCGTTCGCGGTGTCGGCGCATGGCCGAACGTGAAGATTCAGAGCGCGATCAGGCCGCGACAGCGCAACACAACCGCACATATCCGGGATCCGCGGTCCCCGTTGGAGCCGCACATGAGCCGGACGCCATCAGCGGCCCTCGACAAGGTCAACCGGTCGTCGCGCTCTCGGTGAGCAAATGCTGTGGCGTCCACGCCCCGCTCAGCGCCGATGCGTCGGCCAGCGGTCGCCAGGGCGCCGCGTCGGTCGCCGCCCGATATAATCGCCGGGCCGTACTGACCGCAACGCTGTCGCAAGAGGCGCGCCTCAATGAAGCCGTATGTGATCTGCCACATGGTCGCCAGCATCGATGGGCGCATCCTGCACAGCCGATGGCGGCCGCGCACGATCGACGGCGGCGCCCTCTTCGAGCGCTTGCACGAGCGGCTCGGCGGCGGCGCATGGCTGATCGGCAGGGTCACCGGCCAGGAATTCGCCAAGAGAGCCCCGTACGACCCCCGGGCGGACCGACTCTATCCGCGAGCGCCCCGGCTCGTTCGGCGCGACGCCGCCGCGTACGGCGTGGTGCTCGACGCGCATGGGAAAATCTCCTGGGGGCGAGCGGAGATCGGCGGTGATCCGATCGTGGTCGCGCTGACCGAGCAGGTTTCCGATGCCCACCTCGCCGGATTGCACGAGGACGGTGTCTCCTATTTCTTTGCCGGTGAGCGTGAGCTCGATTTGCGGCGAGTTCTCGCGTTTCTCCGCGAGGAACTCGGCGTGGAACGGCTGCTGCTCGAGGGGGGTGGAGCGACCAACGGCGCGTTTCTGCGCGCGGGCTTGATCGACGAGGTCAGCCTGGTTCTGTGCCCTGCTGTGGATGGCGCCCAAGGGGCGCCGAGCGTCTTCGATTCCCCCGGCCGGGACACCGAGCGGCGGGCGCCGATCGAGGAGATGTTCCTGGAGCGCAGCGAAGTGCTGGATGGTGGCGCCGTGTGGCTGCGTTACCGGCTTCGCAACGGCTCCACCCGGGAGCCCCGCCACTCGGCACCCTCCGGGGCGTCGTGACACGGCCGGATGGCGCCCGGTCCGGGGGCAACCGGTCTCCTCTGCGCCACGTGGAGGCACTAGAATGTCCGCGCCGAATGCCGTGAAGCGAGGACATCCATGCCGCAGTCCAGCGTCGATCTCGGCGGGCGCGTTGCGCTCGTCACCGGTGGCTCTCGAGGCATCGGCCGTGCCATTGCCGAGGCGCTCGCCGATGCAGGCGCCGACGTGGCGGTCATTTGCCACCAACGGGTGGAACGCGGCGAAGCCGTGGCCGAAAAAATCCGCGCCGCCGGCCGGCGCGCGATCGTCGTCGCCGCGGATGTCTCGGTGCGCCAATCCGTCCTCGACATGGTGGATCGGGTCGGCCGCGAGCTCGGCTCGCCGGATATCCTCGTCAACAATGCGGGTATCGCGACGGTGCGGGAGCTCGATGATCTCGACGAGGCGGAATTCGACCGCAGCATCAATGTCAACCTGAAATCGGCATTTCTGTGCACCCAGGCAGTGCTCCCGGCGATGCGGGCACGCGGCTGGGGCCGAATCGTCAACATCTCCTCGGTCGCTGCACGGACCGCTGGCGTCGTGGGCGTACATTACAACGCGGCGAAGGCCGGGCTCGAAGGACTCACACGCGGCTACGCGGCCCGCCTCGCAAGCGCGGGCATCACGGTGAATGCAATCGCGCCAGGACCGATAGATACCGACATGGCCGAGCCGCTGCGCCACACGGAAACATTCAAACGCATCCCCGTCGGACGGCTCGGCGCGCCCACGGAGGTCGCGCAGGCAGTGCTGATGGTCCTTGCGAATGCCTTTCTTACCGGACAGACCATTGGTGTGAATGGCGGCGTACGTCTCGATTGAGTCGTTCGTCCCCGCGG
>JAJYFU010000077.1 GCA_021790795.1 Pseudomonadota bacterium
CCCGCGCGCGGTTACGCGCAGGTTCTGCGCGCAGAGATCATCGGCGGGGCGTCTTGGCGCGACCCTTGGACAATCGGCCCTGTCGTTGCGCCGCGCCCTTGCGAAGGGGCGGATGGGCTTGGCGTGCGGTGTGCGGCGGGCGCTCGGAACGCGAGGGTCCGGCGTGCACGCGGCTGATGCGCAGCTCCGTCCCGCGGACCCGGACGGCCTGGAGGTTCTCGAAAATATCCTGCGGCATGCCGGCCGGAAGATCGACGAAACTGTGGTCCTCACGGATGTCGATGTGGCCGATGTCGCGGCCGTCCAGCCCCGCCTCGTTCGCGAGGGCGCCGACGATGTTTCCGGGCTGCACGCCGTGCGTGCGGCCGACCTCGATGCGGAACGTTTCAAGTCGCGCGCCGCCCTTGGATCGGCGTGGCGAGTGGGGCTTGCGCGCCGCCGGGGCATCACCTGCCGCGGCGAAGCTCTCCCTTGCGGATGGCGCCTGGACCCCGTCGGTCAGGGATTCCTGCTCCGCTGCGCCGGCTTTGGCGGTCAACAGAAACGGCGTCGGGCCCTGAAGCAGGCTGGCGAGCGCCGCGGCGATCTCGGCCGCGGGGATGTTCTGCTCACGCTCGATCTGCTCGACGAGCGGCTGGAACACCTTGCCTTCGCCGGTTTGCACCGCGCTCGTGATCGATTCCTTGAATTTCGCGATGCGCTGCTCGTTGACGTCCGCGACGCTGGGCAAGCGCATCTGCTCGATGGGCTGCCGGGTTGCGCGCTCGATGATGCGCAGCATGTTCCGCTCGCGCGGCGCGACGAACAGGATCGCCTCGCCGCTGCGCCCGGCGCGGCCGGTGCGACCGATGCGGTGAACGTAGGTCTGCGAGTCGTAGGGGATGTCGAAGTTGACGACGTGGGAGATCCGCTCCACGTCGAGTCCCCGCGCGGCGACATCGGTGGCCACGACGATGTCGACTTGCCCCGTCTTGAGACGGGCGATCGTGCGCTCGCGCTGCTGCTGGGGAATATCCCCGTGCAACGCAGCGACGTTGAAACCGCGCGCCTCGAGCCTTTCGGCCAGCTCGGTCGTCTCGATCTTCGTCCGCACGAAAATCAGCATGGCTTCGAAGCGCTCCGCTTCGAGGACCCTGGTGAGCGCATCGAGCTTGTGCAATCCGCTCACGAGCCAGTAGCGCTGGCGGATCTTCGGCGTCGTGCTGGCGCGATTCTCAATGGTGATCTGGGCGGGCTCGCGCATGTGCTCGTGGGCGATGCGGCGTATCTGCGCGGGCAGGGTGGCCGAGAACAGGGCGATCTGCCGCTGCGGCGGTGCCTGCTCCAGGATCCATTCGATGGCGTCGACGAAGCCCATTTGCAGCATCTCGTCGCCTTCATCGAGCACGATGAATCGCACGGAGTCGAGCTTCAGCGCGCCGCGCTTCATGTGGTCCATGATTCGCCCGGGCGTGCCCACGATCACGTGCGCACCGCGCTTGAGGCCCTTGATCTGCGGAACGTAGCTCTGGCCGCCATAGATGGGCAGGACGTGGAAGCCTTGCAGATGCGTGGAATAGCGTTGAAAGGCTTCCGCCACCTGGATGGCGAGCTCGCGGGTCGGCACGAGCACGAGCGCTTGCGGGCCGGGGAGCTGCAGATCGATGCGCGCGAGAATCGGCAGCGCGAACGCCGCCGTCTTGCCGGTGCCGGTCTGCGCCTGGCCCAGCAGGTCGGCGCCGGACAGAAGCAGCGGAATGGTCTTCGCCTGGATCGGAGTGGGCGTCTCATAGCCGACCGCCGTCAGCGCTTCGAGAATCGGTTCGCTCAGGCCCAGCTCGCGAAAGCCGGGTGCGTGTTCATCGCTCATGTTGGGTACCCTGGATCATCACCGCGGCCCAGACGGCGGCGGATCGCCTCTTCGCGCGCGTCATCGATCACTTGCAGGACGCCGCCGGCGTCGGCCGGGGCTTCGTCGCGAACGACCATGCCCGTCAGCCGGACGTCCGCATGCAGCTCGCCCTGCTCGTATAGCGACCACAGTTCGCGCGCGAACTCGGTCTGCAGCAACTGCGGCGCGAACCGCCCGAGTGTGGATCGGATGTTGTTGACGTCTCGCTCTAGCATCGCGAAAGCGGCGTTGTTGCCGGCGGCGTCGACGACTTGGGGAAAATCGATGATAACCGGTCCTTCCGGCGCGAGCAGGACGTTGAATTCCGACAGATCGCCATGAATCAGGCCCAGGCCCAGCATGCGGACGATCTGCCGCATGAGAAAGTCGTGATGGTCGAGAGCGACATCCGGCGTGAGCTCCACCTCGCTCAGTCGCGGCGCGGGATTCCCAAAGGCGTCCGTCACCAACTCCATGATCAATACGTCGTTGAAATACCCGAAGGGCTGCGGAACCCGCACGCCGGCCGCGACGAGCCGATACAGCGCATCGACTTCCGTGTTCTTCCACTCGTGCTCTCGTTCCCTGCGGCCGAACCGCGTGTTGCGGCTCATGGCGCGTGCTTCGCGGCTGCCGCGGACTTTGCGCCCTTCCTGGTACTGCGTTCGCCTTTGAAAGCTCCGCTGCGCCATGTCCCGATAGACTTTCGCGCACCGCAGTTGCGTCCCCGAGCGCACCACGTAGACGGTTGCCTCCTTGCCGCTCTTCAGGGAACGGACGACTTCGTCGATGACGCCGTCCTCGATCAATGGTTGCAAGTCTTTGGGAACCTTCATGAGTCTCCGTGGGCCAGGTCATGGGGTCCGCGAAGCTCGCCTTGGGATCGATGCGTGGCGGGCGCGATGGAGACACTGACTTCCTTAATATAGCATGACGGGTCGAGCAGCGCCCCGCGATGAGCGCGCGGTTGCGGGAGGATCACGTCCCTATCCAAGGGATCACGGGCGACGGCAGGGATGGTGCCGGACGGGAGGGGGCAATGTGCGGCGGTTCACGGTTTGGTTGCCGCTCCCGACACGTCTGGCCGGCCGTGAAGCGCGGCGCAGGTCCGTTCAGCTTGCGCTCAGGAAATCCGCGCGATGCTGTGCGCGCGGCTCGAAGCCGCCTGATCCGAGGTTCCCATGAAACGCACGATCATCGCCGGCATCCTGCTGACCCTGGTTGCCAGCTCGCTGGCGCTTGCCGACCCTCCGCACTGGCACGGACACCACGATGGCCGGGGCCATCGCGAGTGGCACCACGAGGATCACCGCGGCAACCGAGGTCGCGATCATCGCGATTGGCGTGAACGCCGCGACTGGCGCGCACGGCGCGATTGGCGCCGTGAGCATGAGCGCGAGGGTTGGCGCGCCCGCCGCTGGGGCGACTTCGACAATGGCCAGTATCGCCGGCCGCCGGGCTATTATTTCCGGATCTGGCGGCGCGGGGACCGGCTCCCGATCGCTTTCCGCGCTCCGGCATATATCGTTCCGGATACGGGCTACTACCACCTTGCGCCGCCCCCGCCGGGCTACTACTGGGTGCGGGTTGGCAATAACGCGGTCCTGGCCGCGATCGCGACCGGCGTTGTGCTCAACGTCATCGCCAACGAGTTTCACTGACCAGGCATGCGCCGAGGCGGTGCGGCCGCGCCGCCTCGGAGTGCTTGCCGCGGCGTTGAGGAAGGCTGCGGCGGACAGCGCCGCCTGCCCATACATGATCGGCGCGGCGCGCTCCCGGGCGGATCCGTACAAGCCGAGGTGATCGGGACCGCGCCTCGGGGGCACACTTCGACGTATCCGCCGCGCCGAGCGGCGGTTCAGGGGCGATACCCCAGGGCAAGAGGTCCCCATGGCAAGGTCTCTCACGTTTCGCGCCGCGTTCTTGCCGGCGATGGTCTCGCGGATGTCGAGACATGCGATCGAGCCGCTGCGCTCGGCGCGCCCGAGCAGTTCGTTGACGATGGTATCGTCGCCACACTCCACAGGAGTCAGGATCGGGGAGCGCACGTTGATCTCGATCAGCAGTTCCGGGCGTAGCGCCTGGTCGGGCGGGTAGAGGGATTGATACGACAGCAGGATCGCGATATAGCGATTCTCGTTGCCTGCTTTGACGGTCTTATCAGGGATGTCGTATCCCTGCTGGCGCAAGCGAGCGAGCACTTCGGCCTTGACGTGGCGCAGAAGCCGCTTTTGAGCGGAGCGGCTCAATCCGGTCGGGACGATGACCCGCAGGTCGACATCCTCCGAGACTCGCTCAGTGAAGCGGTGTGCTTTGGACACCGCCGTGCCACCGCAGAGGACGAATTTTGCCTCGTGCTCGCGGTACACGACCGGTGCGGTGAAGGCCGCGAACACCTCGGAGATGAGAAAGTCCTTCTCGAGCTGTGCCGTGGACACGCGCGCGCCGTGTTCGGCGAGGAAGGCGTCGATCAGCTCCGATTGCGCCTGCGTCAGACGCTTCATGTGTACTCGATGACGCGCGGCCCGAATGCGATCTTGCGCTTCACGCGCGCACCGGGCACGGCGATGCGATCGCCGGCGGGCACCTGTGCCGTGCGTTTCTCGATGTAGTCCAGGGCGGCGCGGCTCGGCTGCGGTGAATAGCCCAGGCGGCGCAGCGCCTGGTAGCCAATGTCGATGAGCGGGGTGACCGGAATCGGTTTGCCCGACAGCACAGAGGGCTTCGCGCGCGCGTAGAGGCCATAGCCCACCTGGACGAGGAGTCCTTCGCCGACCAGTTTACGCAGCTCGCGGCCGACGACATCGTAGGCGCCGAACGCGGCGAAATCCTCGCGCAGGAAGACATCCGTCTTGCGCGTGCGACGGATGCGCTCGGCGATGCGATCTCGGATGGTGAGGGGCTTCCGGGTCATGGCGCAAATATACGACCTCGAAGCGATTCCAAGTGTATCAAAAACAATTAATTACATCATATTATAACTTCCGAGTCGCTTCCAGGCTCCCTCGGATCGAGCCAGTTCAGAATCCCGTCGCCCGGTCCACTGCGCAAGCCCCTAGAGCCAGGAACAAAAAATTGGCACCTCGCGCCCCGGCGGGCGGGGATGAGAGGGTTCGGGGCGGTGAGGGGATCACGCCCGGCTCCCCCGTAAGCACTCGATCCGCCCTGAGAGAAGGGGCGAAGGCGGGGCGCCGCTGCGCAGGAGATGGATTTCGGCCGGCGGGAGCCCCCGGCGAAGCGGTCGGAGGATGACGATCGGGTGTGCGACGCCTTCGCCCTGCGTTGCGGTGAGCGGGCCGATGCCGCATCCGGCCTCGACCCAGGTCATGAGCGCAAGAGCCGTCGTCGGGTGCTCGGCGATGGAGAGCGGTGAATCGACCGTTGGCAGGTGTTCGACGATCTGTCGCTTGCACATGCTGCTGGGATCCGGTGCAAGGACGGCGAGTGGCTCGCGAGCGAGATCGGCCAGCTCGAGGGCGCGCTCCGACGCGACGCCGTGGCCTTTCGGCAGCGCGGCCAGCCAAGAGTCGGTCCAGAGCCGGTCGGACACCATGTCGGGCTCTGTGATGCACATGGCGGTGATCTCAGCATCGAGCAGGCCGGCTTCAATCTCGGCGAGGAGCGCGCGGCCGGAACGGTTGACGATCTGCAGGTCCGCGTCGGAATGGGTCTGTCGCCAGCTTGAGAGGGCCATTGCGATCCGGGAGCAGGCGATCCCGATGTCGCTCACGCCCAATCCGCCTCTCAACCCCGAAATGACGCCGTTTCACGTCCCCGCCAACAAGAAGGATATCGCCGGCTTCATGGCCGCATGCGCGAGCGCGGCCGAGGCCGTCGAGGTCCATTTTCTGTGGCGGCCCCAGCTCGCCGATTTCAACGACGACATCGTGCTCGAGGCCGCGGTGAACGGGAGAGCGAAGGCGATCGTCACCTATAATGTGCGGCACTTCGAGCCTGCGGCCGGGCAGTTCGAGTTCGCGGTGGTGACGCCCGGGACGTTCCTGAAGAGGATCAAGACATGAGCAAGAGCTCCTATCCCCTGAAGCTGCCGGCCTCGGTCAAGAAGGCGGCTGCCGAACTCGCGGCGAGCGACGGCGTTTCACTGAATCAGTTCATCGCGGCCGCCGTGGCCGAGAAGGTGGGCTCCCTGCGCGCCGCGCGGGAGTTCCTGCGCGAGCGCGCAGGAACGGCGAAGCCGAAAGACATGCTCAAGTACCTCCGCCGGGCGCCGAAGATGCCGCCGGCAGATGGGGATCGGCCATAAACCGCACGCCCGCGCATGCGCCGAGAATCCGGGTGTCAGAGCGCCCCCGCGACCCGCCGCTCACCGCTTGAGTGGTGGTTCAGGACGGGTCATCTGCTCGAACAGGCGGACGGCACGCAGAGCCAGTTTCGCTACTTCTCTGCGCAACGCGATGCCGCCGAGCACGCACAGCCGAGCCGATTCTTCACCTTCCAGACGTTCATCCGCGTGCTTTCCTCGAAGGCAAAGACCAGCGCGGGGATTCCGTGATGATCGGGAGGCGCCGTGCGCACCTGGAACGACGGAGCCGCGAGCAATACGCCCTCCGGCGCTTCCGTCTCCGGCGATGTCTCGCACCGGAAGCGCTCTCGGCTACCGAATTGCGCGCACCGCATGTATCCGTCGGCACCGAGCTCATGCGCGGCGATCACGAAGTCCGTCTCGTAACTCTCCACGAGATTTCAGGTGCACGCAGCAAGCCTGTGACCAATGTGTGCGATGGAGCCAGGAACCGCATAACCGCACGCCGGAATCGCCCCTGAAACAGACTCGCAGAAGGCGGTCGAAGCCGGCAAAGTGATCCTTCTCACAGCGACACGATACGTCGCTCGGCCGCAGCAGCTTTCGTGTGGGCAACGCCGAGACGTCGCCGATGTCGAACAGGATCGCGCGGGGCTCGACCCTCAGGTCGACGACACCCGGGGCCGCCGAGGGTAGGGTTGACGAGCGGCGTCAAAAATTGGGCCTCGGTTCAGAGAGTACCATCCGAATGCGTTTCGACGAGCATGGCGTTTCATCGCGGGACCGGGAGTGGCGGGCGCGGCAGGGGTCCGTTCCTATCGCCGAGTACCGATGTACACATCGACCAGCTCCCCGGGATAGAGCGCCATGTTGGGCGGCGGGGTGAAGCGGAATATGATGGGCAGGACCCGGGTGTCCACCTGCTCCTGCCGCTCATCCGACAGCTCGATTTTCGGGACCACGTACGGGTCGATGCGCACGAACTGCAGCGGGATGCCCGCCTCGCTTCCGCCGCGTACGAACATCTGCGCCACGATCTCACCGGCGCGCGGCAGGCGGGGGACGAGGATTTCGTCGAGGTAGGCTTTGACCTGTAAGCCGCTGCTCCGCGGCTGCATGACGACGACCGGGTCGCTGCCTTGCGTGTAGGTGTCGTAGATCCCCTGCGCAGACACGTAGCTACCGACGGTGGCGACGTTGCGCAGCACGATGCCGGCGACCGGCGCGCGCAGCACGTACTCGCGCAGCAGCGCCGCATCCGCCGCCCGCGCCATAACTGCGACTTTGAGGTTCTCGCGCGCGATGCCCAGGTTATCCTGCGCGGTGAGCATTGCGAGGCGACTCACCGCGCGTCTGTCGAGCGCCGCCTGCCTCACGAGGATGGCGAGCTGGTCACGCTGATAGATGAGCGTGGCGCTGGCTGCGGCCACCTTGGCGCTGTCTTCGGCGACCACCCGGCGCTGCACTGCATCATCGATCGCAAGCAGTGGCGCGCCTAGCGCGACCCGCGTGCCGGGACGCGCGTAGACGCGGACGGCCGGGCCCGCGACCTGTGGATAGATGTTGATGTCATCGCCGCTCGGCTGCTCACTCTGGACGATGCCCTCGGCATAGATGCCGGTCGGGTACGGATCGCGGCTCACTGCCAGAGGCGGCTGAGTGGGAAGCTTGCGGCTATATACATAAGCGCTCACCACGCCCGCAACGATGCCGAGCAGCGCTAAGCCAAAGAGGAGTTTCGGTTTCATGCGGTGGGCCGCGGCTCATCGACGATGCGGCCGTCCTCCATGTGAATGATTCGCGAGGCGTACTCGTAGATGCGATCGTCATGTGTCACGACGATGATCGCCCGCCGCTCGTTGAGCACATGGTTGCGCACGAAGGCGACGATCCGCCGGCCGGTATCGCCGTCGAGGGAGGCCGTCGGCTCATCGAGCACCAGCAGATCCGGCTCGGAGACGATGGCGCGGGCGATTGCCACGCGCTGTTGCTCGCCGCCGCTCAGGCGCTGCGGCGGCAGCTGCGCCTTGTCGGCGAGCTCCACGACCTCGAGCACGTGACGGGCCTTCTCGAGTCCTTGCTCCCAGGGCACGCGCCGCAGGACCAGCGGTACGGCGATGTTCTCGAGCGTCGTCAGACGCGGAAACAGATGGTAGTCCTGGAACACGAATCCGAGAGTGTGCAAGCGGAAGTCAGCCAGCGCATCGGCGCTCAGGCGCCAGATGTCCTTGCCCTCGACCACCACGGAGCCGGAGTTTGGGCGCAGGATGCCTGAGATCACGCTGAGCAGGGTCGTCTTGCCGGATCCCGATGGTCCGACGATGTAGAGCATTTCGTTGTGATCGACACTGAAGGAGATATTGCGCAGCGCGTCGGTGCGAGCCGGTGCCTCGCCGAACCACTTGGTCACGCCCTGGACGCTGAGAATCATGATCAGCTCCGGAACACGATGAACGGGTCGATGCGCAGGATGCGGCGGATGCCGATGTAGGCGGACACCCCCGAAATCACCAGCACCATGACCAGTGCCATGAAAATGTTCTGGAAGGTGATCATCGCGGCATAGTTGGGAATGCGCAGCTTGCCGAAAGCCACCAGCGCAGAGGCGAGCAGCACCCCGAAGCCGAAGCCGAGAAAACTCACCACGAGCGACTGGTAGAAGATCATCGCCACGAGTTCGCTGCTGCGGGCACCGATGGCCTTCAGCGCTGCGAAACGCTCCAGGTTGTCGAGCACGAACATGTAGAAGGTCTCGCCCGCGATCGACAGCCCGACGATGAAGCTGATCAAGGTCATGATCAGAATGTTCGTGCCCATCGCCGTCTGGAACTCGTAGAACCGATCGTTGCGGGTGGTAAATTCCTGGTCGGTCAACGCCAGATAGCCGAGCTGGGCGACCGCGCGCTTGATTGCCGGGATGGCGGCGGCGGATTTCGGCTGCGCCAGGATGAACGACATCTCGTAGCGGGTCGACGGCAAATCCTGCGTTGCGCGGCTGTAGGTCGTGTACAGGGTCGGCAAGCCGAACAGGCTCCCGACGGACACATGCGCGATCCCGGCGACGACTCCGCGACGATCATTGATCTCGAAAGTCGTGCCCATCTTCGGGCTGTCGAGCTTCGCGTAATTCGCGTCGCGCACGACGAAGAACGCATTGTTGCCGTAGATGTCAAGGGTGTGACCGTCGAGGAGTTCGGGACGCCCGAACAGCGTCGCATCGTCGAGTCCGATGACCGTCGCGGGCTGGTAGGTGCCGTCGTGCAGGCGCACCAATCCGGCCCCGACGTACAGCGGCACGGCGTAATCCACCCCCGGAATGCTGCGCACCGCATCGAGCACGTAGTTGGGCATGGGAATGCTGTTCTGGGGCGTCTGGACGTCCGGATCCATGACCCACATCCTCGCGCCGATGTTGATGATGTTTCCGGCGGAGTGCTCGATGATGCCGAAGAACATCGACGTCATCAGCATCATCAGGAACACGGCGAAGGTAATCCCGATCACGAGCGTCATGAACTTGCCGCGATCGCCGAGCAGGAGTTTCAGCGCGAGCTTGAGCACTCCGCTCATGGACGCACCGCTCCCGCGCGCGCCGCAGCGCTCGGGTGGTGCGGCCACCAGTCACCGCCAAGGGCAACGAACAGCGCCGTCGAGTCCTGCAGGCGCGCCGCGATGATGCTTGCCGAGGAGATCAGCGCGTTTTGATAATCGATCTTGGCGAGCAAAACGGTGGAGAAGTCGGTTTCGCCGGAGCGGTATCCGGCTTCGGCGAGACCAATCTGGACGCGCAGCGCCCGGGTCAGTCGCTCCTGGTCGCGCTCAGCGGCGCCGTCGTGCTCGAGTGCACGTAGCGCATCGGCAACCTGCTGGAACGCTCCAAGGACGGTGCTGCGGTAGGTCGCGCGGGTGGCATCGTACGTCGCGTACGCTGCCCGCTCCTGCGCCCGGAGCTTGCCGCCCTCGAAAATCGGCTGGGCGAGGGCACCGCCGAGGCTCCAGATAGTGCTCGACGCATCGAACAGCTTCTCTGCCGTGAGCGCGCTCGCGCCCGTCGAGGCGGTCAGCGTCACCAGGGGGTAGAACTGCGCCTTGGCGATGCCGACGCCGGTCAGTGCATAGCGCATCTGCTCTTCGGCGATGCGGATGTCGGGGCGGTGGCGAAGCAGTGCCGAGGGCAGTGCGACCGGAATGTCGTTTGGCAGCGTGAATGCCCGTAGTGTGAATGTGTCGTCACGTGTTTGGCTCGGCGATTCGCCGAGCAGCACCGCGAATAAATGTCGATAGGCGCTGAGTTCCTGCTGCAGCGGCGGCAGCTGCGACTCGCTGGCGGCGAGCTGTGCGCGCTGCGCCAAGACGCCCGCATAGGTTACGCCGCCGCCGCGGTACTGCGACTCGATCAGTCGCAGCAGTCGGCGCTGTGCGCCGATCACCGCGATGATCGCCTTGATCTGGGCGCTTGCGGTCGCCGTGCCGATTGCGGCGTCGACCACATTGCCGGCAAGCGTCAGGCGTGCGGCGGCAAGGGCGGCGTGCTCGGCGTTCATCTGGGCTGCGCTGCCGCGGTAGACGAGGCGATTGATTCCGAAAAAGTCCGGGTAGTAGCTGACCGCCACATTCCCGGTGTACAGCGAAAACGTCGAGCCCGGCAGGTGCCCCCCGAAATTCGCTCCCGAGCTCTTGGTCCTGGACGCGCCCAGATCGAGGCCAACCTGAGGATAGAACACGGCGGCCGAGACCTGCACATTGGCACGCGCGGCGCGCAGTTGCGCTTCCGCTGCGGCCACAGTCGGGCTATGTCGCAAGGCGAGTGCAACCGCAGAATCGAGATGTGGCGAGCGAAACAGCTTCCACCAGGGGCGCGACAGCGTCGCGCCATACGTGAATTCCTGGAGCGCGACCCGGTGCCCAGGGCCGGTGTCAGTCCGCCGCGGCGCGGGGGCAGCCGTGTAGCGCGGCGCGGTGGGCACCGCGGGCACGCGCAGCGGGGGGGCGAACTGGCAGGCGCTCAGGCCGAGGAAGAGAAACAGACACGCGGCGCCTGCGCGGGCGAGTCCGCGCGGTCGGCAGGTCTGCGACGCCGCGCGGGGGCAATACCGTCGGCCAGACAAGGCGTACCTCGGAGGCATTCGCTACACACGAGGCGAGATGCTCCCATCCGGCCGGGGCACCCGTAATACGTGGATATCGCACATGGAGTGGCGGGACTCAATACCCGTCACGCCGGCACCCAGCCTTGCCAGCACGAGGGTAAAGACACTGTCCGCGCCGCCGGCTTCAAGAACGGTTCGACCACATACGTCGCTAGCGCGCTCGAGAGCAACTCGCCGTTCCCGCGGCTCGCTGATGATGTCGATTCGCAAGACCCGCCAGCGGGCATAGGCATCCGACCCTAACGCCGGATGCCCCCCGTCGGGAGCCTGTCTTGGCCGTTCCGGCCACATCCACCGGCGCGCCTCGAGACGTCAGACCGCCTCATCGAGTCCGCGCAACCCCCCTGTACGCTCGTGTTGCTCGGCGAGACTCAGATAGCCCACGCTCGTTCGCATGCGCTGCAGCCGTGCGGGCGGAGGCGTCCGGTTGAGCGCGTCCGACACCCGCTTCGGTGTTCCGAGATCGCTCCACCCGCAGGGTTGCACGGGCAGCACGCGTAGGGCGGACAGCTGTTCCGCGAGGATATCCCGAGAGAAGTCGACGACGGGAAGCTTGTCGTAGAGCTCGGCCATGGCGCCACCCTCCGCGCCTGTGCGCCGATCGGAGTCAAATGCTGCCGACATGACGTTGACGATCTCCGGGAAACGCTTACGATACAAATCGAGCAGCGCCAGCCCCGT
>JAJYFU010000173.1 GCA_021790795.1 Pseudomonadota bacterium
GTTCGTCTCCGCCGATGCACGCCAGTGTCACGCCGCCGAGGCGCTGGGTCTGAAAGTGGTGAAGCTGTGAAACGCGCCCGCGCCCGCAGGCAGCTTTCGACACCCTGCGTCTCGAGACCACGCGCCGGGCTGAACTGGGTCAGTGGCTGAACTGGGTCAGAGCCACTTAATTGCGCCAAACAGGGGCAAGATCGAATTCGGGCAGGACTTGCTCGTCGTAGGCTTCGCCGCGGGCGAAGCGCCGCAATTCCTCGGTCAGTTCCCGATTGGCGCGGCGGTTGGTCGAACCGACGCGTACATAGACGTCGGCATCGAGGCCTGCGCGTTTGAGGTAGTGGGGCCGGCCGGCGCTCGGATACACCTGGACGGCCACGACGTGGGTGCGACGCCAGGGCAGTATCGCCAGCTCCGGCATCAGACGCGGGTGAATGGAGTCGCTGACCAGGCTCGCCAGACGTTCTTCCACCGCCAGCGGGTCGGCGACGCCGCGGATATGCCGCGTCTTGTCCTCCACGCCGAGCAGCAGCGTGCCGCCCGCCGTATTGGCGAATGCCACCCGTCGCTGGGTCGAACTGGGTCAGGGTCGAACTGGGTCAGAGCCACTTAATTGCGATCTCGGTGACGCGATCCAGCCGCTCCTGCGAGATTCGTTGCGACGGCCGCAGGCTCAGGCGCCCGGCGATGGCGTTGACGTGCCGATTCATGCCTTTTGCACCCTGGCTTCCCACTGTGGCCGGTACAATTTCATCATGGCGTCCAAGCTCTCCAGTACCAATCCCTACCTGCGCGATCCCAAGCAGCGCCAACGCAGTGGAAAACCGGTGGAAAACCCGGGTCAGGTTGCACTTTTCAGAAACCGCACTCTGACCCCGGTTTTCAGATTCCCGTTGTGCATTTCATTTTGGACCTCGGTTTCCTCATGACCCATTCGGATTTGCTAAGGTGACCGCCGTTCTCTTCCAGGCATCCAGGGTCTGCATGCGCGCCAGCCAGCGCTGCACGTTGGCGAACGGGCCGATGGGGAGCTTCTCCGGCGCGGTGGCGGCCAGCAGGCTGGTCAACGGGGTGACGATGGCGAAGTCGGCGAGCGAGAGCGCGCTGCCGCACATCCAGTCGCGACCGGCGAGGTGCGCATCGAGGACACCGACGAACTCGCGCACCAGATCTTCGCCGCGCTTGACTTCGGCGGGGTCGGGGCCGCCCAGCCCGATCAGGCGCTTGATGGCGTGCTCCCTGTTCAAAATCCCGACGGCGGACGCGAGATGCCCCCCGCACCAGAACAGCCAGCGGTTGACGTCGGCCCGCGCGCGGATCTCGGTCGGATAAAGGGTCTGTCCGGGCGTTTTGTCCGCCAGGTACTGCATGATGGCGTGCGATTCCCAAAGGACGAAGCCGTCGTCCTCGAGCACGGGCACCCGGTGGTTGGGATTCAACTTGAGAAAATGCGGTTGACGCTGTTCCCCCTTTTGCAGATCGACCAGCACGAGCTCGACCGGTACCTCGAGGTGCAAAGCCGTCATGACGGCGCGGCGGGAGCAGTCGGAATAGGGGTGGTGGTAAAGGCGCATCATTGATTGTCTCTCGCTGGCGTTGATGGAGAAATGATGATGCGCCGCGATCGCGTCAGTTCTTGTCAGCAGCGTTCGGTCTGCTCGCATGCGAGCGATCGGATGCTGCGTGCTGCCGTTGCCACTGCTTCGTGAGTTCCCGCCTTGACCGCGGACAGGATGCGCCGGTGGGCTCGAGGCTCACGATGCGGTCGGCGCGGAAATGCCGGAAGTCTCCCCTCAGCTCGCACCAGGCGGCGACCAGTTGCACGCCCTCGAAGAACGCGAGCGCCACCGGCCAGATCACGCGCTCCGTTTCGGCGCCCGCGAGGCTGATGTAGCGGATCTTGAGCTTGTGCTCGCGACGGATGGCCTCGCGCAGAGCGTGCAGGCTGGCCGGCTGTTCCGCCGGCTTACCGAATCGCGGCGCCCACAAACCGATTTCCGCGATCTCCTCGCGCAGGTCTTTGGGCGAGGCCGTGGCGATCTTCGCCAACGCCGAATCGGCCGCCCGCGCGAGCGACGGATCGCTTTGCCCCTTCACCCAACGGGCCCCGAGAACGAGCGCCTCGAGTTCCTCCTCACCGAACATGAGTGGCGGTAGGAAAAACCCGGCGCGCAGCAGAAACCCGACGCCCGCCGCGCCGTCGATCGGTGCGCCGAGTCCGATCAGCGTCTGCACGTCCCGGTAGACGGTGCGTGGGGATACGGCAAGCTCATCGGCCAACTGTGCCGCCGTGACCGCGCGGCGCCGGCCGCGCAGGGCGTCCATGAGCTTGAAGAGGCGGGCGGTTTTGCTCATGACGTCGTGATCTGCATGCCTCGTTATATCGAAACACCGATGACGCGTCCGGACACTCTGCTGCCCGGTGCCGCTTAGCTCATGTACAAACCACCGTTGACGTTGATGGTCTGTCCCGTGATGTACCCGTTGCGCGCGAGCATAACCACCGCCTCGGCCACTTCTTCCACCGTACCGAAACGCCCGGCCGGAATCCGCTCCGGCCGTGCTTGCGGATTGCCGGCGATCATGTCCGTTTCGATCAGGGCCGGCGCGACGGCATTCACCGTGATGCCTTCCTTGGCAAGTAGGGAGGCGTACGAGTGCGTCAAGCCCAGAACGCCCGCTTTCGACGCGGTGTAATGCGGACCGATGATGCCGCCCAGTTGCACCGCGGCCGAGGACAGGTTGATGATGCGCCCCCATTTCGTCGCGCGCATCCTGGGCAGTACCGCCTGCGTGACCAGAAAGACCGACTTCAAGTTGACGTCGATGATCTGGTTCCAATCTTTCTCGGTGATCTCTTCCAAGGACTGGGGACGGGCGATGCCCGCGTTGTTGACCAGTATGGACACTGCGCCAAGCTCTTCTTCGACACACTGAACCATTCGGGACACATCGGCCGCAACCGAGACATCGGCGCGCACCGTAATGCAACGGCGGCCACAGCTTTCCACCTGAGACTTCACGTGCCCGGCTTCGCTCTCGCGGCTGTGGTAGTTGATGGCGATGTCCGCGCCTGCATTCGCAAGCGCCAGCGAAATCGCCCGCCCGATGCCACGGTTGCCGCC
>JAJYFU010000078.1 GCA_021790795.1 Pseudomonadota bacterium
TCACGCCGCCGCCGCGCTTCCGGCTCCGCGGGTCATGGCCCAGTCGAACAGGCGACTCGTCCAGCCGCCGCCGAGACTGGCGCCCGTGATGTCTTCCAGACGATACGGCGCCCCGGTCAAAATCGAGTCGGCGGCCGCCAGGCCGCTGCGCACGGCCGGACCGATGCCCTCGGCCATGTCCCGCGTGGCCAGACCGGCCGCATCGCCGGCAATGAACGCATTGCCCTGGCGGACCACATCCACACGCCCGCGCAGGTAGTAGCTGTAGCCGGCCGGCGTGTACTGCGCGCCACGCGCCAGATCGCGCCCGAGCTTGCGGGTCAGCAGTGCCCAGTGATCGTGGATCGAGCGATGGCCGCGCTTGATGCGCTCGGCCATGCCGCCGATGCCGATGTTCAGCCAGCCGTTCTGCTTCGGCACGTACCACGCGTAGCCCGGCAGCCCATGCTCGAAGAACCACAGATGGCAGTCCGGATCACGCCATTCGTATTCGATCTCGTGCTCCAGAGTCACGGTCTGCAGCTCGACCGCACGGGGATTGACCGCTCGGAACAGGGTCCGATAGACCGGGCAGCGCGTACCGCCGGCGCCGATCAGATAGCGGGCGCGGAACGCATCGTCGATCACGAATGCGCCGTCCTCCCGGCGGATCTGCCGGACATTGTGCTCGATGACGGGCGCCGCGCAGCGCTCGAGCAGCCAGGCGTCGAATTCGACGCGCCGAATCGAGTGCTGCACGCACGGCACCGGCAGGTGCAGGCCCTTCACGTGCAGGTGCATCCGCTCGAACGTCAGGAATCGGTGCGGATAGGCGCGGATATCGATCTCGAGGTCGCGCACGACCTCCGGCGTGATCCACCCGGCGCACAGCTTCAGGCGCGGGAAGCGCGCCTGATCGAGCACGACGACGTCGCAGCCCGCGCGCGCCAGGCGCCAGGCGGCACTCGAGCCGGCGGGCCCCCCGCCGACGATGAGCACCTCGCAATTGCGCATGGGCCGCTCAGGGCACGTACAGGTGCGCGCGGGTGCGCGCCACCTCGTTGTTGTGCGCCGTGGCGAACACCACCTGAAACAGCTGCAACGTGCCGGTCGTGAACGCCGCGATCGAGCCGGCCAGATACATGCGCCACATGCGCACGAACTTCGCATCGAACATCTGCTGCACGCGCTCCCCGGCGAGCTCGAACAGCTCCATCCAGTGCCGCAGCGTCTGCGCGTAGTGCAGGCGCAGATTCTCGACGTCGAGGATCGAAAGGTTGTGCGGCTCGAAGATGCGCGACATCTGCGCCAGCGAGGGCGGACAGGCCCCGGGGAAAATGCGCTTCTCGATCCACGGCTGCATCGGCGCGGGGTAATTGCGCCCGATCGAGTGGATCAATCCGCGCCCGTTCTCCCCGAGCGAGCGGGCGACCACCGCGCCGAGACCCTCGTAGTTATCGACGCCCACGTGCTCGAGCATGCCCACCGAGACGAACGCGTCGTAGCGGCCGCAGATGTTGCGGTAATCGTCCTGGACGTATTCGACCTGCCCGGCGAGCCCTTCACGCTCGGCCCGCTCGCGCGCGTAGGCCACCTGCTCCTTGGAGATGTTGAATGCGCGCACCTTGACCCCGTAGTGGCGCGCCATGTGCAGCGCCAGAGCGCCCCAGCCGCAGCCGGCCTCGACCACATGCTCACCGGCGCGCAGACGCATCTTGCGGCACACGTGGTGCATCTTGGCGATCTGCGCCTGATCGAGGGAGGTCTCGACGGTGGGGTAATAGGCGCAGGTATACGCCATGGTCTGGCCGAGCCACAATTCGTAGAATGCGTTGCTGATGTCGTAATGATGATGGATGTTGGCGCGCGAGCCGGCGAACGTATTGACGTGCGGGCGGCGAAGCCGCCCGACCAGGCGCCCGAGCGGCGAGGCAGCCGGGGCACGCTCGCCGGCCAGATACACACTCTCCAGCAGGCGCACCAGATCGCCCTCGATTTCGACGCGTCCGTCGCAATAGGCGTCCGGGAAGCGCACCGCGGGATCGGCCAGGATCGCCAGCAGCGTGGTGCGGCTGGAGATGCGCACACGGCACACCGGCTCGACGCCCGCCGGCGCGATCCGCTCGCCGGTCCAGAGGTTGAACTCGACCGCGGGGTTCCCGAGACGCGCAAGCATCCGCTCGAGCAGCCGGCCCTCGAGCGATCGATCGCCGTCCGCGCGCCCCTCGCGCTGCGCGGCATTCGATGAGGACATCAAGCTCTCGTCACTGGCATTCACGGCGCCTCCTCGTTGGCCTCTGCGTCCAATGGATTGAAACTAATCTAGCACGCCTTGGCAAATCCTCGCAGCGCCACGCGGCTCGGCCCGGGATCCGCCCCCTCCCCCCGTCGGAAACATCCCCCGCCGGTGTGCGCGGGCGCCACTACCGCTGCAGCGCTCCGCGCCGCGCACGCATGCGCCGCATGAACCACTCGGGTCATCGCACCCGGGCGCAACCTGCGCCGGCGAGCTGTGTTATTAGGGCCGTACAGTCCAGAGGTGTCGCGTGAATCGCATGCTTGCGCTCGCACTCGTCGCGACTGCCGTGGCCCTCACAGGCGGCGCGCGGCCCGCCCGAGCCGGTCCCGCCGCGCGCGCGCACGCGCCGGTGATTCCCGATCTCGCGACCTGGCTGGGCCGCGACGGCCGGCCGACTCGGGCCGCCTGGCGCCACGCCGCGCGGTTCTCCATCCCGTACGAGATCAGCCCGGAACAGAACGGCCCGGCGCCGGTGATCACCCGCATCGCGGTCGGGTACACGCCCGCGGCGCTGTGGCTGCGCTTTCGGGCCCACGACCCGCATCCGGGCGACATCCGGATTCGCTACCGCGATCACGACGATCTGTCGGATACCAGCGATGATTACGTCGGGCTGTTTCTCAGCCCGTTCGACGACACGCAATGGGCCTACGAGTTCTTCTGCAGCGCCGGGGGCGTCGAGCTCGACGCCTTCCGGCTGCAGAACAACGAGGACGACTCGTGGAACGCCGTGTGGGGCTGCCGGGCGCGGCGCACGCGCACCGGCTACCAGGTGGTGATGCGCATCCCGTTCGCCTCGATCAAATTTCCCCGCAGCGACCGGCCGCAGCGCTGGGGCCTGATGTTCTTTCGCAATTGGCCGCGCAGCCTCCGTCACCAGCTGCTCAGCCGGCCCTTGAACTTCAACAGCAGCTGCACATTGTGCGCCCTGCAGGTGGTGCGCACCGCGAGCCCGATCACGGCGAGCCCGGCCAATTTCCAGCTGATTCCGGCGCTCACCGCCATCCGCACCGACACGCCGCAGGCCTCGAGCACCAGCCTGCGCCACGGCTCGCCGAAGGTGCAGGCGAGCCTCGACGCGAACTGGGTCTTGAGCCCCGACCTGGAATGGTCGGCGACCGTCAACCCGAACTTCTCCGAGGTCGCCCCCGACGTCCTGCAGCTCAGCGTCAACCGCCGGTTCGCGCTGGATTACGCCGAGAACCGCCCATTCTTCGAGCAGGGCACGGACGTGTTCGCCACCCCGGGGCTGCGCCTGAGCACCGACACGTTCAGCCCGTCGGGGGCCCTGGTCGATACGCTGCAGATCGTCGATCCGCGCTGGGCCAGCAAGCTCACCGGGCAGATCGGCCCGAACGCGCTCGGCGCGCTGGTTGCCGAGGACATGGTGACCAACATCCTGTTGCCCGGCCCGCAGGGCTCGACCGTGCGATCGTTCGGCTTCCACACCCGCGATGCGCTGCTGCGCTACCGCTACGATTACGGCGCCTCGGCTTTCGGCATGCTGGCCACGGACCGCAGCGGCGGCGGCTACGACAGCAGCCTGTACGAGCTCGATTCCCAGTGGCAGATCGACCCCAGCGACACGCTCACCACGGTGGTCGGTGCATCGAACACGAGCTACCCGCTCGCCGTGGCCGGGGCGTTCGGCATCCGGCCGGGCTCCATCGCCGGTCAGCTGTGGCTCGCCGACTTCGCCCGCAGGCGCCACAACTACAATTTCGACGTCGATGCGCTGCACATCTCCAACGGCTTTCGCGCCGACCTCGGCTATCTGCCCCAGGTCGGCTACGACCAGTTGGCGATCACGGGGGAGTACGACTTCTACGCCCCGGACAAGGACTGGTGGCAGAACGGCGGTTTTGGCTTGCTCTCCAACTACACCGAAAACACCGGCAACGGCCCCACCCTCGATCGCAAGGCCACGTTCTACACATTCGTGCACGCCGTGGCGCAAACGCACATCATCCTGTATGTCACGCGCGAGCGGCAGTACTATCGCGGCAAGACCTTCGGGCTCGACGATTACGAACTCGACGCCACCGCGCAGCCCGCCGGCTGGTTCAACGGCGAAGTGACCGTGCTCGAGGGCGGTGGGATCGACTATGTCGGCGCGCGCGAGGGCCGGCGGCTGGCGGTGACCACGACACTGTCCTTCATGCCCGGCCGGCACCTCGACATCAGCGTGGTCGGCGAGATCGAGGACTTCGATCTCGCCGACCGGCGGCTGTTCACCGCCGATCTGTACGACGTGCGCGTCGACTGGTACTTCAACACGCATCTGTTCATCGATACGGTCGGGCAGGAACAGTACGTGCGCAACGACGTGGCGCTATACCCGGCGGGAACGCCGCGGCGCGCGCGCAACCTCGCCACCCAGTGGCAGATCGGCTACCAGGTCAATCCGTGGACCGTGTTCTACGCCGGCAGCTCGGAGGGCTTCCAGCAGGGTCCCGAGAACGCGCTGCTGCCCTCCCAACGAACCTATTACCTCAAGGCGAGCTATTACTTCCAGCCCTAGCCCGGGCGCAAGGCGGAGCGACCCGCGCCCGCACAGCCCACGCGCGCCGCGCTTACCGACACAGCGCCCTGCCCTGGCGTGCGGGCACATCGGCACTTGCCAGGAAATACCGCAACCCGGAACATAGCGGCACACTGCGATTGGAGCGGCCGGCCGTACCGGGCGCGTGGAGGCGAAACTCGGCATGTGGAAATCGATTGTGGCGGTCGGCGTCGGCGCGGCGCTCGGCGCGCTTCTGCGCTGGTGGCTCGGGAACCGGCTGAATGCGCTCTTCCCCTCGCTGCCGCCGGGAACGCTGGCGGCGAATATTATCGGGGCCTATGTGATCGGCTGTGCGATCGCGTTCTTTGCGCGCTATCCGGCCCTGCCGCCGGAGTGGCGGTTGATGATCATCACGGGATTCTGCGGAGGCCTGACCACCTTCTCCACGTTCTCCGCGGAGGTCGTGGCGGACTTGCGGGGCGCGCGTCCCAGTTGGGCGCTGATCGAGATTGCCGTGCACGTCATCGCCTCGCTGACGATGACTTTCGCGGGACTCGCGACGGTGACGTGGCTCACCGGCTGAACATCACCTCGAACGGCCGGTGGCCCACCGGATGCACCAGACCCCGGCTGAAGGGGTCGCGCAGGAAGTCCTTGAGATCAGGCGAGCGCGCCCCTCAGGTCTCCTGATACACGAGCAGCATCGAGGCATTCTTCGAGAGAATGCGCCCGTTCGAGACCATCAACGGGGCGGACAGCACGTCGCGATAATGGCGCGCCACGCTGTAGGGCGAGTCATTCTTGTACCCGAGGATCCCGGCGATCTGCAGCGCCTCGTGCACGATGCGCGGTGCCGCCTCCGAGGCGGCGACCTTGAGGTGATTGAGCTTCAGCGCCCAGCCGATGGTGTTGAGCGCGCGCCGCCCGCCGGCTCCCGGGGCCTCCAGCCCGTCGAATTCGCTGGCCACCCCCAGCCAGTGATGGCGCAGGGTCTGCAGCTGCGCGGACGCCTGCGCCAGCGGCACCGCGTTGCCCGGCAGGCTGCCGGGATGGCGCTTGGCCAGCTCGCGCACGAACTGGCCGGCGCGGCCGAGGGCGTCGGCGGCGATGCCCCACCAGAGGCTGGACCACAGGATGTGCGAGTACGGCACCATGGTCTGAACGGCGATGTCCGCGAACGGCTCGGGAAGGATCTGCGCCTGTGCGCCGCGCGAATGCAGTCGAAAGCCCGGGCTGCACGTCCCGCGCATGCCCATCGCGTCCCACTCGCCGGTCGGCTCGAGCCGATAGTCCGCCCGCCTGACGCAGACCAACACCTGGTCGGTCTCCGGGACGTCACGCGCGCGCCGCGCGGTCACCAGGATCGCGTCGGCCTGCTGACAGTACGATCCGGTGGTGGCCTCCTTGTCGAGGGTGAAACCCTCCCCCTCGCGCCGCACCGCGCACAGGCTGGCGCGCATCTCCCCGAAGGTCCCGTTCTCGGAGGTCATGGAGGCGATCAGGTATTGCCGCTCGGGGAGCTCGGCGAGAAAGGCGCGCCAGTACGGCTCCCCCAGCCCGTGCCGCACGATGCACGCCACCTGCACATAGTGCATGGCGAGAATCATGGCGCTCGAGCCGCACGCCTTGGCCAGGGTCGAGCAGATCTCGGCGAGCTGACGCACGTCGCATCCATCGCCCCCCAGGACCGTCGGAACCGGCGCGGCCAGCAACCGCGCCTCGCGCAGGGCCGCCAGTGTCTCGCTGGGGAAGCGGCTGCGCGCATCGACGTCCGCGGCATGCCTCGCGGCCACCTCCGCCGCGATGTGCCGCAGCGCGGCGAGCCGGTTGGCGAAATCCTCGCTTCGAGCGGTCATTGAATTCGGCGCCTCACTCCGGGTGCGCCGGCGCGAGCAGTGTCGGGAGCCCCGGATCGGAGTCGAGGATGATGGCGCGCAAGGCGCGCTTGAGCAAATGGGTCTCGGCCGAGCCGAGACTGCGCTCGGCATGCTCTTCGGCGGCCTTCGCGGCGGCCACCAACTCGATGACCGCCGCGCGGCCGCCCTCGGTGAGGGTCACGCGCGCCTGGGAATCGTAGCCGCCGTGCAGATCGGCGAACCCGGCGGCCGTGAGGCTGGCGAGCAGCTCGTACGTCACGCGCTTGCCGGTGTACCAGAGCAGCCGGTCGAGCTCCGCCACGGTGCGGTTCTCCGAGACGCCGAGGATGCTCAGCACGAACCACTGGTCCTCACTCAACCCATGCTGCTCGAGCTCGCGGCGCAGCAGCAGAAAGAGCTGAAAGTGCGCGCGACCGAGCAGGTAGATCAGGAAATCCTGGCTGAAGCTGCTGCTCGGCTCGGCGTCATCCGCCGCGAGCGGGGCTTCCTTGCGGACCGCGAGCGCATAGCCGCCTCCGTGATAGACCAAGGGCGGCCGCTCGGAGTGATCGAACGTCTCGACCGTGCCGACGAAGATCATGTGATCGCCGCCTTCGTAGCGGAAGGCGGTGCGGCACTGGAAGCGGGCCGAACAGCCCGAGAGCAGCGCGATCCCCTCCACGCCGCGGTCGAGGGCCAGACCGGTGAACTTCTGCGCGCCCCGCACCGCGAATCTGAGCGAGAGGTCCTCCTGATCGGAGGCCAGCACATGCACGGCGAAGTGCGTCGCGTTCATGAAGACCCCGAGGCTCGCGGCGCTCTTCGCCAGGCTCCAGAGCACCATCGGCGGATCGAGCGACACGGAGTTGAAGCTATTGGCGGTGAGCCCCACGTCGCGACCCTCGCTGTCGCGGGTGGTGACGATGGTGACGCCGGTGGCGAATGCGCCCAGCGCGTTGCGGAAGCGGGGGCCGGGGCTGTTGACCTCTGCACTCATCCGGGGCAAGCGTACACCGTCACCGAAGCACTCACCAGCGGACGCGCCGGCGGCTCAGTTTGATGTCACCCGGGCGCGGGCCGCGACGGCACCGCGCCTCAGCGGCGCTTGTCGAAAAACGCGCGGGCCGCGGCCCCGAATTCCTCGCCCCGCAAGCATGCCGCCAACTCGCTGACCTCGACGCCCATGCGCTCGCGCACCTGGCCCTCCGGATCGAGCCGCAGCAGCCGCTTGGTGCGCTTGAGCGCCTCGGGAGGCTGTTGCGCGAGCGCTTCGGCGACCTCGCGCGCTTCCTGCATCAGGTCGGCATCATCGACCACCCGGTTCACCAGCCCCCAAGCCTCGGCGGTGCGCGCATCGAGCGGCTCCCCGAGCAGCAACAGCGCCGCGGCGCGCTGTTGACCGAGCAGCCGCGGCAACAGCAATGTGCTGGCCGCCTCGGGCACCAGACCCAGGGACACGAAGGACAGCATCAGGCGGGTGCTGCGCTGCGCGGCGATCACCAGATCACAGTGCAGCAGCAGCGTCACGCCAATGCCCACGGTCGCGCCGTGCACGGCGCACACCAGCGGTTTGCTGAACGCGGGCAGAGCATGCACGAATCGCACCGTCGGATGACCGGGATCGTCGAAGGCCGGACCCGCCAGAAAGTCCTTCAGGTCATTGCCCGCCGTAAAGCACGTGCCCTCGCCCGAGAGCAGCACCGCCCGGATCTGCGGGTCGATCTCCGCGGACTGCAGCGCTTCGCCGAGCACCTGGTACATCTCCAACGTCAGCGCATTGCGCTTGTCAGGTCGATTCAGCCGCAGCTCGCAAACCGCGCCGCGGCGCGTGATGTCGACATGCTTGCTCATTCCACTGCTTCCTTGTCCGCCCCGGAGGGAAGGCCGTATTATATGACTAAGCGCCGCTTCCGTTCCGGCGCGACGGGGGAATCCGCATTCCAATGAGCGCTCGTCGCCACCGCCTCAGCGCCCCGTGATGGCCGCACAGCCGCTGCCGCGCTTAAGCCGGCTCACCCTGGAGCGGGCCAAATCCAGCCACGATCAGATCGCCGCCACACTGGCGATGGAGCTGCTCCAGGGGCTGTACCCGCCGGGGAAGAACATGCCGCCCGAGCCGCAGCTGATCCAGCGCTTCCGGGTCTCGCGCACCGTGATCCGCGAGGTCATGAAGACCCTTGCGGCCAAGGGGTTCGTCGTCTCCAAGACCCGCGTCGGCACACGCGTTCGCGACCCCGTGTATTGGAACTACTTCGACGCCGACGTTCTGGCGTGGCGCGTAAGACTGGGATTCGACGACACATTCATGCATTACGTGGTCGAAGTGCGCCGCGCGATCGAGCCGGCCGCCGCGGCGCTTGCCGCCGTACGACGCTCGAGCGCGCACGTGACGCGCCTGCGCGACTGCGTCCGGCAAATGAGCCGCAGCAACCATAATCGCCAGAGCTTCGCCGAATCGGATCTGGACTTTCACCTGGTGATCGGCGACGCCAGCGGCAATCCCATGATGCGCTCGGTGGCCGGCGTCATCGAGACCGCCCTCATCGCCTCGTTCCTGCACAGCTCGCCGATCGACGATCCCTCGGATCACCAGACGACGGTCAACGCCCATGCGGCGGTGGTAGACGCCATCGAGGCCGGCGATGGACGCGCCGCGTTCTCGACCATGCTGCAGGTCATCGACATCGGCATCGACCGCATCGACGTCAGGCGCCGCCGGCAAAGCCATCGGCCGTAGGCGCCAGTCGCGGCACGCTCGAGCGCCACCTCGCATCCGCTCTCACGGCACGACGCGCGATCCGCGCAACGCGCCCGCCGCCTTGGCGGCGGGCGTTTCCCTATGCGTACACGGCGCGCTCAGGCCGCGTGCGGCTGACCCTGTTCGGCGGCGTGATGCTCGTCGTTGGGACTGTGCTGTTCCTTGCCGAAGACGATGATCCCGCTCGCCGAGACCAGCGCCGCCAACAGCGCCGTGACCAGCCCGATATAGCCGCCGATCACCTGGAAGAACCCGATTCCGGTCCACATGTTGAGCGCGATGGCCAGAAGCATCAGGGTCAGGCCGAGCAGAAACAGTTGGCGCGGAAGCGTGGCATGGAACGAGCCCAGCCAGACGTAGCCGAAGAACACCATCCACACCGCCCAATACCACCCGACGTAGCGGGCCGGCTCGCCCGCGGCGCCCCCGGCCGCGTGCGCGGTCCAGAACAACAGCGCACCCCCGAAAAACACGACTGAATCCAGGCTGCGCGCGCGCAAGTGCGCCAGAATCCCCATGACCCCCAGGATCACGGCCATCGGTGTCAACATCACAATGCCGTGGGCGTACATGCGACTGAACCAGCCGGCCAGAGTCATCGAGGCCATCCACAGCGTCAAGGCCAGACACATGTAGCCGACGGTGGATGTCGTAACGCAACGATTTTCCGTAGTGTCAATCCTGATCGTCATGGCAGATACCCCCATGTGACGTGGATGATCGTCGGGAACTATACGCCTGCTGTTTGTGTTTGGAGACATCGGGCCGATCGCGGATCCGGCGTTGCCCGGCGGCAACGCTCGCGCCGGAGCTAAATCACCCGCTTAGCCGGACCGGTTGCATCAGCGCCAACAGGCGCGCCGCTGCGCGGCGCATTCGGCGCTAGATACCGGGCGGGCCGGGGATCGGGGGCAGCGATCCCGGCACGCGCCCGAGAGGCGCCCGGGTGGACTCCATACGATTCAAACGACGACCGGAGCTCGAGCGCGTCGCATGCGAGGATTCAGGGCAAGCAGCCTGACCCGCACAGACAACGAGGTCCCGCCGGAGGCGTCCGGCGGGACCGACCCGGGTCGCTGCTCAAAACCAACGCAGTCTAGGGTCCGAGGAGCACCGTCACGCCACCGTCGCGACGCGCGCCCACGCAGTCGGTGGCCCCGTGAGTGCACGCATCGTGTGACAGATCGGCCGTCCCATAGAGCGTCACGTACTGCGTGACACCCCAGGACGGCGGCGTCACCGCAAATTGCGCCGTGAGCGCTGCATTCGGCGCCACCTTGCCTCGGGTCACCGGACCGACCGGTACGACGGTCCAGCCGCCAGGCGCCTTCAGGCTCAGGCTCGCATCCCGCAGCGTCTCGGTACCCCCGCTGCTCAGGGACACGCGCACCAGCGCACGGGTGCCCGGCTTGAACGTCTTCGGCGCCGACACCGTCACCTGCCGCTCTCCAATCGCCTTCCCCATCGTGTACGACGCGCGCAGCGGCAGCTCGGCGAGCCCCGAGGCGTCCCCGACATACACCCGGTAGGTCCCGGCGGTCTCCGTCCAGCCCTTATGGCCCCACCACCATTCCTCACGCGGCGTGATGGTGAAGTGAATCACTTTCGACTGGCCCGGCGCGAGCCTCACGCGCTCAAAGCCCACCAGCTTGCGCGGCGGCTCCCCGCTGGCGGCCGGCAGGCCCAGATACAGCTGCGCAACATCCGTGCCGCTCACCTGCCCCGCGTTGGTCACACGCGCGCTCACCCGGATCGGCGTCACGCCGTCGACCTCGGTACGGCTCACCTTCAGGTCACTGTAGCCAAACCGCGTGTAGGACAGCCCGAACCCGAACGGAAACATCGGCTTGATGTGCTTCGCGTCGTACCACCGATAGCCGACCAGGATCCCCTCGGAGTAGTGCACCTTGCCGTCGACGCCGGGAAAGCGCGCCGCACTCGCCGCCGGCACGTCCGCGAGCTTCACCGGGAAGGTCACCGGCAGATGCCCGCTCGGATCAACCTTCCCGAACAGCACATTCGCCAGCGCCGTCCCGTCGGTCTGCCCCGGATACCACGTGTCCAGAATCGCCGGCACCTGCCGCAGCCAGGGCATGGCCACCGGCGCGCCGGCCTGCACCACCACCACGGTGTGCGGGTTGGCCCGCGCCACCGCGCTCACCAGCTCGCTCTGCGCCGACGGCAGGCGCAGGTCCGGCCGATCCGCCCCCTCGCTCTCGGTGTCATCCGCCACCACCACCACCGCCACCGGCGCCGCCTTCGCCGCCTCCACCGCCTGCGCAATGTCCGCTCGCACCACACTGGGGGGCGCCCAG
>JAJYFU010000079.1 GCA_021790795.1 Pseudomonadota bacterium
TCACCTTCTGCTGCTGGTAGGTGACCGGCTGCAGCAGCGACACGGTCTTGTTGGGGCTGAAGTTCTGGATCACCCCCTGGCTGACCAGCGCGATCGCGATCACCGCGGAAATCGGCAACAGCACGTAGAACGTCACGCGCGTGAGGTCCACCCAGAAGTTGCCGATGGTCTTGGCGCTGTGGCGGGCGAGCCCGCGGATCAGCGCCACCGCCACCACGATGCCCGTGGCCGCGGACATGAACTGCTGCACCACGAGACCGGCCATCTGGGTGAGATAGCTCATGGTGGTTTCGGGCGTGTAGCTTTGCCAGTTCGTATTGGTGACGAAACTGATCGCCGTGTCGAACGCCGAGTTCGGCGCCGGTCCGGCGATATGCTGCGGGTTGAGCGGCAGGTAGTACTGCAGCCGCTGCAGCGCGAACAGCAGCAGCGCCCCGAGGGCGTTGAACACCAGCAGTGCCACGGCGTAGCGCTTCCAGCCGGTCTCGACGGCCGGATCGACCCCGCACAGCCGGTAGGTCAGCCGCTCGAATGGGCCGCCGACGCGCACCGGCCAGATGGGCGCGCCCTCCATGACCTTGGCCATGTAGAGGCCGAACGGCTTCACGCACAGCAGCGCGATGGCGAGGAACAGGGCGAGCAGCCCCCAGGACTGGGCGGTCATCAGAACTTCTCCGGCTTGAACAGGGCGTAGAGGAGGTACCCGGTCAGGCCGAGCGCCAGCAGACCGCAGATCACATAAAGCGCGCTCATCCGCCGTCTCTCAGGCGCGAGATCGCCCAGACGATCACGTGGGTAGCCGCGTACAAGGCGGCGATGAGCAGGATGTAGACGATATCCATCCGGGTCTCTCCCGTGCACCGCTCCAGGGGAGCGAACAAGGCCGCGAACCCTACCGCGCGGGCTGTGAGCATCAGGTTAAAAAAAGCCACGCTGGTCTCAGTGAAGCGCCTGACGGACAATGTAGTCTTGGGTTTTACGCTGCGACTCAGCCCGTGCTAGAAGTGCCCTGCCGCCCTTTTCCCGCCTTGCGCCCCGGGGACCGTGTCGCCGTCGTCGCACCGTCGGGCCCGTTCGATCGGGCGGCCTTCGAGGCGGGCCTCGCGCCGATCTCAAATCGCTATCACGTCGAGTTCGACCCGGGCATTCTGGCGCGGCGGCGCTACCTGGCCGGCGAGGATGAACGCCGCCTCGGTGAACTCATCGCGGCGCTCGCCGACCCGCAAATCAAGGCGGTTTTCTGTGCGCGCGGCGGCTACGGCGCCATGCGCCTGCTACAGAGCCTGGACAGCGCCCGCATCACCCCCAAAGCCTTGGTCGGCTTCTCGGATATCGTTGCGCTGCACGCGTTGCTGGGACGCGCGGGCCGCGTCAGCATTCACGGCCCCGTTCTCACGCAGCTCGGCGCTCTCTCCACGTCGACCCACGAGCGATTATTCGCGCTGCTCGAATCGTCCCGGCCGGCGCAGACCCTGCACGGCGGCGCAACTTTCGTCGGCGGCACCGCCGAGGGCCCGCTCGTCGGTGGAAATCTCGTGACGCTGACGGCGCTGCTTGGAACACCCTACACACCGTGTTTCGACGGAGCGGTACTGCTGCTCGAAGAGGTCGGGGAGCGCCCTTACCGGCTCGATCGCATGTGGACACACCTCGCGCTGGCGGGCGTGTTCCGCCGGATACGCGGCATCGTTCTCGGCTCCTTCACCCGGTGCGAGGAGCGCGACGCCGATTTCACGAGCACCGATGTCCTGCGGGACTTGGCGATCGCCACGGGGCTGCCGTGCGCGGCGGGCTTCCCGATCGGCCATGGCGAACTCAACGAGCCGGTCCCCCTGGGGGTACGCGTGCGGCTCGATGCGTCAGAGCGCAGCCTGACGTTTCTCGAGAGCGCGGCACGCTGACATACCCTACGCCCTACCGTTCGCGCGCGGATTGCTGCAGGATACGAGGCTGGAAACCCTGATCGAGAGCCCATGTACTCCAGACCCGATATCGAGCAGATACTCAAGCTGTCACCCGTCATGCCGGTCGTGGTGATCGAGGACCCCAGCCTGGCGCCGGACCTGGCTCGAGCGCTGCTGCGCGGCGGCCTGCGCGTCATCGAGGTCACGCTGCGCACTGCTGCGGCGCTGCACGCCGTCGAGGCAATCGCGCGAGAGGTTCCGGACATAGCCGTGGGGGCCGGGACGGTGCTCTCGGTCGACGATCTGCAGGCAGCCGCCAACGCGGGCGCGACGTTCGCTATCTCTCCCGGGGCGACATCGGCGCTGCTGGAAGCGGGCCGGCACGGTTCCATTCCCTACCTGCCGGCGGTGGCCACCGCCTCGGAGCTCATGCTGGGCCTGGCTCACGGGTATCACTGCTTCAAGTTCTTTCCCGCCGCGCTCGCCGGCGGCGTCCCGATGCTCAAGGCCTTCGCCGGCCCGTTCCCCCAGGCCCGCTTCTGTCCGACGGGCGGCATCACCCAGGAGACGGTCCGAACCTACCTCGATTTGCCCAACGTGCTTTGTGCGGGGGGCTCATGGCTCTCGCCCGCTCAGGCGCTGGCCGCCCGCGACTGGACGCGGATCGAGGCGCTGGCGGCAGCTGCAGCCAGAACTCGAGAGTAACCCGCGCGGTCTCAATCAAGAGCTGAACCCGGGTGTCATCCAGATGTCGACCCGCCCTCATCGATCGCTGTGGCTGTGCGTGGCGCTGCTGCCCTGGGTGCTGGCGGGCTGTGCTGACCAGCTGAAGGTAACGCCACCGGCTCATCCCCCTCACTTGACGGGCGACTGGCGGCTCAACGAGGCATCCAGCGGACACGTCAACGTGGCAGTGGCGGATCTGCAGTCTCAGCTGCTCAAACTGGCGGGCCAAGGGCACCCGTCCCCCGCGGCCCGCAGCGGCGGCACGGGAGGGCGGGCTGCAGGGCAACCTCATAGCGCGGCCGGCCGCTCATCGGGGCAGGCGCCCGCGATTGTGGTGAGCGCGCCGAGAGTCGGGGCGAATCTGGTCGAGGAATTCCTCGCCCACGTGCCGGAGGGGAACGATCTGGCGTTGCGGGTCGCGCCCAGGGCCTTCACGCAGCAGACCGGCGCCGGCTCCGAGCAATGCACGCCCGGCGTGCTGCTTGCGGTCACCCTCGGGCACGTCGGTGCCGATGAGATCTGCGGCTGGAACGGTCGGGCATTTGTCGTGCGGATCAAGCCCGAATACGGCCCGACCCTGACCGAGCGGTATACCCTGGCGCCCAAGGGCGAGCTGGTGCTCACCCTGCGCCTGGCCGGCGGCGGGCTCGACGTGCGCCTCGTCAGGCGCTATCGCCGAACATCGCGTCCCCCGCCGTCGCCGCTGCCGACCGGCGATTAGCCGCATCATCGCAGGGCGAAGCCCCATGCGAGCGCCATGATCGCCATCGCCGCGAGTCCCGCAAGCCACTGCGGGGCGCGCGCCACCCGCGAATCGATGATCGCGCAGGCGCTGGCCCAGCCGATGAGCACGCCGACCCCGAAACCCAACAGATGCGCCATGAGGTCGGTGTGCCGACCGGCCGTACCGAGCCAACCCAGCAGCACCACGCCCGCGCCGAGCGGGATCCAGCGGCGCAGCGCGCCGTGCGGCTCGTGGCGCCCTTTCCACCAGGTGTGCGCGGCCATCATGCCCAACGCCGTGAACACCGCGGTCGAGGCGCCGGCGGAACGATATCCGGGGGGTCCCAGCAGGCCCTGAAGCAGGTTGGCGATGCCCGCGCCCACGACGATCAGCAGCCATGCAGTGCCGGCCCCGAGCTGACGGCCGGCGAAATAGCCGAACCAGATGCCGGCGAGCAGATTGCCGGCCAGGTGGGGTCCGCTCAGATGCAGCGTCAGACAGGTCCAGGCCCGCCACCACTGCCCGTGCTGCACCCGCGCGCCGTACAATTCGCCGCGGCTGAACGCGTCAAGGCTCACCAGTCCATTGGCGGTGGCGTACGCGACACCCAACAGCCAGGCGGCGTAGGCGACACAACCCATCCACGCATGGGCGAACAGCCGCTGCGGCTGCGATGCCGGCGGGTCGATCCGCGGCGAATTCTCCAGATCGTACTGGCGCAGGTGCATACTGGATTGCTCGACATCGCCCGCGGCGACCTGCAGCACGAAGCGGCCGTCCGCGCTGATGACCTCGCTGGCAATGCCGACCGCCGTGAGCACGAGCGCACGCTCCTGACACGCGCGGCGGCCCCGGGAGCGAAAGACCTCGACGTCGGTCTGGCTCGCCGGAAGCGCGGCGCGCAGCTCGCGGCCTTCAGGGCCTGGAGGCACGGTCGCATCGTCCGTGTCGATGCTGCGCACTTCTACGTATGGCGGTAGGCATAGTTCGTCAGCATTATAGAATGTTCAAATGAACGGCAATCGCGCAGTCTGCGGGCATGATGAGCACTCTCACCTTCGATCCTGAGCTGCTGCGCCGCTACGATCGGCCCGGCCCGCGCTATACCTCGTATCCCACCGCACCGCAGTTCACCGCGGCGTTCACCGGCGCAGACTTGCGCGAGCACATCCGGCGCAGCAATGCGGGCGGTCAGGCGCTGTCGATCTACGCGCACATGCCGTTTTGTGCCAGCCCGTGCTTCTATTGTGCCTGCAACCGCGTGATCACCCGCGACACGGCGCGCGCCGAACGGTACCTCGAGTGTCTGCTGCGCGAGGCGGCCGGGACCGGCGCGCTGTTCGACGGACGGCGCGAGGTCCTGCAACTTCACCTGGGCGGCGGCACGCCGAACTTCTTTCGCCCCGCGCAGCTCGGGCGACTGCTCGAGGCGCTCGGCCGGCGGTTCCGCCTCAGCGAGCGTCCCGAGCGCGACTTTTCCATCGAGCTCGATCCCCGCACGGTGCCGCCGCGGGAAATCGCGGAGCTCGCCGCGCTCGGGTTCAACCGCGCGAGCCTGGGCGTGCAGGACTTCGATCCGCTGGTACAGCACGCGGTCAACCGCATCCAGAGCGTCGAGGAAACGCTCGGGGTCATCGAGGCGTGCCGCGCGAACGGCTTTCGCTCGGTCAACGTCGATCTCATCTACGGTTTGCCGATGCAGACGCTCTCGGGTTTCGAGCGCACACTCGCAACGGTCATCGGCGCGCGCCCGGACCGGCTCGCCGTTTACGGCTATGCCCACCTTCCGGAGCTGTTCAAGCCCCAGCGGCATCTGGACGCCACTTTCCTACCCCATCCGGAGCTGCGCATCAGGCTGCTCGCCATGGCGATCGAGCGGCTCTCGGCGGCCGGCTATCGCTACATCGGCATGGACCACTTCGCGCTGCCGGAAGACGATCTCGCGCGCGCGCGCGAGGCCGGCGGCCTGCAGCGCAACTTCATGGGCTACACGACCCACGCGGACAGCGACCTGATCGGCCTCGGCGTCAGCGCCATCAGCCACATCGGCGCCACCTTCAGTCAGAATCAACGCGACCTCGCCGGTTGGCAAGCCGCGGTAGAGGCGGGTCGGATGCCGCTGTGGCGCGGCCTGGTCCTCGACGCCGACGACCTGCTGCGCGCGGACGTCATCCAGCAGGTGATGTGCCGGGGAGAAATCGACGTGCCGGCGACCGAGGCGCGTCACGCAATCGAGTTTCAGACGTATTTCGCATCCGCCGCGAGCGCCCTGCGCACGCTCGAGGCCGACGGACTGGTCGCGATCGACCCTGCTGTGATCCGCGCCACCGCCCGCGGCCAGCTGCTGCTGCGGCTGATCGCCATGTGCTTCGATCGCTACCTCGGCGCGGTGCCCGCGACGGCTTCGGCACCGCGCTACTCGCGGGTCGTCTGATCCGGCCGGCCGCCGCTCAGCGGAAGGCGGCAACGATGAGCGCGGTCAGGATCAACAGCGCCAGCGCCTGCGTGCGGTAGCTGGCGATCACGCCCAGGTCGCGCAGCCTGCGGGTCTCCGCGCGATAGTCCGCGCGGCGCCAGAGCAGCGCATCGACCTCGACACTCGGGGCCGCGGGCCAGCGCAGGCTCGCCGCTATCAGCACCGCGAGATCGATCGCGAGCAGAATGGGCGCGGCGTACAGAAACTGCAGCTGCACCACGCGCAACACGGTGGTCAGCAGAAACAACGCCAGTCCGCACAGGGTGCCCACCAGCAGCGTGGCGCGCGCGCCGGCGGCGTTGGCGCCTCGCCAGAACAGCCCTGCCGCGAACAACGCGACGATCGGCGGCACGGCGTAGGCGAGCACCGCCTGCAGGTACTGCCAGAGGTCGCCGAAGCGCTCGATCTGCGGCGCCCACAGCACGGCGACCGCGAGCACTCCGAGTGTGCTCAGGCGCCCGATGCGCACCAGTTGCGCCGCGGTCGCACGCGGCGCGATGTGTCGGATCAGGTCCACCGTGATGAGGGCGGAAGCGCAATTGAGCGCCGAGGCGATCGTGGCCAGCGTGGCGGCGACGAACCCGGCGGCCACCAGTCCCAGCAGTCCGGCCGGCAGCAGGCCGAACATGAGCCGCGGGTAGACCTGGTCGGGATTCGACAGATGCGGGTACAACACGATCGCGCACGTGCCCGGTAACACCATGAGGAACAGGCCAGCGAGCTTCAGCAGTCCCGTCAGCAGCGCGCCGCGGCGGCCGTCATCGAGCGAGCGCGCCGAGAGTACCCGCTGCACGATGTAGTGATTGGTGCACCAGTAATAAAACCCGAGCACCGGTATGCCAAACACCAGTCCCGGCCACGGCACGCCAGGATCGCCCACCGGCCGGATCAGCGCAAGCATGCCGGGATTGACGTGAATCGTCAGAGCGCGCCAGCCGCCGACGCGCATGTAGGCCGCCACCGCGATGATCAGCGAACTGCCGAACAGGAGCACGGCCTGTACCGATCCGGTCCACATCACCGCGCGCAAGCCGCCGGTGAGCGTGTACAGGCACGCCGCGCCGGCGAGCAGCGCGCCGAGCGCCCACAGCGGCACTCTCGGGACAAACAGGTGGCAAACGAGAGAACCGCAATAGAGCGCGGCGGCGGAATCGACGAACACCAGCAGGAACAGCGTCAGCGCCGCAAAATACAGGCGCGCGCCACGATCATAACGGCGCTCGAGGAATTCCGGCATGGTGTAGACACGGCTGCCGAGCAGCGCCGGCAGCAAGAACACGCAGAAGAACACGAGGATGACCGCGGCCGACCATTCGTAATCGTAGACCGAGATGCCGTATGCGTAGGCGGCGCCCGCCAGGGCGACGATGGCCGTCGAGGAGATGTTGGACGCATACAGCGCCAGACCGATTGATGGCCAGCGCGAGGCGCGCGAAGCGAGAAAATAATCATCCAGATTGCGTTGGCGCCGCGAGACGAGCAGGCCAAAGCCGACCATCCCGGCGGTACATGCCAACGCGATGAGCAGTGCGAGCGGCCCCGGCGCGCGCATCAGCCCACGCGCCTTGGCTGCGCTGCGCGCGGCGGGAGGCTGATTGACAGCGCTGACATTTCGACTATTCTAGCAGCATGCGAAGAGCGGCTGCTCCCGGTCGCGGCTCCGCGACCATCGAAGTGGTGGCGGATCGAGCCGGGGTCTCGCCGAAGACCGTGTCCCGGGTCATCAACAACGAGCGCGGCGTACGGTCCGAGACGCGCGAGCGCGTGTTGACGGCGATTCGCCAGCTCGATTACCAACCGAACCTCGCCGCGCGCGGCCTCGCCGGCGACCGCTCGTTCCTGATCGGCCTGTTCTACGACCACCCGGGCGATTATCTGAGCGAATTCCAGACCGGCGCCGTGCAGCGCTGCCGCGAATCCAACCTTCATCTGATGGTCGAACCGCTGGAGGCGGCGAGCCCCGAGTTGGGTCGTGATCTCAGCACGCTCGTGCGCCAACTGCGGCTCGAAGGCGTGATTCTGCTGCCACCGCTCAGCGACTTGCCGGTGGTGCACGCCACTCTGGCCGCCGCGGGAATCCCGGCCGTGCACATCGCGCCGATGCGCCAGCAGGACGACGCCCCCTCGGTCGACACCGATGATCGCGCCGCGGTCCGCCAGCTCACCACCGAGCTGCTGCGGCGCGGGCACCGGCGGGTCGGGTTCATGCTCGGCCGGGCGGGCCACCGGGCCACCGAGCAGCGCTACCTCGGCTTCGTCGATGCGATGCATGCGAACGGTCTCGACATCGACCCGCAGCTGGTGCAGACCGGCAACTTCGAATTCGCCGAGGGACTCGAGTGCGCGCGCCGCATACTCGGCTGTCGTCCGCGTCCCACCGCGATCTTCGCCAGCAACGACGACATGGCTGCCGCTGCCGTGTCCGCGGCGCGGCAGATGAGCCTGGTGCTGCCCCGGCAACTGTCGATCGTCGGCTTCGACGATGCGCCGGTGGCGTCCATGGTGTGGCCGCAGCTCACCACGGTCCGCCAACCGTTGCGCGTCATCGGCCGCGCCGCCGCCGAGCTCATCAGCGAGTACCAGCCGCACCGGCAAGGCTGGCCGCGCCCGGTGCCGCGGCGGCATCTGCCTCTGGAGCTGGTCCTGCGCGGCTCGCTCGCCCCGGCGCCGCAGGACTCCTGACGTGCGGCGCGCCGCAGTACTCGCCGCGTGTCCCGTCGCAGCCGTCGCGCTTGCGACCGGCGCGGCATCGCTGCACAGTTTGGGACCATACAATGTCACAACGCTCGCCGGCGGCATCGGCCTGATACGTCCGCTGCCGTCCAACGCGGCGGTGTTGCGCGCGGGCTCCTCCTGGTCGATCAGCACCTGGGTCCGGCCGACGGTCGAAGGACCGGGCCCGGTGATCATCGGCGGACTGGGCGCGGCCCCGCCGGGAGACTGCGACTGCCTGGTGGTGCGCGACGGACGGCTCGCGCTGTGGCTGAGCGACGGCGCGCGTCTGCGGACCACTACGCCATTGCCCGTCGGGACCTGGCATGCCGTCGTCGCAACCTACCGCCGCGGCACGGCGCGACTGTATCTCGATGGCCAACCGATCGGGACTCTGCACGCGGCGAGCGCGCCGGTGCGCCCGCAGGTGACGCTTGCGCCGGTTCTCCCGCACGCGCACTTCGGCGGCTCGCTGGCGCACTGGCGTGTGCACACCCGAGCATGGACGACCGCACAGGCAGCGCGATTCGCGCGTCACCCGCCGGCATTCGGTCTGATCGAGTTCTATCAAGTGGGCGTCGGCTGGCCGTTGCAGAAGCGCGAATGGCGTGGCCTGCAGCATCCGCAGCCGGCCTGGACGCTGCCGCACTCCCGGGCGCCCGGGGGGCGATGGCGGCAGCCGCCGCCGTCGAGCAGCAGAAGAACCTATCCGCAGGCCGAGCCGGTGCGGACCGAAGCGCCGTTGCAGCCGACCGTGGACGACACCTGGGTGGTGGACGACTGGCGCCTGCAGGCCGCGCCGAAGGTGCATGCCGCGGGGGCACGACTCTCACGGGCCGGCTATGACGATGCCGCCTGGTATCCGGCGGTCGTACCGGGCACGGTGCTCACCACGCTCGTGGCGCGAGGCGTCTATCCGGACCCGTACTACGGCCTGAACGATCTGTTGATTCCGGAGCGCCTCGCGCGACAGGCATATTGGTATCGCACGGCGTTCGTCGCACCGCGTTCCTGGAATGACCGGCAGCTCACGCTGCGCTTCGATGGAGTCAACTACGCGAGCCGGATCTGGCTGAACGGCCAACCTGTTGGACGGACGCGTGGTGCGTTTGCGCAGGGAGTCTTCAATGTGACCGGCCGGATCCTTCCCGGACGGCTCAATGTGCTGGCCGTGCGTGTCGCACCGCCCCCGCACCCGGGCATTCCCTACGAGAAATCGATCGCCGCCGGACCCGGCAACAACGGCGGGGCGCTGGCACTCGACGGCCCGACGTTCATCGCCACGGGAGGCTGGGATTGGATGCCGGTGGTGCCCGATCGGGATATCGGGATCTGGCAGCGGGTCGTGATCCACGCGAGTCGCAGATTGCTGCTGCGTGCGCCGCACGTGATCACGCGCCTGCCGCTGCCTCGCCGGCGGCCGGCCGATGTGACCATTGCGGTTTCCGTCGTCAACCGGAATCCCGGGGCGGTGCCGGCCACGCTGGTGGCGCGCTTTGGCGGCATCACAGTACGCAAGCAGCTGCGCGTGGCGCCGGGAACGACGCGCGTGCGGCTCACGCCGGCGGCTTTCCCGGCGTTGCGCGTGAGGCATCCGCACTTGTGGTGGCCGAACGGGTATGGAGCCCCGTATCTGTACAAGCTCTCGCTGGCCGTGTATGAGCGCCCGGCGGCCGGTGTGAACCGACTCTCTGATCGGCGCACGCTGCACTTTGGCATTCGGGAGATCACCTACGGCCTGTCGCTGTTCGATGGCAAGGGCCGGCTGCGCCGCGTCGTCGTCGATCCCACCGCCGGCACGCTTGCCGGCACGCCCGATCTGATCAACGTGAGTCATCGGGCCATCAAGCGCACGCCGAACGGCTGGGCGGCCTCGCTCACCGCGGCCGGCGAACATTCCGCGGCCGTGCGGCCCTCGCCCGACACCTCGCTCTCGCCCTACCTCGTCATCCGGGTCAACGGCGTACGCATCGCGGCCCGCGGTGGCGACTGGGGAATGGACGACGCGCTGAAGCGGATCTCCAGTGCGCGTCTGCAACCGTATTTCCGGCTGACTCGCCGGGCGAATCTCGACATCATCCGCAACTGGCTCGGACAGAACACCGAGCCGGCGTTCTACCGGCTGGCCGACCGCTACGGCCTGCTGGTGCTCAACGACTTCTGGGAGTCGACCCAGAATTTCCAACTGCAGGCCGAGAATCCGCAGTTGTTCCTCGCCAACGCCCGAAACGTGATCGAGCGCTACCGCAACCATCCCTCGATCGCGGTCTGGTTCGGCCGCAACGAGGGCGTGCCGCAGCCGATCATCGACAATGGGTTGGCGCGCCTGGTGAACACGCTCGACGGCACGCGGCTGTACCTGCCCAGCTCGAACCGTATCAATCTGCAGGGCAGCGGCCCCTACGACTATCGCCCGCCCGTGCAGTATTTCACCCGCCTCGCGCGCGGCTTCTCGGTGGAAGTCGGCACGAACTCGCTGGCCTCGCAGCGCACCCTCGAGGCGATGATGCCGAAGGCCGACCTCTGGCCGATCAGCGACACCTACGCCTATCACGATTGGAACTTCGGCGGCAACGGCAACGTGCGGGTGTTCATGCGCGCGATGGGCCGGCAACTCGGTACGCCGCACAGCCTGGCCGGATTCGAGCGACGCGCGCAATTGATGGACTACGTCGACTACCGGGCGATCTTCGAAGGCTTCAACGCGCATCTTTGGACAAGGAACAGCGGCCGGCTGTTGTGGATGACGCAGCCGGCCTGGCCGAGCAACATCTGGCAGATCTACACCTCCGACTACGCCACCGCCGGCGCGTATTTCGGCGTCGAGGAGGCGTGCCAACCGCTGCACGTGCAGATGAACCTGCCCGATTATTCGCTCGCCGTCGTCAACACCACGCGCCGGGGGCGTGCCGGCCTGACCGTGCGCAGCCGGATCCTGTCCCTGCGCGGACGGCTGCTGGCGACACGCCAAATGAACGTCACGGCACCGGCGGACGCCGTGACAACTCTGCCGCGGCTCGATTTGCCGCGGTACCTGCGCAGTCACCGGCTGATATTCGTTCAGCTACAGCTGCTGAACGCCACTGGGCGCGTCTTGAGCGAGAACGTTTACTGGAAGGGCCGCACCCCGACCAGTTTGCGCGCATTGAATACTCTGGC
>JAJYFU010000174.1 GCA_021790795.1 Pseudomonadota bacterium
GTGGATCGTGGGCCGACGCCCACAGACGGTAGGCTTCGAGCACCTCGGGATACAGATGCCTGCGCATGCCGGAGAAGGTAGCGAAATAGAAGTGCAGGGCGGCCACGTTGCCGTTGTCCAGCAGGACAGGCAGGGTCGATAGGCAGTCGGCGAGCAGGTCGCGCACGGCGCGTGCCATGATCTCTGCCTTGGAGCGCGAGAGCGTGAGCAGCATCGCGTTCCAGTCCGCGCCGAGCAGGGCTCCCGCCATGCCCTCGCCAAGCTCGTGGAGGATCATCGATTCGGTCTGTTCGTCCGTCATGCGCTCGAGCCCGCGGTGCAGCTCGGTGTCGACGCCGGATTCGGCGAGTGCTCGTCCCATGGCTTCGTTCTTTCGGTTCCAGCGCCATTCCTCGATTTTCTCCCACAGGAATCGCCGTACTGATTCCCGGCACACGAAGATGTTCCGGTCCTGCAGCATCGCGGGCGGCGCTACCAGGTCGCGGGCATATTCGCACGATGAGGTATAAACCGCGAAGCCCGAGCGCGTCTCGGCGCGGGCGAGCGCGCCGAGAAAGAAATGGGGCTTGTTATAGCGTCCATAGCCGGCACTGTAGATATAGCCGCGCGGCGCAAGCTCCCGGTTGATCGCAACCGAATCGAAGGGATCCACCAGGACGGTGTCCAGCGGCAGTGGCTCGAAGGGGCTGGACGCGAGTTCGTCCCACAGATGCTCGCGCTCTTCCAGCCAGGCACCCACTTCATCATTGGGTAGCGGGCCAGAAAGCGGGATCTCGTGTTCCCAGCGATAGAACTCGCGCATTCTCAGCAGATAGATGCACAGCGTGAAGTCGCCCGCGTGCTGTGCATCGGAGATGTGGCAGTTGTGCTGGACAGTGTTCGTGAGTTTGCCGAGATTCCACATGGAATGGCCCAGTTCGGGACGTGGTTTGACTCAACCACCCAAGTATAAGCCCGGCCATGGCCGCGGAACCAGCGTTGCACGTTCTCGAATCACGTGCGCGGTACCGGGGATTGTCCGGCCGCGCCCGCCTATTGAGCCTGCAGAGTGGAAAAAGTAGCCCAATCCGATTGTCTTCCGCACAGCGGCCGCACGGAATGGAATGATGCGGCTGTTCGAAGGCAGCCGGAGACGGATTGCCTGTCCTTCACGGAGTTTGCCGCGCCTCAGTGCGTGCGGGGCCGGTCTGTGGAGCCGGAAGAGTCCGCGGGAATGGCGCTGGCTGCAGCGTCGGACGCAATGGGGCGATGGCTGGCCGCGGCCAGCAGGATTGCGACCGTCATGCCGTAGAACACTGCGGTCATTTTCAGGTCGAACGTTTCCACGGTCAGGCCATAGATGAAAAATCCGATCACCAGAGCCATCCCGAGCACGCCGCCGACGCGCCGCGTCCCGACAGGCGAGCTGGCCGAGCGCGCGAACAGTGCGAACGGCACGGCATAAAGCGACAACACCGAAACCAGCCCGGCAATGCCGAGCTTGACCGTCACCGCCAGCACTTGATTGTGCACTTCGGCGACGCCGAGTTGCGCCGCCATGGGGGTGATGTATCCGATCTGCCCCAGGGCGTGCATATGCTCTTTATAGAGATAGCCGGGTCCGACCCCGAACAGCGGGTGCTGGCGCCACAGCAGCAGCGCCGCTTTCCATATCTGGAGGCGTATGCCTACGGCTGTGTTTTCATGTCCTTGCCGGTATGCGACGAGGTTGGTGTAGATGTCGGCGATTCTGTGGTGGATCCAGGGCAGGAAGGCGTAGGCGGCCAGCGATAGCCCGATCAGCGCGGCGAGCAGGACCGCGATACCCGCCCGCGGGAACTTGCCGCGTTGCTTGTACAGCCATAGTGCGATAAATGCCGGTATGGCTACCCATCCGCCGCGGGAGCCCGTGCGCAGGGAGGCATAAAGCCCAGCGATCAGCGCCAGCGTCTTGAGCGCGCGCAGCGCACGAGAGTCGGTACCCGTCCAATCGATGCTGAAGAAGGCGAGCACACCGGTCATCAGGGCGACATCGCCGTAGTGGATGGGGTTGAGGAAATACGACCCGGGGCGGCCATTGCCCCAGTCCTTGGGTGCCCAATGAAGGACCGCTGCCGCGGTGATGGCTCCCAGGCAAAATCCGTACTGAACGGTCGCCAGCGTCCGCACGCCAATGCGACGTGCGAACTGGTAGACAGGGATGGTGAACACCAGCGCCAAGGCATTGTCGTACGGTTTGAGCATGAAGCGCGCATGGGCGATCTCGCTCACCGCCAGCGCCAGCATCCAGGAAGCCATGGCAGCGGCGTATGCGACCGAGGGGCTGTCCCAGACATTGCCGGCGGCCCCGTAGCGAGCGAGCCCGTACAGTGACAGAAGTGCAAGCAGCGAGAATGTCCAATCCATGCCACCGCGAACGGCGAAGAAAAGCACGGGATAGGCGAGCATTGCCAGAACAGTCAGCAAGCCAAAGAGCGCGGGCAGATGCTTCGAGCCGGCTGCTTCCCCGGGCGGCAGCGATCGGCGTGTGGCGTGGTCAGTCATCGTTCGTCGGTTCCGGCTTCAGTGAGGCCGCCGCGGCGGCGTGTGGCGGTTCTGTGGTCAGGTAGCGCGCGGGCGTCGGATCCCAGTTGCGCAGATCCCCCAGCGGGTAATTGCCCAGTCCATAGTATACGCGGCGCGAACGCCCGCGGGTGGTCGCGGACGGGAAGTCGTCGGTGGCAGAGCCGGTTGCACCGATGGCGGGCTGCGCCAGACCGGCACGCGCAAGATAGTCGCGCGCAAATTCCTGCTGCGTGATGCCCCATTTCATGACGAACGTCCGTCCTCCCCGATTGCGGCGCACGCGTCCGGTGCTGGTGCAGCTGAAGTGGTAGAGGCGGCTTGCGCCGACGGTGCGGAACAGACGGCAACCGATGGTCCAGAATTTCATGAGCAGATCATCGTCGCTGCTCAGTCCCGGGCCATACTCGATGCTGTAGCCGCCCACCAGGTGCCACCAGCGGCGGTGCACGACGGTGGGCTGGCCGGCAACGCCGTTCCGATCGCCGCGCGACTCCCACTGGCAGTGCG
>JAJYFU010000080.1 GCA_021790795.1 Pseudomonadota bacterium
ACGACTCTCCGAGCAGCTTCACCAGCGCCGTGCTGCCGCGCAGCGCGCGCAGCGCCTCATCGAGCGAGCGCGGCAGGCCGAACGGCAGCTCATGCGCGCTGCCGGAGATCGGATCGGTGGGCTGCAGCCCCTCGATCATCCCCAGGTAACCGCAGGCGAGCGAGGCCGCCAGCGCGATATAGGGATTGGCGTCCGCGCCGCAGATGCGATTCTCCACCCGCCGGTCCTGCGGCTCGGACATCGGCACGCGCAGCCCCGCGGTGCGGTTGTCGTAGCCCCAGTGGGCGTTGATCGGCGCCGACAGATACCGGGTCAGGCGGCGGTAGGAGTTGACATTGGCGCAAAACAGCGCCATGGCCGCCGGCAGGTACTTCTGCAGGCCGCCGATGTGGGCGAAGAACAGCCGCGAAGGGCTGCCGTCGGGATTGCTGAACACGTTGCGGCGCGTCTTGATGTCGACCACGCTCTGGTGGATGTGCATGGCGCTGCCGGGCTCCTTGGCGTGGGGCTTGGCCATGAAGGTGGCGTACATCTTGTGCCGCAGCGCCGCCTCGCGCGCGGTGCGCTTGAACAGAAAGGCCTGGTCGGCCAGATCGAGCGGGTGGCCGTGAATCAGATTGATCTCCATCTGCGCCGGGCCGTCCTCGTGGATCAGCGTGTCGATCTCGATGTCCTGATCCTCGCAGAACTGGTAGATGTCGTCGAACAGCGGATCGAACTCGTTGACTGCCGCGATGCTGTATGACTGGCGCCCCGGCTCGGCGCGTCCGGAACGCCCGACCGGCGGGCGCAGCGGATAATCCGCGTCCTTGTTCTGCTCGACCAGATAGAACTCCAGCTCCGGCGCCACGACCGGCTCCCAGCCGCGTTGGGCATACAACTCGACGATGTTGCGCAACAGGTGGCGCGGCGCCATGGTCACGCGCCGTCCGTCGGCGTAGAAGCAGTCGTGAATCACCTGCGCGGTCGGCTCGGCCGCCCACGGCACCCGCCGCACCGTTCTCGGGTCGGCCTTCAAGATGATGTCGATCTCCGCCGGGCTCATCGCGTGGGCGGTATCGGGCGGATAGTCGCCGGTGACCGTCTGCAGGAACACGCTTTCGGGCAGGCGCATGCCGCCGTCCTCGGCGAACTTCCCCGCCGGCATGATCTTGCCGCGCGCAATGCCGGCCATGTCGGGAATGATCGCCTCGACCTCGGAGATGGCGTGATCCCGGAAGAATTGACCCAGCTCACTCACCATGGATATACCTTCTAACGAGCGCGGGCGCGCGTGCGGCATGCCGCGCCGAAGGCGGCAAACAGCGCGCGCGAGAGGGGATTGTCCACGGCTTTCCACTCCGGATGCCACTGCACCGCCAGGGCGAACCGTGGCGCCGCGGCCACCCGGAATGCCTCGATCAGACCGTCCGTCGCCCGCGCCTCGACGACGAGCCCCCCGCCCAGCCGTTCGATCCCCTGCCAGTGCAGGGAATTGACCCGGACCCGATCGACACCGGTGAGCTCACGCAGCAGGCCATCCGGCTCGAGCGTGACCTCGTGCGCGGGCCCGTACTGCACCTCGATCGGCTGCGTCTCGTCGTCGCGGTGATCCAGGTACCCCGGCACCTCATGCACGCGCTGGTACAGGCTCCCGCCGAAGGCCACGTTGATCTCCTGGAAGCCCCGGCAGATACCGAGTATCGGAACACTGAGGGCCACCGCCTTGCGGATCAGCGGCAGCGTGGTGGCATCGCGGTCCGGGTCATGCAGCGTGCCGGGGGCGCTCGGCGGACCGGCGTAATGGCGCGGCTCGACGTTCGACGGACTGCCGGTGAACAGCAGCCCGTCGAGCCGTTCGATGAGCGCCTCGAATCCCAGCGCCTCGGCGAGCGGCGGGATCAGCACGGGGAGCGCGTCGGCCACATCGAGCAGCGCACGGGCATATTTCTCCGCGGCCGCGTGAAACGGCTGCGGGCCGATCATCCGGCGGTCGGCGAGAAGGCCAATGAGGGGGCGCGCCGATGGCATGGGTGTGGCGGCTATTATAGGAGCATCACCATGTCCGCCGCCCATGCCCCGTCGTACTATGCCGCCTCGGTTCACATTCCTGTTCCGAGAACACCGCTTCGCGGCTCGGAGCGGGCCGAGGTCTGCGTGGTCGGCGCGGGAATCGCCGGCTGCTCGGCCGCCCTGCATCTGGCCGAGCGAGGCTATTCGGTCACCTTGCTCGAACGTCACCGTATCGGCTGGGGGGCCTCCGGCCGTAGCGGCGGGGCAGTCCTGCACGGCGTGGCGTGCGCCCAGGAAACGCTCGATCGGCTGATCGGCGCGGCCGGCTCGCGGGCGGTTTGGGATGCGGCAAGCGAGGCGGTGAGCCTCACCCGCGCCCTGATCGCGCGACACCGGATCGCGTGCGAGTGGACCGACGGCTATTTGCTCACTGCGCTCAAGCGTCGCCACGACCGTGAGCTGCGCGCGCATATCGAGACGCTGCGGACCCGGTTCGACTATGGCAGCGTCCGCTATGTGCCGGGCGACGAGCTGCACACCATTCTCGCCAGCCGGCGCTACCGCAGCGCGATGTTCGACGCCAACGGTGCCCATCTGCATCCTCTGGCCTACACATTGGGACTGGCGGAAGCCGCCGAGCGCACCGGCGTGCGCCTGTTCGAGGGCACGCGCGCCGTGGAGGTCACCCCCGGTCGGGTGCGCACCGAAGCCGGCGAAGTGCGCGCCGAGCACATCGTCCTGTGCGGCAACGCCTACCTGGGCCCGGCCGCGCCGGCGCTCGCCGCCAAGATCATTCCCGTCGCCGCCCACGTGATCGCCACCGAGCCGCTCGGCGCGGCCCGCGCCGCCGCGCTGATCACCAACGACGCGGCGGTGAGCGACATGAACTGGGTGCTCGATTACTTCCGCCGCACCGCCGATCATCGGCTGCTGTTCGGCGGCCCGATCAGCTATGGCCGCGGCACGGACTTCGACGCCCGGGCCGCGACGCGCGCCCGGCTGCTGCGGGTCTTCCCCCAGCTCGCCGATGCGCGCATCGAGTACGCCTGGAGCGGACTGCTCGACCTGACCGCGAACCGCGCGCCGCACTTCGGCCGTTTGCTGCCCGGCGTGTACTTCGCGCAGGGCTTCTCGGGCCACGGCCTCGCGCTCGCGGGCATGGCCGGCAAGCTCATCGCGGAGGCGATCGCCGGGCAGGCCGAGCGCTTCGATGTGTTCGCACGCATCCCGCACCGGGACTTTCCGGGCGGTCCGCTCACGCGCCGCCCGCTGCTCGCGCTGGCGATGCTCTTCTACCGGCTGCGGGACTTGCTGTAGGCGCCGGCACCGCGCGACGGCCTCAGGACGATCCGCGTGCACCCTCCTGCTGGAGCAGCTCCGCGATCTGCACGGCATTGAGCGCCGCGCCCTTCAGGAGCTGGTCGCCCGCGACGAACAGCGCGATGGAGCGGCCGCTCGGATCGGACAGGTCCGCGCGGATGCGGCCGACCAGGATCGGATCGGTGCCCGAGGCGTCCGCCGGCATGGGGAAATAATTGCGCTCCCGGTCATCGACCAGCTTCACGCCCGGAGCACCGGCGATCAGATCGCGCACCGTGTCCGGTGTGATCGGCCGCTCGCACTCGAAGTTGATGGCGATCGAATGCGCGCGCAGCACCGGCACGCGCACGCAGGTCGCCGTGACGCGGATCGACTCGTCGTCATAGATCTTGCGGGTCTCGTACAGCGCCTTCAGCTCCTCCTCGTTGTAGCCGTTGTCCGGATCGACGGCCGAGTTGTGGCTGAACAGATTGAAGGCATACGGGTGCGGCAGCACGCGCGGCGTGAACGGTTGCCGCTCCAGATAGGCGCGGGTCGATTCGCGCAGCTCCTCCATCGCGGCGGCGCCACCGCCCGAAGCCGCCTGATAGGTCGAGAGAATCAGCCGCTTGATCGGGTTGCGCCGGTGTACCGGCCACAGCGGCGTGATCGCGATGATCGTCGAGCAGTTGGGATTGGCGATGATCCCGCGGTGGGTCTTGACCCTGTGTGGATTGATCTCGGGAACGACCAGCGGCACGGCCGGATCGCGCCGGAACGCCGAGGAGTTGTCGACCACGACCGCGCCCTGCCGCACCGCGAGCGGCGCGAACCGCTTGGAGATGCCACCGCCGGCGGAAAACAACGCGATATCGACGCCGCGAAACGAGTCCTCCACGAGCGTCTCGACCACTAGCGGCTCGCCGCGGAACGGCAGCGTCTTGCCCGCCGAGCGCGCCGAAGCGAGCAGGCGCAGCTTCGCGAGCGGGAACGCTCGCTGCTCCAGGCAGCGCAGCAGCTCGACACCGACGGCCCCGGTGGCACCGACGACCGCGACCACCGGCAAGGCGCCGGCCGAACGACCAGATGACATGTGCAGACTCCGCTCCATAGGCTCAGAAAAAACGAAGGCCCCGACGGTCGCTCCGGCGGGGCCTCTGGGTGTCTTCGCGACTCTCGCGCGTCTTCAGCGCACGCGGATCCCCAGAGCCCCCCGGCGGGGCGTCTTCAGAATCTTCGTGCGTTTTTTCATCGGGGACATACCGCTTGCGAAGCTACCGGAAGCGCCGCGCCCTGTAAAGGCCGCCCGGGAGCCGCCGCCGGATGAATCCCCGCGGCGGCGATCAAGCCACGGATGCGCTCGCGCTCGCCAGCCGTCACAGCCCGCCCGCGGCTGCGCCTCGGCCCGCTCGAATCGACCCGGCCGGCTTCTCGCGCGGCGCACCGCGCAATCGGCCGAATACCCCCGGCGGGAAGGAGCGGCCCGCTCGAACGCGACGCGATGGCAGCGGCCCCGGGAATAGACGGGACACCGCTCAGGCGACGGCCGAGGGATTGGACGTGACCCAACAGACGGCGGTGGCCGGCACGGTCATGTGCCTCGCGAGGAAAAGTACGTACAGGCCGAAGTGCGCAAATTTCAACTTGTGGCATACTTCAGTACGTCGGGGCGCAGAGCAGGAGGCGGCCCTCCGGTCGCCAGAGGGATCCGCGCCGGAGCGGCATGAGCCGTTTTATTGTTCTCGTCCCGAGAATTTTTCTCCGCTCCGAACCAACAGCGCGAGGATCGTACGACGCGGGGGCAGCAGCTGGCGACGATGGCGCTCATTTTCTCAGGAGACGGCTGTATGGCTCGGTACCAGTTCCAGGTTGTTTACTTCGAAGCGACGCGCAGGTGCAATCTGCGCTGTCCGTACTGCATGACGGGAAGCAATGACGCGAAGAAGGTGCGCCGCAGTGTTCTCAGGGAACTCACGCTGGAGGAGATCCGCGCGCGCATCCTGACCCCCGCCCGCCGCCTCGGGGTACACACCATCGGCTGGAGCGGCGGGGAGTTTCTGCTGCGCAAGGATGCGCCGGAGCTGTTGCGCCTGACCGTGGATATGGGCTATCGGTGCTCCGTGCTCAGCAACTGCAAGAAACTGACGCGAGAGCGGCTGGAGAAGATCCGCGACGTGACCGATGGGCGCGCAAGAATCGTCGTCGGTCTGAACGCGGTGGACGGAGAGAACCGGCAGACGCGCGACAGCGATTCCGACCGGACGCTGCAGGTGCTCAAGGACTGCGCCGAGCTGGGGCTCGGCCAGCACGTGGTCATCACGATCGGCAAATACAACACCGAGAGCTTCGCGAAGACCGTCGAATTCTGCGTCGAGCACAACATCGCTTACAATCGCTCGCCGCTGGTCCCGCGCGGCTCGGGATCGGATTGCTTTGCCGGCATGGGATTCGACAGGAACGATCTCGAGCGGCACTTCCATCCGGCGCTGCGCCGCCATCCTCACGGTTATGTGAGTTATACGCCGTATTTCCTGTCGCCCGAGCTTCACGCGCGGGTGTCCGGGGGCGTTCGCAACAATACGGTCCCGCAGAATCCCTCGATCGGCTGCTGGGTCGGATCGTGGCTCACCATCAACGCGGAGGGAGATGTGTCCGTCTGTCCCGTGCTGCTCGATGCGCTGAGCGGCGGGAACGTGCGCGACATGCCCATTGACGAACTGGTCGAATCGAGCCCCTTCTTCGCCGAAATCACCGACCGCTCCGGTCTGAAGGGCCGTTGCGGCCGCTGCCGCTACCAGTACACGTGCGGAGGATGTCGGGCCATGGCGTTCTATCACACCGGGGATTACATGGAGGAGGACCCCACCTGTTTCTTCGATCCGGTGGATCGCTCCACAGTCAGCGAGCACGAGCCGGAAACGAATCGCGTTTTCAAGGAATACCTGCTGGTGGCGCGGGCGGCCGGGGCGTACCAGCCGCCGGCAGGCTGCCGGCTCGGAGGATCGCCCTCCGCGCGCAGGCTCGCCGGAGCCTGACTTTCCGCTCGCGCGCGGTACGCAGGCCCATCGTCGTATCCGTTGCGCATCGTTCACGAGGCTGGAGCCCCGCTTATGCTCAATGTCACGACCCTGAGCGGCCTGATCGAGGCCAACCGCACCTACCCGGGCGCCATCACCTATCTGGAGGGTGAAAACGACACTCGCTCCGTCGAGTTTGCGGAGCTTTACGAGCGCGCCCTCGGCATCCTGCACCGTCTGCAGCGCCTCGGCGCGAGCCCCGGAGACACGCTGATCCTGTTTCTCGAACACAACGAGCAGTTCATCGACGCGTTCTGGGCTGCGGTCCTCGGCGGCATCATTCCGGTGCCGGTGGCGCTCGGCATCAGCGACGAGCATCGGCACAAGCTGCTGCGCATCGCCCGGCGGCTCGGCAATCCCTACCTCTACACCGAGCGCCGCTCGCTCGAGCGCATCGCGGCTTTCGCCGAGCAGACCGGGCAGTCCGATACGGTACGGCGGCTGCGCGAGCGCGCCTTTCTGGTCGACGACCTGGATGATATCTCGCACGCGGGCACGGTGTACGCCGCGCGCCCCGAGGACATCGCCTTCATCCAGTTCTCCTCGGGCTCGACCAGCGAGCCCAAGGGCGTGGTCCTGACGCACGCCAACATCATCGCCAACGCGCGCGGCGTGAGCGAAGTCACCGGCTTCAATGAGCACGACGTCAGCCTCTCGTGGATGCCGCTCACCCACGACATGGGATTGATCGGCTTTCATCTGATGATGTTCGCCAACCGGGTGCAGGCGCACCTCATGCCGACGGAGCTGTTCGTGCGCCGGCCGCTCCTGTGGCCGCAGTTCGCCAGCCGTATTCGCGCCACCATCCTCTGCTCGCCGAACTTCGGCTACAAGCACTATCTGAAGGCGCTCGGCGAGCGTCCCGTCGAGGGGCTGGACCTCTCCGGCGTGCGGTTGATTTTCAACGGGGCCGAGCCGATCTCGGTCGAGCTGTGCGAGCAGTTCCTCGAGAGGCTCGCTCCGGCGGCTCTGGCGCCGAACGCCATGTATCCGGTGTATGGCCTCGCGGAGGCCTCGCTCGCCGTGAGCTTCCCCCCGCCGGGCGCGCCGATGCGCACGGTGGCGCTCGACCGACGCCGACTGGGCATCGGCGAGGAAGTTCAGCTCGTGGCGCAGGACGCTCACGATGCCGTGCGGCTCGCTTCGGAAGGCAAGCCGATACCGTATTGCCAGGTGCGCATCGCGGACGACGACGATCGACCATTGCCCGACGGCCGCATCGGCCATCTGCACATGCGCGGGGAGAATGTCACGCGCGGCTACTACGAGAGCCCCGAGGCTGACGCCGAGGCCTTCACCGCCGACGGCTGGCTGCGCACGGGCGACCTTGCCGTCGTCCACGGCGGCGATCTGTATGTCTCGGGCCGGGCGAAGGAAATCATCTTCGTCAACGGCCAGAACTACTATCCCCACGATCTGGAGTCGATCGCCCATCGCATCGAGGGACTCGAGCTCGGCAAGGTGGCGGCGGCCGGCGTGCGCCGGCCGGGATCGCAGATCGAGGAGCTGGCGCTGTTCGTGCTGCACCGCGGCGCGCTGGCGGACTTCCTGCCGCTCGCCGGTGCCGTGGCCCGCCTGATCAACGAGCGGACCGGGCTCGAGGTGGCCGAAGTCGTGCCGGTCAAGCGCATCCCCAAGACCACCAGTGGCAAGATTCAGCGGCACCTGCTCGAGGAGCGCTTCGCCGACGGAGCGTTCGATGCCGAGCTCGAGGCGCTTGCCGCATTGCGCGAGGCGCGCCGCGATCCCGGGACGGCCGCCCGCAACGCGATCGAGGACAAGCTCAAGATGATCTGCGACGCGGCGCTCGGCGACAAGCGGGTCGATGTCCGCGACAACCTGTTCCAGCTCGGGGCGAGCTCGCTGAAGCTCATCGAGATCCACGAGCAGATCGACCGGGAATATCCCGGCCAGATCGATCTCACCGATCTGTTCGATTTCCCGACGATTGCGGAGCTGGCGCTGCACCTGCAAGGCAAACTGTCCGCGACCGAAGCGTGATCGCGGCGGGGAGCCCCGGCAAGCACATCGTCTCGACACCGAAGCGTAATTCGCGCTCGATCGGGCACTGCAGCCCGGACTTCGACAGCGTCCGCACGCCGCCGCGCGGCGCGTGTCCTCGCCATGCCCGCCAGAACGGATTTATCGTCGGGCCGCAGGTTCGGCGCCTGACCTGCGAGCACCCCGAAACGTGACCGCCGGCACGAGAAACGGCCGCCGATCTTGGTAAAAGCAAGGTCATGCATGCACCGTGCGCCTCCGGGCTCGCGCGGATGCCGATCACCCGGCGGCTCCGCCCCCGGAGGCGCCGGCAGGAGATTCCATGAATGCAGCCGCAGATCACGCCCGAATCCCCGACTGGCTGATACCGCAGCCGGCGCGCATCGGCGCGACGGTGCGCCTCTCGGAGATCATCGGAGCGCTGAGCTACGCCCTCGACCTCACCGAGGGCCAGCCGCCCGGACACTGCCTGCGCGGCTGCTGGATCGGCATGCACACCGGCCGTATGCTCGGGCTCGACACCCTGACGCTGTCCGACCTCTACTACACGCTGCTGCTGAAGGACACCGGCTGCAGCAGCAACGCCGCGCGCCTCTGGGAGCTGTACGGCGGCGATGATCTGCGCACCAAGCACGACTTCAAACAGGTCGACTCACAGAGCCTGCTGCAGCTGGCCCGCTTCGTGCTGCGCCACGCCGGACCCGGCGAAGCGCTGCGCGCGCGCATCAAGCGGCTGGTGAACCTGTACCGCAATGGCGATGCGCTCGCCACCGAGCTGGTCCATACCCGATGCGAGCGAGGCGCGGACATCGTGCGCCGGCTCGGGTTCGGCGAAGCGGTCGCCGCGGGCATCTTCAGCCTGGATGAGCATTGGAACGGCAAGGGCCGGCCGCAAGGCCTGCGCGGGGAATACATCCCGATCGGCGCCCGCATTGCGCTGCTCGCTCAAGTCGTCGATGTCTTCAACACCGTCGGCGGCGAACGCGCCGTCGAAACCGAAGTGCGCCGCCGCACGGGCGCCTGGTTCGACCCGCAAGTCGCCCGGGCGTTTTTCGCGGTCGCGCACAGCCGGGCATTCTGGTCGGGATTGCGGCCGGAGGGACTCGAGGAGCGCGTGATGGCGCTCGAGCCGGACGCGGGCACCCTGCTCGTCGATGAGCCCCGGCTCGACTCGATCGCGGAAGCGTTCGCCGACATCATCGACGCCAAGAGCAATTTCACCTACGGGCACAGTCAGCGCGTGGCGAGCTACGCCGACGCGATCGCCGCGGAACTCGACGTGCCCGCGTCCCGCCGCCGCTGGCTGCACCGCGCCGCGCTGCTGCACGACATCGGCAAGCTGGGGGTCAGCAACGGCATCCTCGACAAGCCGGGCCGCCTCGATGCCGACGAATGGGAAGCGGTGAAGCGCCACGCCCGCTTCACCGAGGACATCCTGGCGCGCGTGAGCGTGTTCAGCGGACTGGCGCCGATCGCCGGCGCGCACCACGAACGGCCGGACGGCACGGGCTATCCCAAGCGCCTGGCCGGCGCGGCGATTCCACTTGCGACGCGCATCATCACGGCTTGCGACATCTTCGATGCCATCACCGCGGCGCGCCCCTATCGCGAGGCGATGCCGCTGGAGCGGGCGCTCGAGCTGATGGAGCGCGAGCGCGACAGCGCGATCGACGGGCGTTGCCTGGATGCGTTGAAGAAGACTGCGGGCACGCGGGGGTTCACCGCGTCCTGAGGCGGCTGTCCGCCGCCCGTCCGTAACGAAGCGCGCAGCCGCGCTCAGCGCGCGCGCAGCTCGAAACAGCGGTGAATGCGCGGATTGCGCTCGAAATCGCGCGGCAGCGTCGCCGCGGAGACATCACTCACCGCGTAACGCAGTCCGACATCGGCGTCCAGTTGGAATCGCTGTGCGTTGGTCGAGAACACGAGCAGCCCTCCCGGGGCGAGCAGCCGCATGCACTGCTCGATGAGCGCGCCGTGATCGCGCTGGATGTCGAGCACGCCCTGCATGCGCTTGGAATTCGAGAACGTCGGCGGATCGAGAAAGATCAGATCGTAGCGCCCCGGATCGCGGGCCGCGTCCCGCAGCCACTCGCGACAATCGGCCTGAACGAAGGCATGCGGGCCGTCCTGGAGCCCGTTCAACAGCAGATTGCGCCGCGCCCAGTCGAGGTAGGTCCGCGACAGATCGACCGAGGTGGTCGCGACGGCCCCGCCCGCGGCCGCATACACGGTCGCGGTGCCCGTGTAAGCGAAGAGGTTGAGAAAGCGCCGGCCGCGGGCCGCGCCGCGCAGCCGCTCGCGGGTGAGGCGATGATCGAGGAACAATCCCGTATCGAGATACGCCTCGAAGCTCACCTCGAATCTCAAGCCTCCTTCGCTGACGACAGGATGTGTGCCGCCGACCGTCCCGGGCGCCAGCCCCGCCGGCCCGCGCATCGCGCGCAGGCGCTCGGCGCCGCGCGACTCGCCCTTGCCATACTGCTCGCCGCGCCGGGTACGCCGGCGTGTGCGTACCCTGATCCGCTCGCGCGGCACGCCGGTCACGCGCGGCAGACTCGCAAACACCTCGCCGCGCCGGCGGCGCACCGCCTCGGGGTCGATGTCGCCCGGAGCGGCGTATTCCTGCACGTAGAGCCAGCGCTCGACGGGCTCCAGCGTCTCGTACTGGTCGATGGCAAAGGCATATTCGGGCATGTCGGCGTCATAGAGGCGATAGCACGTGACCGCCTCGCGCTCGGCCCAGCGCCGCAGCTGCTTCAGATTCTTCGCCAGCCGGTTGGCGAACATGCGCGCGCCGGGCGTTTCGGCCAGCAGGCTGTCCGGCCGCGCCAGCGTGCCCGGCGGGCGCAGGCTCCGCGCCTCGACGCTCATGCGCAACAGCCGGCATTCGATCGCGCCGTTCCACAGCGTGTGGGTGCGTGCGGCACGAATCCCCAGCTCCATGCCGAATCGCGGCACCCCGGTCAGCACCGCCGCGCGCCAGCCCTGGAAGTGCTCGCGCAGCACCGCACCGAGCTCCCGATGTGTCGCGCGCGCCTGCTCGAGATCCGTCAGGCGTGAGCCGTACGGCGGGTTGGTACACACGAGCCCGGCGCCGGGCCCCACCGGCCGCGCCTCCCGCAGCGGACCGGTCTCGAACCGCACCCATGCGGCGATGCCGGCCCGCTCGGCATTGGCGCCGGCGGCGCGCACGGCCGCGCGGTTCCAGTCCCGGCCACGGAGCATGGGCGTCGCCGGCGCGCGCTCCAGGCAGCGCGCGCGCGCCGCCGCCTCGACCGTCCGCCACAGCTGCGCATCGTGGCCGCGCCA
>JAJYFU010000081.1 GCA_021790795.1 Pseudomonadota bacterium
GCGAGCAATCCGCGGTGCATGGGGTTGGATGCTGTCGGGCCGGGAGGAGCCGCAACCGTAAGGTTATTTATCCGCGGCGCGGGGGCGCGGCACGGATCACGCGCGTTGTCAACCACTTCGGCGCGCGGGTCCCGCAGCCCATGTGCCAGGCCGACAGACGAGAATCCTACGGTCCCGCGCTTACGCGATCAACGGATGCGCCGCCAGGTACTCGTCGAATGTCCCGCTGAAGTCCTCGATGGTTCCGTCGTGCTTTATTTCGACGATCCGCGTCGCAAGCCCGCTGATGAACTCACGGTCGTGGGAGGCGAAGATCAGCGTTCCCGGATACAACTCGAGCGACGTCTGCAGAGACTCTATGGTCTCCATGTCCATGTGGTTCGTGGGCTCATCCATGACGATGACGTTCGGCTTGCTCAGCATCAGCTTGCCGTAGATCATGCGCCCCTTCTCGCCGCCCGATAGGACCTGGACCGACTTCTTCACCTCATCGCCGGAAAACAACAACCGGCCGAGCGTGGCGCGTACGATCAGGTCGTCGTCCGCCTTGCCCGTCCACTCCGACATCCACGTGAAGAGGTCTATCTTCTCTGCGAAGTCGGCCTGCGGATCCTGCGGCATGTAGCCGGGTTCGGCGTTCTCCACCCAGGTGATCTCGCCCGCCGACGGCTTCAGCTCTCCGACCAGGCAGCGCATCAGGGTCGTCTTGCCCACTCCGTTCGCGCCGATGATGGCGATCCGCTCGCCGGCGCGGACGTTGAAGCTGACTTTCTTGAGAACGTCGACGCTGGAGCCCGGGTAGCGGAATGTAAGGGCCTGCACGGAGATCGCGGAGTTGTACAGCTTCTTGCGCTGCTCGAAGCGGATATAGGGGTTCTGCCGGGAGGACGGTCGAATCTCCTCCAGCTTGATCTTCTCGAGCTCCTTGCGGCGCGAGGTTGCCTGGCGCGCCTTGGACGCATTGGCGGAAAAGCGCCGTACGAATTCCTGCAGATCCGAGATGCGCTCCTGGGCCTTGGCGTTCGCCGATTCCACGCGTTGTCGCGCCTGCAGCGACGCAAGCATGAAGTCGTCGTAACTGCCCGGATAGACCTTCAGTTGCTGGTAATCGAGGTCCGCGATATGTGTGCACACCTGGTTCAAGAACCGCCGGTCGTGGCTGATGATGACCATCGTGGCGTCATAGCCGTTGAGCACACCCTCCAGCCAGCGGATCGAGTGGATGTCGAGATTGTTCGTCGGCTCATCGAGCAGCAGCACGTCGGGTTTGGAAAACAGGGCTTGCGCCAGAAGTACCCGCAGCTTCAATCCAGGCGCGACCTCGCGCATCGATCGCTCGTGGAGGGATTCGGCGATGCCTATGTCGCTCAGGATGCGTCCGGCGCGTGCCTCGGCGTCGTAACCTCCATACTCGCCGAATTTCACTTCCAGCTCGGCCGCTTTCATGTAATCCGCGTCGGTGGCGCTCGGGTCGGCATAGATGCGATCCCGCTCCTGCATGGAGCGCCACATCTCGATGTGGCCCTGCATGACCACATCGAGCACACGCTCGCTCTCGTAGGCGAACTGGTTCTGTTTGAGGGTTCCGAGGCGTCTTCCGGGCTGGAGCACGACGTCGCCGGCACTTTGTTCGAGCTCGCCGCTCAGGATCTTCATGAGCGTCGATTTGCCGCTGCCATTGGCTCCGATCAGGCCGTAGCGATTGCCGTCGGAGAACTTGGCGGTGACCTGCTCGAAAAGCGGCTTGGCCCCGAATTGCATCGTGACATTGAACGTTGAGAGCATATTCGTCCGTTTGAGTGGTGCGGCCCTGAATCCGAGTACGCTTCGAGCGCCGAAGCGTCGATACAGGATCCGGGGGCGACGGCCTGGGCACACAGGGCAGGACCATCGCGATATCCCGAGCCCGGCATGTCCGGTGACAGGCGAGCTCAGGCTGCGTGCGGGCCGGGGTGCCGTGTGGGCGTGGTCGAGGCAGCGAGCCGTTTAGTCTAGCGGAGCAGGTGATTGCGTGCAATGAATTCAGCGTAACAGCCGGGCGCCCCGGAATGTAGCCGGCGCATCCGCCGCACGCGCACAGCGGCGCGCGGGTGCGCGGCACCCGAATTCCGCCGATTTCAGTTGTGAGTGGCCGAGGTCCGGCGCGCAGGGCGAATGCGCGGATTCACTCCGACGCGATCGTACGCACCTCTGCGCGGGCTTCAGGCACGCGCTGGTATTCGTCGATCGATATGATCCGCTGCGCATGCCGGTCCCACAGAATGCACTTCAAGGCGCCGAGGACCTCGTCCAACCGCAAGCGTGTGACGCTCGAAAACAGATGCTCATATTCCTTGTGACACTCGGCCAGCCGGTAATTCGGTATGCTCGCCGACAAATGGTGGACGTGGTGGTAGCCGATATCGACGGTGCACCAGTTCAACCAGCGCGGCAGCACCAGATAGCTTGTGCCCTCGATCGCCGCGGTCTCGATGTTCCAGCGCGCGCTGTCGCTGGCATACGAGTGCGCGAAATTGTGCTGCACCGTGAACAGCACGATGCCCGCGCCGCCTGCGATCGATACGGTGAGTAAATAGATTGTGAAGAACCGCGCCGTCCCGCACATGGCGCTCATCGCCACCCAGGCGCTCAACAGCGCGATATTGTTCCACAGCATGTGCCGGTACTCTCTGGAGGACTTCCAGAAGCGGGTCTGATAGCTCGCCGCATGCGTCCGCAGCGGTACGCCGGGCTCGGCCAGTTTCCGCTTGAGCGTGTGAGTCACCAGTCCGATGCTGCCTTTGAGCCAGGTGTAGCGCGGATTGAAGATCAGATAGATGAAGCCCGCCAGCGGCGCGGCCAGCACGCTGCACTTGATGCGATATATCCGCTGCTGCGCCGCTGTCAGCGCCGCGTATTCGTCCACCGACAGTGTTGCGTAAGGACCGCGGTACTTCTCCCAATCGCCGTTGTGTGCATGGTGGTAGTTGTGATGTTGAGACCACACGTATTGAGGCATTCCGGACACGACGCCGAGCACGAACCCAAATGCACGATTGAGCGAACGGCTGCGAAACAGGCAGCCATGGCCGCAGTCGTGCATCAAACCGAATGCGCGCACCAGTAATAGGATGATGAACGGCAACGGGAGGATGGCCAAGCCGGGCGAGATGGCGGCCAGTCGGACGGCGGCCCACCACAGAAGTGCGAACGGCGCCAAGGTCGTGAAGATCTGCGCCAACCCTTTCAGGTCTTCCGAGCTGCCGTATCGGCCGACCATGGCGCACTTTTCGCGACTCAAGCTCTCGCTGACACTCAACATGGAACCCCCGTTCGCATTGCGGTTGTATTTCTAGGAAGCCGCCGAAGGCGCCGCTGGTGTCGACACAGGCCCGCGTTGCGGCCGATTGTCGCCATGACCATTGCCTTCAGTCACGCCGGGACTCCTTGCGGAACCCCCTGTATTTTTCCGTTTCATCCGTCCACAGGCTCCATCCGGCGGCTGATGTGTGACGCCAGGGCGGACCGTGATGCCCGGCACTGCGGCCGGGCGCCTGGAAAGATGATCGTGCGGCGCGTGACGGGAAACCTGCTCGAGGCGGCTACGCTCAGCCTGGCCGGCTCATGACCGGTCGACCTTCGAACCTCGATTGGGCAGTTGTGCGCGCATGGAGTTCCGACGCCGACCGGCCGACGGAGGGCGGATTCAACGCGGTAAGGGTACGGCTTGAATTCGAAGGGAGGAGCGCCGAGCGCCCGAGCGCTCAAGGCTTGCGCCACGCAAGCTGTGGACATCGGAGGAGGGCATGCGCGCAGAGACACAGCCATTCGTACGTTCTGGCGCTGGTCCGGCGCGGTGGCCATCAGGTTGCCGACACCGTATCCGGAGTTCGGTGGCAACCCGGGAGGCAACCGGAAACGATCATGCGGTACGCCCCGAGCGAGGAGGCGCCGGTCTGGCGGCGCCGGTATGTTGTTCTTCCGTGATCGTGCGGAGCGGAAAGCTCAGCACGGCTTGGGACCGCAAATCCCTCTGCCTGCCGGGCGGACCGAGAATAGGGGCTCGAGGATCACGCTGAGGTCGCGGCGTGGCTGCGCAGGCCGTCGAGCCGCAGCTCAGCGCCCTCGCGGGCCAGAGCGGAATCCGCCGCCGCCGGAGCGCTCCTGCGCTTCATTCACCCTCAGTGTGCGTCCTTCGAAATCCGTGCCGTTCAACGCCGCCATGGCGCGTGCGGCGTCCGCACTCGACATCTCGACGAAGCCAAATCCGCGCGGACGGCCGGTGTCGCGGTCATTGATCAGCGACACTTTCTCGACCGTGCCGTGATTTGAGAACAACGCACGAACGCTCTCGTCGGTCGCCGAAAAGGGAAGATTTCCAACGTATAGTTTTGTCACTGCAATTCTCGCGAGAACCTGATGCGAAACGGCGGCTGTGTCCGCCTCCGGGTGGTTCGCCGAGCTTTGCAGGAATGGAGTCAAGGCGACCTGGTGCGAAATCGATCCCCAGGGCCGTGGCAGACACGCCGAAAAGTCACGAGCCGGCGGTGAGACTACAGGAGTTTGCCGCAGGTTGCTCATATTTCGACTTGCATCGAGGAAGATGACTCACAGGGCGACGGCGCTGCATCGATTGCCGGTCACCGGGCCGGTGACCGGGGTCGCTTCGGGCCGAGGCTGCCTACACCGATGCTAACCGGAGGCGCGCGTCGGCTTCCGGCGGGCGACATACTCCAATTTTGATCTTAAGCCACAGCGGCTCAATCTATGGCGATCGTCGCCGAGACAATACGCAATACGTTGAAATAAAAAGAGTATTTCGGATGCACGCCGAGCGTTGGCTGTCAGGCCGGCGGTTTGATTCGTCACGGATGCCGTGTGAAACAGTTCGGTCCAAAAGCGTTGTCGAGAACATAGCAGTATTCTTTCGGCGTCTTTCGAGTCCATCCACGCCGTGCGACCGCATCGCGGTCTGTCACGCTCGAGCGATCCACGGACGAGAACGAGGGGACGCGGGAAACTAAGGACACGTTCGGGCGGACCTCTCGATGCGTCTTTGAAATCCCCGTCCCTGCGGGCTCGACGCCGACGCGCGCCGGGTCCTCGATTCGGGTCAAGATCGAGTCGAGAGTGGCGGATGTCGCGGTTCAAGTCAGCCTGGGCGAGGGGGACTGCAATCCGGCATCGAATGCCTGCGCCGCGCGCTTGGCTCGCGGACCTCACGCCTGCGGCCGAGGCTGCATCGAGCGTCAGTGAAGGGATTCTCGGGGGCGTTGACATCTAGGGGGATTCCGCCGTACAGAGCCATAACGATGAAACTCATAACGATGAAGAAGACTCCGCCCTTTCTTCGCGTGTTCTGCCTGGTTGCGCTCTCGACAGGGATGGGCGCAGCCATGCCCCGCGTCCACGCGGCAACCTGCTGGACGCGTACATCGGGGCAGCCTATGGGCATGCGACTCCCAGAGCCAGCGACTCCGGCCTGATTTCCTCAATACCCGGCTCACGACTGGGCGCCTTCGCGGTGGGCGATTCGGCCTACCAGATCACCGCCGGCGTTCGTGAGTTCGAAGTGCTCGGGGCCGAGGTTGATTATTTCGACCTCGGCAGCGGCGAGGCATCGCCTTCCTGGGCCGCGAGTGGATCGTATTCAGTCACGCGTGCGCGCATATCCCAGCACGGCGAAGCGGCGTTCGCCGTGCTGTACCTGCCGGTGCCCATCGTCGACTTCTACGTCAAGGCGGGAGTGGCCCGAATCACCAGTGACCTGTCTGCCTCGCTGGCCGGCACCGCGTGCCCGCGAGGCGCGTTTTGTCCGGCGATTCTCACCGGCGGCATTCGGGTCGCAGATGGCGCCCTCAACACGACGGCGACGACATTCGCGGCCGGTGCCGGAGTGCAATGGCAGGTCGGCAATTGGGCGATCCGCGGCGAGTACGAGCGCTTTACCTCGCTCCGTGAGAATCCCAGCCCGATTACGCTGGGTGCGACCTGGTCGTTTCTCTAACACAGGCGGTCGCGCACGGCGCTTGCTGAAGTCGGCGGAGCGACGGCGGAGGGTTCATGGAGCGCGCGGTCCGCGTTTGTATGCGCACGGCCCGGACCGCCAGAAGTGTGCACAGCGCGTCCGCCGTTTGATTGAGGCGGAATGGCCGGATGCGCCGGCGTGAGAGACCGAAGGGTGTGCCGTCATCGGCTCCCGTCGAAAATTGCCCGCTCTCGTACTGATTGACCTCGAGGCTCCGCGTGCGCGGCCCGGCTCGGTGGTTCACGGTTCGCCATGTGTGCCCGCGCGAGAACGAGCCGGCGACTCACGGTGTTTGGCTGGATCAAGCGGGGATCCGCGGAATTCCCTCGGCTCGAGATGCGGCCGCATCGAAGCCGCGCGATAGCGCTATCAGGATCTCAAATGCGGCAGCGATCGCGCTACAGCTTGGTCGCAACCTACTGAACATAAAGGAATGATAGGCATTTGATACGATTATGGCGCGCGATGCGTTTGACAAGTGGATATTGCAGCGCTAGCGTGATACCGCTACCACTCGTGATCGCGCGAGTAGCGGCTCTCACGGGAGGCACTGCGCAACAACGATAAATGGGGGCAGGCGTCATGTCTTACCATGCGCGTAGTTCGTCCGAGCGGGCCGGTCGCTCGATCCTGATTTCCATGGCCGGCGCCGCATTCCTGGTCTTCGCCTGGTGCCTGATCCGACCTGCATACGCACAGCAGGTCGTTCAATACACGTGGGCCAATGGAACGACAGACGGTTGGACGTCGTTCGACAACGCGTCGGCGCCTGTCGTTTCGACGGCAGCGGCGAGCGTTGCGGCTCAACCCGACGGCGGCGATCACAGTCTGTTGACAACGACCAACAGTTCCGGCGCCGGCGGGCCTGGCGTGGCGCTCTCGGGGCTGGCTCCGGGGGCGACGTACTCCATCACGGGATACGTGATGCTCACGAGCGCAGAGACAGCGACCGACGCTGATTTCACCGTGCAGAGCCAGGACTCGGGGTGCTCCGGCGGGACGTGCTACACGACGGTTGGCCAGTACAAGGTTCCGGTGACGGGTACCGCATGGGCGAAGATCGGCGGTACCTATACGGTCAGTACGACCGAGACGAGCATGCTGCTCTACGCGCAGCTCGTCGGTCCGACGACGGCGCAATCGTTTTACCTTGCCGATGTCACCATTACCGAGACCGCGCCGCCCGGCGGCGGTACCCAGAACAATTCCGGCCTGACAACGAACTTCGAGGACGGAGGTCTGGATGGTTGGTCCACCCGCAGCGGCAGCGCGACGCTCACGAACGTGTCGATCGCGAACGGACCGGACGGGGACACGAACGCCCTGCTCATCACCAAGCGCGCGGCGAACTGGGATGGGCCGCAGATCAACGTCAGCAATTACATGTACACCGGGTCGGATTATGAGATCAGCGTGTGGGTCAAGCTCGGCCCGAGCGCGACCCAGGCGGATTCGCTGAACTTGAGCCTGCAGGTGAGCAACTCGGGGACGCCGGCTTATTTCACGGTTGTGAACAATACCCCGGTCCCGCTGGGGCAGTGGGTGCAGCTGACGATACCCAGGTTCACGATGGCCTATACCTACGATCCAGGCTCGGCGTATCTCTACGTGCAGTCGGCAAGCGGCACGCAGGACTTCGAAATCACCGATTTCACGCTGAAGTACCTGCCGCCACTGACGATTCAGCAGAACATTCCGTCGATTTACCAGACGCTGGCCCGGTACTTCCCGGTGGGGGCGGCGGTGGATCAGCTCGACTTGTCGGGGCCGCATGAGCAGCTGCTCGTGAAGCACTTCGACAGCATCACGTCCGAAAACGACATGAAGTGGCAGGAGACCGAGCCCGAGGAGGGAACATACACCTATACGGTCGCGGACGAGGAAGTGGCGCTCGCACAGGCGCATCACATGCGTGTCCGGGGCCAAAACCTGGTCTGGTCAACGGGCGAGCAGACCCCCTCCTGGGTGTTCACCGAGCCGAACGGCACGACGCCGCTGTCGGCCGCGAATCCGGCGGACGTGGCGCTGCTGACCGAGCGGATCCAGAGTCACATCAAGCACCTGGTGCAGCATTTCGGCACCGCCGTGTATGCGTGGGACGTGATCAACGAGCCGCTCAATCCCAACGAGCCGGATTGCCTGGAGCACGGTCCGTTCTACAACGTGCTCGGCGAAAAATACATCAATATCGCACTGCGCGCGGCACGCGAGTACGCGCCGCCGGGAACGGAGCTGTTCATCAATGAATACGGCTTGTCGAATCCCGCTCGCCTCAGGTGCATGATCCGGCTGATCCATAGGCTGCGCGCGCGCGGGGTGCCGCTCGATGGAATCGGTCACGAGATGCATACTCACATCAACGAGCCGTCGCCTGAAGCCGAGTCCCGCTCGTTCATGACGATTCACCGGATGTTTCCGCGCCTGATCCAGCAGGTGACGGAGCTCGACATGAGCGTCTACAACTCGAGCGACAATACATCCAATTATGGAGCGAATGGCGGTACCGTGCCGCGCTATCTGCTCGACGAGCAGGGCTGGCTCTACAAGGACTACTTCGACGTCTTCCGCCGGCTGCGCGGAGTGATCGACTCGGTGACGTTCTGGGGCATGGCGGACGATGACACGTGGCTCGACAGCTTCCCGATCGACCGTCTCGATGAGCCCCTGCCGTTCAACAGGGACCTGCAGGCGAAGCCGGCGTATTGGGGTATCGTCGATCCCAGGCACCTGCCCGGGTACGGCATGACGTTCTCGGTGTCAGCCGAGGCGACATCGCCGAAGGCCGGCACCTTGACGGTTACGGCAAGCAACCCGAGCGAGGGAACCGCCTATGACACGGTGGTCGACGGCTTGTTCGTGAGGCAGATCGCCGGGCGGCCGTGCTGGGCGACCGTGGTCCCGCCTTCAAAGTACCCGGTGTCCCTCGGTAACGTCGCACCCAGTGGCGAGGCATCGGCGAGCTTCAAGCTGCGGCTGTTCGGCTGCAGGGGTGACGTGCGATTCGTGGTCTGGGGCCCTTGGACGTCGGCGGTGTACGAGACCGGCAGGCTGTTTGGGAAAGTCGAGCTGACCGGCTTGGCCGCGCCCCATGAGCGGGGGCACGATCGAGAGGGTGACGATCGTTTCCTCCGCCATTGGGGTCGATGACTCCCGTCGTGAATGAGACACCCCGCTCACGCTCTGCGAGCGTGAGTGGGGTGTCTCACGACGGGCCGGCGGCCGCGGGTTCGGTCCCGAGGTCAGGTCGGTGGTTAGGCCGGTCCGGTGAGGAAGGGAGAAGAATGCAGCCACTTGCGGTTCGGGTAGTACCCCACCAGCACGGTGGCGCCGCGGATCAGCTTCACGACGGCGCGCTCCACGTTGCGGCTGAGGGCGAAGCAGCCCCAACTCTGACCCATTCGGCCATACTTCTGCGCGAACGCCTTGCTGACGTACCACGCGCTGTGAACCACGATGTCGCGGCGGTAGGCCGCGGTGTTGAATCCCGGATCCAGGCCGTGGAGCCGCAGCGAGTAGCCGTCGTTGCCATAGTAGGTGTGGCCGGTGAGATAAACGCCGATGCTGCTCGCAAGCGACCCGGGCTCGTTGGAGAATCGGGTCGCATACTTCAGTCCGCTGCCTTTGCCCTGGGCGACATACGTATAGATCAGCACCTTGCCGGTGCGCACGTCGACGACCGCCAACCGTCGCTCGTTGGAAGGTGGCGAATAGTCGACGATCGTGACCAGCCGTTTGTCGGTCAGATGCCGCAGCCTGGCGTGCTCATAGGCATCGAGCGCGGTAGAGGCGGCTTTGATGCTGATGTTCGGCGCCTGCGCGTGAATCGCCGCGGCGAGGCGCCTCAAGCGGTTGCCTGGCGCCGGTCCCGCGTGTGCCGCGAGCGCCGCCAGACATGACGCCAAGCCCGCGCCTAAGATAGCGCGGCGAGCATAGGGTCGCCCGCCCGCTTTTGCGGACAATCGCGAAGAGTTCATCTCGTGTGTCGTCTCGTGGAAAAAGTATTGATTGTCACTATGACACGGATTGGTCGAGCGCGCAGCGATCTCGCGCCGGATGCACGGAGAGACTGCCGACCGCGGGTTGCACAGCCGCATCTTCGCGCCGGTGGTCCAAGGAATGTCTCGATAAAGTGGACACATCCATCCCGTTCAAAACTAAGGATCTTGTCGGCTCGCCTCAATGGACATCAGCCGTGATGAGGTCCTCCAACACTTCGCCGTTGTGATGCGCCATGAGCGAGAGGTGCCCCTCCGCGGGGAGGTACCGGGCTTCGCAGGCCGGCAGTGTCCGGGCGAGATTTTGGGCCAGGGCGGCGGGCAGAATGTCGTCGGCGAGTCCCTGCCAGAGACGGACACGCCTGCGTACGTCCTCGAGCCGCAGATCCCAGGGTTGCGCGATCAGCGTCAGCTCCCAGGCGGCCCCGCGACCACCCTGGCGCAACGCTTCCGCCATGTTCTCAGTCATGATCGAACGGTAACCGGGATCGGCAAACAGGTCGCGGTCGGGCGAGTGCAGTCCGGCCATCATGAAGCGGAGGTACCGGTCACCGCTGAGCCGGATCCAGGCCGTGATGAGGTGAGCGGCGCCGCGTGCGAGCGCGGGCGCGCGCGCGGCCAGCGCCAGCAGCGTCCTGTTGCGCCGGATCATTCCGCGCGGCCAGTGCCCGCCGTCGAGCGGGCTGAGGGGGCTGACGAGTACGACCTGATCCAGGCGAGCCGCGAGGTCGACGGCACAGGCCAGCGCATAGGGCGCACCCGCCGACATGCCCACGATCGAGAATCGTGGTACGCCGAGCGCGCCGGTCACGGCGCAGATGTCGGTGCTCCACTGGCGGATGCGGCGCCCGGGCTGGAACGTGGATTCCCCGAAGCCCGGGCGGTCAATGGCGAGGAGCCGCACGCCAGTCCGGCTGGCGGCATCGGCCATCACCCGGGCTTCGAGCCGCGAGCCTGGGAAGCCGTGAAAGTAGAGTATCGGTGGACCGTGCGGATCGCCGAGCCCGAGGCAGGCAATCTGGCGACCGTCCGGGAGACGAACTCGATACTCTGTTTCGCAGGCCCTGAGTCCAGGGCACGCAAGAACACGCTCCAGATCGACCATGAACGCATACTACAGCCCGATTTGGGGCGCTGGCGGCGCCCACGGCGGAAGGCGCCCGCTTTGCGGCCGATCCCGAATACAATAGGCCGCAGACGCTCACGGGAACTCATGGTGAACGCGCCCTTTGCCATCAGGGGGATCGACCACGTCGTGCTGCGCGCGCGCGAGCCCGAGAGGCTCGTTGCGTTCTATCGTGACGTGCTCGGCTGCCCTGTGGAGCGCGAGCAACCGCATATCGGTCTGACGCAATTGCGCGCAGGGCTCTGCCTGATCGACGTGGTGGCGCAGAGCGCACTTGCCGGAGCACCGGATGATGTGTCGGGCGTGCACCGCAACCTCGACCATCTGTGTCTGATCATTGAGCCGTTCGACACGGATGGCCTCGCGGCGTATCTGCGTGGTCAGGGCGTACCGGTCGGGAACGTTGCTCTGCGCTACGGCGCCGAAGGCGAGGGACCGTCGCTTTATCTGCAGGATCCCGAGGGCAACGGTATCGAACTCAAGGCGCCCGTCGGCGCGCGCAAGCGCGGCTGAGGCG
>JAJYFU010000175.1 GCA_021790795.1 Pseudomonadota bacterium
ACGCCAGCCCCTCGACGGTACGGATCTCGGCGCCGTCGGCCTGCACCGCCAGCGTCAGGCAGGCGCGCGCCGGGGCGCCGTCGATCTGCACCGTGCAGGCGCCGCAGATGCCATGCTCGCAACCGACATGCGTGCCGGTCGCGCCCAGGACATGGCGCAGGAAATCGTGCAGCAGCATGCGGGGTTCAGCCTCGCCGCCGGCCTTGCGGCCGTTCAGCGTGAACCGTACCGGATGGCGCTGCCCGGCGTCGAGCACGGCGGGAGCTTGGCGGGACATCAGGTGGCCTCCTTGAGGGCGCGGGCTTCCCGATCGCGTATGGCGGCCAGAACGACTTCCCGGCCGATGCGGCGGACCAACTCGCGGCGGTAGCGCGCCGACGCGTGCAAATCGTCTCGTGCTTCGAGATTCCAGGCGAAGGTGTCGAGCGCGTCGTCAAGCCCCTGGTCGGTCGGCAGAACGCGCGCCTTAGGGGTCTCCGCCACGCCGCCGATCGCCAGACGTAGCTCCTTTTCATCAGCGACAGCGGCAAACGCGGCGATGGCGAAGTCGCCGTGGCGGCGCGATATTTCGCGGAAGGCGTAGCCTGTCCCCGGGCGGACCGCGGGGACTGAAACCGCCTCGATCAACTCGTCCTCGGCGCGCGCCGTGACCATCATGCCGGTGAAAAATGCCTCCGCTGGGAGGCGGCGAGCACGGCGACGGCTGCGGAGATGCACCTCACCGCGCAGCGCGGTGAGCACCAGAGGTAGCTCCGCGCTCGGGTCCGCATGGGCGATGGAGCCGCAGACCGTGCCACGGCTACGCGTCTGCACATGGCCAAGCCAGGGCAGAGCCATAGCGAGCAGCGGCTGCCGCGCTGCGGTGTCGTGACGCATCTCCAGGTCGCGTTGCCGCACCCCGGCGCCGATGGTCAGCCGCGCGCCGTCGTCGTCGACGTGGCTCAACGCTGCGACGTGCATGATGTCCACCAGCAGCGCCGGGCGCGCGAGCCGCATGTTGAGCATCGGCACCAGGCTTTGTCCGCCCGCGATCACACGGGCCTCGCCGCCGCTTCTATGCAGGGCTTCGAGCACATGCTCCGTCGTCGCCGCGCGCTGATAGGCAAAGCGGGCCGGTTTCACGCGCGCCTCCGGAACAGCCTGAGCAGGCGCCGCCACAAGCTCGGCCGCCGGCCGCTTGCCTGCACCGCGAGTGACTCGAAGAATTGTCCGATGACGACCCGCGCCGCGCCGTCCAGTAGCCGCCCGCCGATCGAGGCGATCTTGCCGCCCACTGCGGCCTCGTAGTCGTAGGTCAGCTCCGTGCGGGCCTGTCCGACCGGCACGAGCCGCAGCCGTCCACGGCCACGCCCGAAGCCGAGAGCGCCGTCGACCGAGCCGGACAAAGTGACGGCGCGTGGTGGATCGAGGTCGGAAAGCGCGATCTCGGCACGGTAACGTCCGCGCACCGGGCCAATGCCTAGCGTGACCTCCGCGCGGAACCGGGTATCGCTCTCGCGCCGGACATTGTCGGCGCCCGGCACCACGCGGGCGAGCAGAGCGGGATCGAGCAGCATCGCCCAGAGCTGTTCGGGCGTCGCGTCAACCGAGGCGCGGCCGCGGCCAAACAGCGTCCGCTCGCCTTGCGTCGCCTGCGGCGGTCTCGCCTCATGGTGCGGCGGCTGAGGCTCGGCGCCGTGCAGCGCCTCCGAAAGACGGGAAGGCAGCAGCGGAAGCCGGATGTCCGCAAGACCAAGCGCGTCGGCAACCGCATTGGCGATGCAAACCGGCGTGGACATGGTATTGCCCTCGCCCACGCCCTTGGCTCCGAGCGGCGTGAACGGCGACGGCGTTTCGTAGTGCAGGATGACGGGTTCCGGCACCTCCCTCGCCGTCGGGATGAGATAGTCGGCCAGCGTGCCGGTAAGCAGACTCCCATCCGGCGCGTAGGATTGCTCCTCCAGGAGCGCCGCACCCAAGGCATGAGCGAAGCCGCCGGTGATCTGTCCGGCCACCATGCCGGGATGCAGGATGCGTCCGCAGTCATGCATCGTCACGTAGCGGTCGAGCCGGATCTCGCCCGTGTCGCGATCCACCTCGACGCCGCAGAAGTCGAAGATGAAGCCATGACACAGCGACGAATTGACCTCGTCGGCGTCATTGGGCGCGTCGAGTTGCGGCGGCGTCCAAAATACGGTCTCGCGGAGGGATTGCTCGACCTCTTCCGGCAAGGTCGCTGGCGCCCAATGCCCGGTCGCGGCAAGCCGAGTGAAGGGGATGGCGTTGCCGGGATTGCCGGGACTGAAGACCTTGCCCGCCGAGAACACGAGTTCGTCCGCACGGGCGTTGAGCTGAGCCGCGGCGATCCGGGCCAGCCGCTCCCGCAGCCGCGTCGCGGCGATCTGGGCGGCTCCCGCGACCGCCGGGGCGAAGCGGCTGGCGTAATTGCCGGAGGCGATGGACCAGGCGTCCTTGGCGGTATCCAATTCCGTGACCACGCGGATATCGGAAGGCCGTAGCCCGAACACGTCGGCCACCACCTGCGACAGCACGGTGCGATGTCCTTGGCCCTGCGGGACGGAGGCGACATGGACCGAGACCGACCCCACGGGGTCGAGCGTGATGGTCGCGGTTGCCTGAGCGCCGTTCTTTGGGCCCGCGCGGCGCCGCTCGGCCGCGGTCAGCACCGTGGTGATGTAGCCCATGTTGGATACCGAGGGCTCGACGACCGCGGCATAACCGATGCCATAGAGCCGCCCCTCGACACGTGCCGCCGCGCGCCGCGCGAGCAGGCTCTCATGATCGCCGTCGCGGAGCGCCACGTCCAGCGCCGCCCGATAGTCTCCGGAGTCGAGCAACGCCCCGGTTGCCGTCCGATAGGGAAAAGCGTCGGCCGGCACCAGGTTGCGCCGCACCACAGCGAGCGGATCGAGCCCGAGCGTTGCGGCGATGCGGCTGATCAGCCGCTCCAGCGGGAAGTAGATCTGTGGGCCACCGAAGCCGCGGTTCAGCCCGGTCGGCAGCTTGTTGGTGACAACGACGCGGTTGCGAATG
>JAJYFU010000082.1 GCA_021790795.1 Pseudomonadota bacterium
CTGAACAGCGCCTCCCCGTCGCGCAGGAAGCCCTCGACCTCGATGTAGTGGTGGCCGAAGACGTCCTGGCCGCCGCCGATCTCGGCGCCGACCGCGTAGCCGTGCCAGGGATAGGAGTAGCTGAGCGCCCCCATGTACTCGGTCTTGTAGGGGTAGGTGGCGTATACGGACTGTGCCTCGTTGGCCAGCTCGCGCAGGCGCAGCTGCAGGTAGCCGCCGAAGGGCGGCGTCCAGCCGACGCGCAGCATGTTGCTCTGGCCGCCGACCTGGTCGGCCACCGTGTTGAGGGTGGCGAGCACGCGCTGGTCGCCGAACCAGTTGCCGATGCTCTGGTAGTCGTTGGTGATGCCGTACTGATAGCCCGTCTGCACGTTGGTTACGGTATGCACGTACCAGGTAGGCGACCAGGAGTTGAACTCGTACGTCAGGTCGAAGGGCCCGAGATGCGCGAAATCGATGCCGGCGGAGATGTCGGGCTTGCCGAACAGATAGGCTCTGCCCATCGAGGTGTCGTTGGCGGCGTACTCGAAATTCACCGAGAACGGGTAGCGGCCCGGAAAGATGAAGGAGCTGGTGACGGAGGCCTCCTGCTTCGCGACCACGCGCGTGCCGGTGTTGAAGCCCGTGCTCTGCGCCTGGGTGGGGTTGATGAACGCCTGCATGATGTTGGTCAGCGACTCGCCGCCGGCCGCGCCGCCGCCCCAGATCATCACCCGCTGTATCCCGAGCGACCAGCCGCTCACCGGCTGCATGCCGACCATGATGCCGCCCATCTTGGGGTAGCCCTGGGTGAACGTGCCGTTGGTGAGCTCGATGTGCCGCTGCTCCGACATGCGCGCGACGAACACCTGGTACTGCAGGCCGAGCCGGGTGAGCGGCAGGGTGTTCGACAGTGTGATCGACGGCATGGTCGGCGCTTCGGTGCTGATCAGCATCGAGCTGCCGGTCAGCGGCGACCACCAGTGGTCGCGCCAGCCGATATCGAGCTGCGCCCAGTCGAAGCCGAGACTGAGCATCGTGCCGGTCGGGGTGAAGCGGCCCTGGTAGCCGACGCCGCCGACGTTGAGCAGCATGTAGGGGTTGGGTTGGATGTAGGCCGCGCCCGCGACCTGGTACGGGCTCTGCGCCCTTTGTCCATGCTGGTTCGGCAGCGTGATGTTGGACTTGCCGGCGGTCGCGGCCAGCGACACGCTGGTGAACTCCACTCCGGTGCCTTGCATGTAGCGGCGCAGATACTTGCGCACCCGCTCGCACAGCGGCCGGTCGACGCGGCACGCCTTGGGCAGGGCCCGCAGCACCAGCGCCGCCGGAATCGGCCGGACCAACACCGGTTGGTCGCCGAGGATCAGCACGCGGTCGATCGCGTTCTGGACGGCGGGGTCCAGGTTCAGGGGCAGGTAGGGCGAGACTCCGCCCGCGATTGCGCTGCCGCACAGCATCATGACGCTCAGTAGCGACAGCCCCCACATCAACGGTCGGCGGGTCATTCCGTTCTCACGCTTCGGTTCATTTCGTCCAAGCCGCGCAAAGTAACCATCGCCGGGCGAAAGATCAATGGCGAGGCCGCGCCCCGGCGGTCTGTTGCGGGCGTCGGGATCGGGGCCGGGATGAGCGCGCGCCCGGGCGTGCGCCGGCGGCGGGTTTTTCGCCGGCGCGGGGCGATGGCCCGGCCGCGGTTCGCGCCGGCTAGGCGGCGCCGATCGAGCCGCGGCGCGCGCCGCCCTCGATCCACACCAGCTCGGTGGCGATCGAGCCGTCGGCGCGCAGCGCCAGCGTGCGGTACGCCGCCGGGAGCGGGTCGACCTCGAACTGTTCGGTGCGTGGCCGGAATTGCGCACAGGTCGACGGCGTGGCCAGCAGGCGCACGCCGTTGCGCAGCGCATCGAAGCTCTGGTGAACGTGGCCCCAGAGGAGGCCCCGAACGCGCGGGTGCTTGTCGATGACGGCGAAGAGGGCTTCGGGGTTGGCGAGCGCCACCCGGTCGAGCCAGCGGCTGCCCATCGGCACCGGATGATGATGCAGGCAGACCAATACGTGCCGCTCGCCGGCCTGCTCGAGCGCCGCGTCCAGCGCCGCGAGGCTCGCGGGGCTCAGAACGCCGCCGGCCTGGCCGGCCTGGACGCTGTCGAGCAGCACGAGGCGCCAGCGGCCGATATCGGCGTGCCCGCCCGTCACGAACGGGGGCTTGGCAAGCGCGCGGCGCATTGCGCCCGGGTCGTCATGATTGCCGGGCAGACAGAGCACCGGTATCCCGAGCTTTGCGAACAGACGCTGGAAGTGGGCGTAACCGGCCGGATCGTCGTGCACGATGTCGCCCGTGACCAGCAGCGCATCGGGCGGCCAGTCCTCTGCGCGCGCATGCGCGAGCGCGTCGGTGGCGGATGCGAGCGTGAGGATGCCGCGCAGCCGGCCGGTTGCGGCGCCGAAGAGGTGCAGATCGGTAAATTGAATGAGACGTACGCTGCTCATCTGGGCAGCGTAGCAAAAGAACCTTAATCCGCAGTGAACTGAGTCGCGAGGCGAGGCCCCGGCTCGCCCGGAGCGGGCCTGAACCGGCTCAATATGGAAGACGTGGCGGAAATATGCAAAGCATCGGGATCGGCCGGCGGCCCCCCCGCGCGTCCGTGATCACGGTCGCCTCGGCGCGGTAATGGGGTGCGGCGATTGAGCATTGCGGCCCGCTGGGGGACAATGCCCCCCCTTTTTTTATGTCGGGCGGCTGCGGCGCGTCCGTCGCCGGGCAGATTGGGTGATGGGGGCTGCATGAAAGGTCCTGATGAAGCACACGCCGAGAGCTTGCAGACGCCATCCGCGCCCTCTCCAGGGACGCTGTGCAGCGCGCCGATTCGGGGCAACCGGGCGCGCCGCTCGAAATGGCGGACATCGCTCGGGCGTTGTGGGGCGATTTCCTGAAGCGCAATCCGGCCAATCCGCGGAGGTTCGCTCGCGACCGGTTCCGAGGCGGGCATCGCCGCCGAGGCGGTGTGCGCTTTGAACGCGGCCGGCCGGCGCGCGTGCCGGGTGTCGATGCTCTCCCGAAGTGTTCGCGGCGCAGGATCGAGACCTACCGGGAAAGCGTGCTGCCGCGCGCGGTACGCCGCCGAGTGGCGGTGGAGGCCGACGCTACGCTATCTTGGTGGCGATATGTCGGCGCAGAGGGACGTGTGATCGGCATCGGCTGGTTCGGCGCCTCCGGCAGGGGCGCCGATGCGATGGCACAGTTCGGATTCACCGCCGGGCGCATCGGGCGCGAGGTCGGTGAGCCACTCGATACGGTAAATTGAAAATCGGTAAGGGGATCTGCTCATGGCAATCAAAGTGGGAATCAACGGTTACGGCCGCATCGGCCGCAACGTGCTTCGAGCCCTGTACGAGGGCAAGCGCACCGGCGAGTTGCAGATCGTCGCAGTCAACGATCTGGGCGACGCCAAGATCAATGCGCATCTGACGCAGCACGACACTGTGCACGGGCGCTTCCCCGGCGAGGTGAAGGTGGACGGGGACTCGCTGGTGGTCAACGGCGATCGGATCCGCGTGCTCGCCGAGCGCGACCCGGCGAAGCTGCCCTGGGGCAGCCTCGGGGTCGACTACGTGTTCGAGTGCACGGGATTGTTCACGAGCAAGGCCAAGGCTTCGGCGCACCTCGGCGCCGGCGCGAAGAGGGTCGTGATCTCCGCTCCGGGCGGCGATGACGTCGATGCGACCGTGGTCTACGGCGTCAACCACGGCGTGCTCTCGAGCAAGCACACCGTGATTTCCAACGCCTCGTGCACGACCAACTGCCTGGCGCCGGTCGCGAAAGTGCTCAACGACGCCGTCGGCATCAGCGCCGGCATCATGACCACGATACATTCCTATACCAACGACCAGGTGCTGACCGACGTCTATCACAAGGACCTGCGCCGGGCGCGCTCGGCGACCCAGTCGCAGATCCCGACCAAGACCGGCGCTGCCGCGGCCGTCGGGCTGGTGCTGCCGGAGCTGAAGGGGCTCCTGGACGGATTCGCGGTGCGCGTGCCGACCCTCAACGTCTCGATCGTGGATCTGACGTTCACGGCCAAGCGCGCCACCACCGTCGAAGAGATCAATACCGCGATGCGCGATGCCGCCGCCGGCGGCCTGAAGGGGGTGTTGGCCTACAACACCGCGCCGCTGGTGTCGATCGACTTCAACCACGACGCGCATTCCTCCACCTTCGATGCAACCCTCACCAAGGTGATCGCCGGCACGCTGGTCAAGGTGTGCGCCTGGTACGACAACGAGTGGGGATTCTCAAACCGGATGATCGATACGGCCCTCGCCTGGTCAAAGGCATCATGAAGATCCGGCACATGACGGACACGGACCTGCGCGGCAAGCGGGTCCTGATCCGAGAAGACCTCAATGTGCCGGTCAAGGATGGGGTGATCTCGAGCGATGCGCGCATCCGGGCCGCGCTGCCCACCATCCGTTACGCGCTCGATCAGCATGCGCAGGTGTTCATCCTGTCGCACCTCGGCCGGCCCAAGGAGGGCGAGTTCGACGAGAAGCTGTCGTTGCAGCCGGTGGCTGCGCGCCTCTCGGAACTGCTGGGCAAGCCCGTGCCCCTGAGGCGCGACTGGCTGGATGGGCTGGAATGTGCCGCCGGCAGCGCGGTACTGTGCGAAAACGTGCGCTTCAACAAGGGCGAGAAGAAAGATGACGAGGCGCTGTCGCGCAAGATGGCGGCGCTGTGCGATGTGTTCGTCATGGACGCGTTCGGAACCGCGCACCGCGCCGAAGCCAGCACCCACGGCATCGTGCGCCACGCCAAGGTCGCCTGCGCAGGTCCGCTGCTGGTCGGGGAGCTCGAGGCGCTGGAACGGGCGCTCGAGCGCCCGGCGCGGCCTCTCGTGGCGATCGTCGCCGGCTCGAAGGTCTCGACCAAGCTGACCGTGCTCGAGTCCCTGCTCGCCAAGGTCGACAAGCTCATCGTCGGCGGCGGGATCGCCAATACCTTTCTGGCCGCGACCGGCCTGCCGGTCGGCAAGTCGCTCTACGAGCCGGAGCTGGTCGACGTGGCGCAGCGGCTGATGGAACAGGCGCGCGCGCGCGGGGCGGAGATTCCGCTGCCGACCGACGTCGTGGTGGCCAAGGAATTCGCGGCGACGGCGCACGCCGATGTGCGATCCATTCACGACGTGGGTGCCGACGAGATGATCCTGGACATCGGACCGGATACCGCCGACCGGCTCAGCGGCCTGCTGCAGTCCGCCGGGACCATCATCTGGAACGGTCCGGTGGGTGTGTTCGAGTTCGAGCAATTCGGCGAGGGCACGCGCGCCATCGCCCAGACGATCGCCCGCAGCAAGGCGTTCTCTCTGGCGGGGGGCGGCGACACGCTGGCCGCCATCGAGAAATACCGGGTCGAGGACGGCATTTCGTATATCTCGACGGGCGGCGGAGCATTTCTGGAATTCGTAGAAGGCAAGAAACTGCCCGCGGTGGCAGCCCTCGAGGAGCGCGCAGGCGACTAATATCATGCTGAGACGAACAAAAATCGTGGCGACCCTCGGGCCGGCCACGGATGATGTGGGGGTGCTGACCGAAATGGTGCGCGCCGGTCTGGACGTGGCGCGGCTGAACGCCTCGCACGGCACCGTCGACGACCGGCGGCGCCGGTTGGCGCTGGTGCGCGAAGCGGCGAATCGCGCCAACAAGTGCGTGGGTGTGCTGCTCGACCTGGCGGGACCGAAGATCCGCATCGAAGGGTTCCGCGACGGCAAGGTGATGCTGGAGGAAGGGCGGCCCTTCATGCTCGACACCGCGCTCGATCCCAAGGCCGGCACCGTGGAGGGCGTGGGAGTCGCCTACAAGGATCTGCCGAAGGACGTGCGCGCCGGTGACGCGCTGCTGCTGGCCGACGGTCAGATCGTCCTCGACGTCGACCGGGTGGACGGCACGCGCATTCACACGCACGTGCGCATCGGCGGCGAGCTCTCCGATCGCAAGGGACTCAATCGGCAAGGCGGTGGCATATCCGCTCCGGCCCTGTCCGACAAGGACAAGGAAGACATCCGGTTCGCCGCCGAGGAGAACATCGATTACATCGCGGTGTCCTTCGCCCGCGACGCGGACGACATCGAGCAGGCCCGAACCCTGGCGCGCCGCGCAGGCCGCGACGCGCGTATCGTCGCCAAGGTCGAGCGCCAGGAGGCGATCACCAATCTGCCGGCCCTCGTTGAGGCGTCCGACGTCGTGATGGTGGCGCGCGGCGACCTCGGCGTCGAGATGGGCTATGCCGAGCTCGCCGGCTTGCAGAAGACCATCATTCGCCAGTCGCGGCTGAAGAACCGTGTGGTGATCACCGCGACGCAAATGATGGAATCGATGATCCAGAACCCGATTCCCACGCGCGCTGAGGTCAGCGACGTCGCCAATGCCGTGATGGACGGGACCGATGCGGTCATGCTGTCGGCGGAATCGGCCACCGGCCGCTACCCGGTGCGCGCCGTGGAGGCGATGGCGCAGGTCATCGAGGGCGCCGAGAAATACGAGCTGTCGCTCGGCTTCGAGCAACATCGTACCGAGGGACTGTTCGGCGACGGCGAGGAGGCCATCTCCATGGCGGTGATGTATGCCGCCAACCACATGAAGGTGCGCGCCATCGTCGCGCTGACCGAGTCGGGCTCGACGCCGTTATGGATGTCGCGCATCCGCTCGGACATTCCGATCTACGCCTTCACCCGCCACGAGTCGACGCGCCGCCGGGTGACGCTGTTCCGCGGTGTCTATCCGGTGATCTTCGACGTGACTCACGCAAAGTCCACCGGACAGCTCTACGACACGCTGTTCACTCGGCTTCTGGAGCTGAAGTTGGTCGAGCGCAAGGATCTGGTGATTCTCACCAAGGGCGAGCAGTCGGGCGTGCAGGGCGGCACGAACTCGCTGCAGATCCTCGAGGTGGCCTGAGGCTGTCGGGCTCATGACACGCCGACGGCGGTTCGCGTAGCGGGCGGCTTCGTCCGAGATCATGGAGCCGGCAACCGATATCCCATCCCGCGAGCCGCTCGGCCCGCGGCGCCGTCCGGTCGTGGCCCTGGTGCTGACGGGCGGCGGTGCGCGTTCCGCATACCAGGTGGGCGTGCTGCGCGCGCTGGCGGAGATACTCCCGCGGGCGCGCAATCCCTTCCAGATCATCGTCGGGACTTCGGCGGGGGCGGTGGCCGCGAGCGTGCTCGCCGCCGAGGCGCACGTGTGGCGCCAGGGCGTTGCGGGTCTTTTGCGGGTGTGGTCGAACTTCCGCACCGGGCAGGTCTTCCACGTCGATACGCCGCACATGGTGCGCTCCGGCCTGCACTGGGTGCTGTCGCTGATCTCGGGCGGCCTGATCCTCTCGCCGCCGAAGTCGCTGCTCGAGACCGGTCCGCTGAAGGCGCTGCTCGCTCGGGAAATCGATTGTAACGGCATCCGCCGCAGCATCGCGCGCGGCCATCTGCGCGCCTGCGCGCTGTGCGCCACGAGTTACGCCAATGGCCAGTCGGTGGCGCTCTTCGACGGCGTGCCCGAGCTGTCCGACTGGACCCGCGCGCAGCACATGGGCCGCCGCAGCGAGCTGTCGCAGGAGACCATCCGGGCGAGCATCGCCATCCCGCTGCTGTTCACTCCCGTGAAGCTCGGCGACGAGTACTTCGGCGACGGCTCGATGCGCCAGCTCAATCCGTTGAGCCCGGCTGTGCACCTCGGCGCGGACCGGCTGCTCATTCTCGGCGTGCGCTCGCCGCAGAGCTCCGGCGTCGATGCCGCGCGGCCCGCCACGATGCCGACCCCCGGGGAGGTGCTCGGCTTCATGCTCGACACCCTGTTCACCGATCAGATCTACGGCGACCTGGAGCATATCGACCGCATGAACCAGCTGGTGCGCGCGGCGCCGCAGTCGCGCGGACTTCGCCCCATCGAGACGCTCATGATCGCTCCGAGCGTCGATCCGAGCGAGATCGCGGCCCGCTACGTTGCCGACATGCCGCCCGGCTTGCGCGCCCTGCTGCGGGTGCTCGGCGGTCGGCCCGAGGTGCCCGGCCACCAGCTGACCAGCTATCTGGCCTTCGAGGCGCCGTATACCCGCGCGCTGATCGAGCTCGGCTATCAGGATGCAATGCGCTCGCGCACAACCCTGCGAGCGTTCGCCGCGGGCGAGCGCCTGCAACCGGCGAGCAGCGCGCCGGGCGTGACGCAGCTCACCTGAGCGGGCCGGCCGCCGCGCCTGCCGGTGTCAGGTCACGAGCGCGGTGTGGCGCACTCTGACCTGCGGGTGTGTCCGCTGTAGCCGATCGGCCAGCCGGCCGACGATGTACACCGAGCGGTGTTGCCCCCCCGTGCAGCCCACCGCGACGGTCAAGTAACCGCGATGGCTGGCCTCGAATTCAGGAATGCGCGCGCGCACGAATCGCTCGATGTCCTCGATGAGTCGGCCCGCGTCGGTATGCGTCTCGAGGAAGGCGATGACCTCGGGATCGCGCCCGCTCAGCGGCCGAAGGTGTGGTTCCCAGTACGGGTTCGGCAGTGAACGGGCGTCGAACACGAAGTCCGCGTCGCCGGGGATCCCGTGCTTGAAGCCGAACGACTCGAACGTGATCGAGAGCCGGTCGGTGCGCGGCACGCCGACCCGCTCGGCGATCACATCGCGCAGAGCATGTATACCCATGTGCGAGGTATCGATGATCAGATCCGCCGCATGGGCAATCGGCTCGAGCAGGCTGCGCTCGAGCGACAGCGCCGTGCGCAGATCGAGACTGCCCCGGCCCATGGGGTGCGTGCGCCGCGTTTCGGCGAAGCGCCGCAGCAGCACCTCGTCGGCCGCGGTGAGGAAGATCAGCTCACAATCGATCCCGCTGCGGCGCAGCTCGTCAATGAGCCGCGGCACGGTGGCGATCTCCGCCGCCGTATTGCGCGCATCGACGCCCACCGCCGCACGCCCGTACGTCTCTCCGGGGTTGCGCACGGCGTGGGCGATGAACGGTGTCAGCAGCGCCGCCGGGATGTTGTCGATGCAGTAGAAATCGAGATCCTCGAGCATGCGCAGCGCCACGCTCTTGCCCGAGCCGGACAGCCCGCTCAAGACGATGATGCGCACGGGATGTCCGCTGCCGGCGCGCTCAGGCGCGCAGCGCGCGTACCTCGAGCGCGTGATGGTCGGTCAGCTTCTCCTTGTGTTTCTTGACGCACCGGTCGAGCTTGTCCGCGAGCAGATCGATGGCCGCGTACATGTTCTCCTCGATCGAATCGGCGTGAATGGAATTGCCGCTCACCAGCAGCGTGGCCTCGGCCTTCTGTCGCAGCTTCTCCACACTCAGCACGCAGTGCACGTTGATGACTTGCTCGAAGTGCCGTTCGATGCGCTCGAGCTTCTTTTCCACGTACCCACGCAGGGCTGAGGTGATCTCGATGTTCTGGCCGGTGACATTGAGCTGCATAGTCATCTCCTATCGCGTGCGGGACCGGTAATCGATCAAAAGGCGCTCACATCTGCGCCGATCCTGAGCGCTTGCGCTCGCTCGAGGACGGGATGCCCATCGCCTCTCGGTACTTGGCGACGGTGCGGCGCGCCACCGGGATGCCCTCGGCGGAGAGCAGCTCGGCGATGCGCCCGTCGCTGAGCGGCGCGAGCGGATCCTCGTCCTTGACCAGTTTCCTGATCTTGGCGCGTATCGCCGTCGAGGAAGTGCCCGAACCATCGGCGCCTTCAATCTGACTCGAGAAGAAGTAGCGAAGTTCGAATACCCCGCGAGGGGTGTGCATGTACTTGCCGGAGGTCACCCGCGAGATGGTCGACTCATGCATGCCGACCGCCTCGGCAATGTCCTTGAGGATCATCGGGCGCATGTGCTCCTCGCCGTGCTCGAGGAATGAGACCTGGCGCTCGACGATCGAGCGGGCGACCTTGATCAGCGTCTCGTGGCGGATTTCCAGGCTCTTCAACAGCCAGCGCGCCTCCTGCAGCTGTGCGCGCAGCGTGGCGTGGCTGGCGCTGCGGCCGAGCAGGCTCGCATAGCTGTGATTGAGGCGAATCCGCGGCAAAGTGGCCGAATTGACCTCCACGCTCCAGCCGTGGTCGGTGCGCCGCACGAATACGTCCGGCACGACGTACTCGGGCGCACCGGTGCTCACAGTAGAGCCCGGCCGTGGGTGGCAGGAGCGCACCAGCGCCAGGGCCTCGGTGAGGTCCTCGTCGCTCGCGCGCAGCTCGCGCTTCAGCGCGGAGATTTCCCGGCACGCCAGACGCTCGAGATGCCGCCGGGCGATCTCCAACGCGGTTGCCAGGCCCGGGGTGTCCGGGTCGAGCTGGCGCAATTGCAGCTCGATGCACTCGCCGATGCTGCGGGCACCCACCCCAGGTGGATCGAGGGCCTGCACGCCGCCCAGGACCGATGCGACCTCGCTCGCCGTGCATTGCACGTCGGGCTTGAGCGTCTCTGCGATCTCCTCCATTGACTCCGTCACGTAGCCATCGTCACTGATGGCATCGACGATCGCGCGCGCGATGGCGAGCTCGCGAGGCTCGAGCTTGGCCAGCTCGAGCTGCCAGAGAAGATACTCCTGCAGGGATTGCCCCGAAGCGTCCGCGAATTCCTGGATCCGATCCAGATCGTCCCCGCTCCAGGAGGACTCGGCCGGTCCCGTGCTCTGTCCGCCCCAGTCGTCCTCGAGGACTTCGACGCTCTCGGGCGTTTCGGCGGCTTCGGCACGCTCTTCGGCCGGTGCGCTCGACTCACCCGCCTCGAGCGCCTCGCCGGATTCGCTCTCGCCGTCTTCCAGCGGCTCGAGCATGACATTGGTTTCCAGCAGCTCGCGGATGTGCGCCTGGAGCTCCAGAGCGGGCAGCTGCAGAAGCCGGATCGCCTGCTGCAGCTGCGGGGTCATGGTCAGTTGCTGACCCAGCTTGAGCTGCAGAGAGGGTTTCAGCATGGTGGCATGGCTGACTGTCGCGGCGTTCCTGTCCCGGCGGAAAATACGGTGGCTCGGTCGCCCGGCCGGAGCGCCGGCAGGCCCCTCAAAGACGGAACGACTCGCCCAAGTACACCTCACGGACCTGGGGATTGGCAAGAATTTCTTCGGCGTTTCCGGCGGCGATCACAGTTCCCTGATTGACGATGTACGCGCGGCCGCAGACCCCCAGGGTCTCGCGCACATTGTGGTCCGTGATGAGCACGCCGATCCCTCGGCTGGTGAGCTCGCCAATGATGCGCTGAATGTCGAGCACCGACAGCGGATCGACGCCGGCGAAGGGCTCGTCGAGGAGCATGAACCGCGGCTCGGCCGCGAGCGCGCGGGCGATTTCCACGCGCCGGCGCTCACCTCCCGAAAGTGACAGACCGAGGCTGCGCCGCACATGCCCGATGCGCAGCTCCTCCAGCAGCTCCTCCAGGCGCTGCTCGCGCGCGGCCCGGTCCAGATCGGCGCGTCTCTCGAGGATCGCGAGCACGTTGTTTTCCACCGACAGGCGGCGGAA
>JAJYFU010000083.1 GCA_021790795.1 Pseudomonadota bacterium
CGCCACGTCGAGCGCTCCGGAGACGACTTCATTCGATGCCAACAGGTCCAGCGAGTGAAATTCGCAACTTGCCGGCTGCGGAAGGGGCAACGTCCACCTTGGCTTTTGAATCGACCCGGGATGCAGCAGACACCGGCAGGAGATACGATCATGCTGCCGCCGCGGTTGGTGACGGGGAAATGCGATGGAACACGCGGGCTCATATACTGTTTTTTCCGTGCCCGGCTGGGGCTCTGCCCTCGCCGAGGCGATGCTGGCGCTGTGTTCCGCGCCGGTGCGCATCGAGGACGTGACCGGCTTTGACAGGCCAGGTGGGGCACGCGAGCGGCTGCTGAAAATCAACTCGCTCGGACAGGTCCCTACTCTCCTTCTGCCTGAGGGCTCGGTGATGACCGAGAGCGCGGCCATCGCTCTACTTCTGTCGGAACGTTACCCGCAGGCCGGACTCGCGCCCGCCCCCGGAACGCCCCTCAGGTCCGCCTTCCTGCGGCGGCTCATATGGATCGCAGCGAATATCTATCCCACGTTCACGTACGGAGACTATCCTGAGCGGTGGGTCAGCGCCGATCCGATGTCTCTGAAATCAGCAACCGATCGCTATCGCGAGCGACTCTGGCGGCACCTTGAATCGGACGTGAGCGCAGGCGAATGGGTGCTCGGCGCCGAGTTCTCCGTACTCGATGTCTACATCGCCGTCATGACGCACTGGAGGCCGGGACGCTCCTGGTTTGCGGCGCAGTGCCCGTGCTTGCATGCGATTGCTGCTCGCGCCGACGATCATCCACTTCTCCAGGTCGTTCTGCGGCGCAACTTTCCCTCGTCGGCGTGAGGGTTCCGCGACGTCCTGGTGGCATTGTCAATCGGCTCACCGACAACGCCCGAGCGACCGCTTTGGCGCACCTGATGTGAGGCGTTCTCTGTCCGGAATTGGCCGATAGTTCGTTGGCGCTATCCTCAATGCGCTGGCCTGCGAGCCAACCGCCGCGAACATCACGCCGCGGGTTCTCCGGTCGCGAACGACCCCGTGAGGGCCACACCGCCGCCGGCCGTCGCTGCCGGTCAGGTCATAATCCAAGAACGTACACCGGCGCCATGGCTGCGACAGCAAGTACAACCTGGACCATAAGGACGCCGAGCACCAGTCGTGGCGTCTGCGGAAGCCACTTGACCGCGAACCAGGCGATCCCGATTCCCTGGCAGACCATCAGCAGCTGCCAAGTGTGCGCCACCGCGCCTTCGTCCGTGTGGGGCGGGGGAATTCCAAATCTGGCGAGAGCGACGAGGACCAAGCCGAGCGCCGCAATGGACATCGCCATCGGCACGAAGGCACTCGGTTGCTTCGAGAGAGCGAGGATGGAGCCGGGATATTCACTCATGGCAAGACCTTCATGGGGTGGCCGTGACCAGCGCTCGCAGAAGGCCGAAAGAAGGACATCCGAGATCGTGCGCATCCCGCCGGGACTCGCGTGCAGGAGGTCCGCGAACTCCTCGCCGTAGCGCTCGCGCCAGGCGGGCGGATAGGTGCGCAGCAGCCAGCGGACGAGCGCGCGATTCATACGAACCTCAGCCTCTTCGTCCCGGCAGTGACGAATTGCTGCAACGTCGAAAGCTGCGCGCGCAACATACGCCGGCCGGCTGCGGTGATCCGATACGGGCGGCGTCGCTCCTCCGGCGGCAAGGGCTCGATCAGGCCCCGGGCTTCGAGACGCGCAATGGCCCCGTAAAGCGTGCCCGGCCCCAGCCTGGTTCCACAGAGACTCGCGATGTCCTCGATCATGGCATGACCATGCTTGGAGCCGCCCGCCAGACTCGCAAGAACCAACAGCGGCGGATCGGAATAATGGCCCAACGCCTCGTCATCAGGAGGTTTTACTACGTGGCGCGTACTACTCATGACGTACTTATAGCGGCATTCCTGGGCGAATGCAAGCGACAGACCGCCGCTCCGCGGCGGGCATCTCTCCGCGGGCAGGAGCCCTGTAGCGCATGCTGCCCCGACCAATGCCGCCGCCCGGAGGCTTCCGCAGCCTTTCCTTGGATGACCGCTCCGATTGCCACCGACGGAAGGGACAGTTGCCGGATTCGATTAGCGCTGGCCGGGAGACCGTGCCTCTCCACGGCGTACCGCAGTATGCGATTGGGTGCCGCCTATCGGTTCGGGGGTGCCTGGTTCGGTTGACCATTCACATTGCACACGGTCCAACACCTGTGCCAGAACCCCTGTGAGTCTCTCCACTTGTCGCTATAATCATAAAGCATCCCCCTCAACAAGAACTTGGCGATTCCATTGGAGTGAGTTTTCGGATGAGGCGCGCCCTGGGCATGCGGTAGGACTTCAGTCATCACGCTCGCGCATCCTGATAGACTTGCAGCAAGCGAGACAACCGCCAACAGTGCCGGAATTCCCCTGCTTCGGCACGTCCGCATATATGACGTGATCTCATTCACGTCCGCTGCTCTCGCTGTGCATCCGCTTCGGACTGACCCGAGCGTTGTCTCCGCGACCAATTCGTCAATGGTGAATCCACCGCAAATTCCCTAACGCAGCAGGGTCATAGATTTCAGATTTCCACTCGAATAAAGCACATGCGAAAGTCCAGCATTGCTGATTTTGTGTTCCCATTGCACAAGCTTCGCAATGCGGCTGTTCCGCGCATTGGGCCCATCCAGTACATATATACGTGGCCATCGACGCTTCGCAACGCCAGACTGAAGTTGTCCCTACGCCGCGGACCTCTTAGACGGGTCTTGATCGACCTATTGTATTCTGCACGCGAGGTTTCTATTCCGGTGGGGCTGCCGTGCAACGATCTGAGACATTTTCAGTATTCAACCGCGCTTCGGCCGCCGTCTTCGCGCGTAGCCGGACCGGCGCAGTCTCCGGATACAGCATGTATGCAATTTGCCCAATCACGGTAAACCCGATCAGGTACCAGGCGGGGGCGACCGCGCTCTCCGTGACGTGAATGATCCAGGTGACCACCAGCTGAGTCGTTCCGCCGAATATTGCGACGGAAAGAGCGTACACGGTACCGAAGCCGCCACTGCGGATCTTCGGCGGCAGCGACTCGATGAATGCCGCATAGAACGAGCCCATGCGCAGAGAATATGCGGCGTTCAGGATGACCATGGCCCAAATCAACGCCGTGACCGAGCGCGCGGCGATGACCCAGACGAACGCGGGGTAAATGCCCAGCAGAAAGGCAAGATTCCCCCAGACGTTGACGGGCTTGCGCCCGTACCGGTCAGAGAGGCGACCCCCGATCAAGATGCAGGGGATCTCCACGCTGTATCCGGCGAGGCTCGCCAGGAATCCCGCGCGCGGCGGCAGGTGCAACGTCGTCTGCGCGTATGTGGCAATGTACACAAAGATGTATGTGCCGACGGTGCCTGCCGCAATCGCCATCAAGCCGAATACCATTGCTCTCCAGTGCCTGCGCGCCAGCTCCAGACGTCCGGGCTGAACCGAAGCGGACGACGACCCACCGGCCGCCTGGGAGTATTCCGCATCCTGCTCTTGCAGGGTCTCTGCGAGACGCCGGCGCAGCCAGTATCCACACGGCACTATCGCGGCCCCGATCAGGAAGGCGATGCGCCAACCGTAGCCGTCGAGCGCCGCGGGCGAGAGAAAGGTCGCGAGCGCGGTCCCCACGAGGCTTCCCAGCACCAGCGCGATCGCCTGGCTCACGCCCTGCCATGAGACGATCTCGGCGCGACGGTCCGGCCGGGCGGCCTCCACGAGAAACGCGCTGTTCGCACCGACTTCTCCGCCCAGCGAAAAGCCTTGCAGCAGGCGCGCAATCACGGCGAGCACAGGCGCCGCAACACCGATCACGGCGTATGAGGGGATGCACGCCAGCGCCACCATGGCGATGCCGATCATGGACAAGCTGAGCACCATGGCGGGCCGGCGCCCGACTCTGTCGGCGTAGGCACCGAGCACGACGGCACCCAACGGCCGGGTGAGAAACCCGACTCCGAATGTCGCCAGCGACAGCATCAGGCTGACGTACGAGCTGGTTGCCGGGAAGAATGCCCGGCCGATCTGTATGGCGAACAGCCCGTATATGAAGAAATCGTAGAACTCGAGAGCATTGCCGACAGTCGCGGCGATGATGGCCCGCGGCCGCGCTCCGGCCTGCCCGTCGTACGTCGTTGCGGCCATCGTGCTCACTCACCGGGAAACCAAGGGCGAGCTTACGCTTGGCATCCGCGGCAACGCAATACGGAAACGAATGTCACGTGCCCTAATGCAGTGCATGGGCGACGCGCAAATCGAGCGCATCCGCCGAGTTGAATGCGTCCCGGGAGGCGAATTTGGTGCGCCGCCCTATGATCGCTCTTTCGCCTCAATCGACGATGCTGTTCGGGCGACGGCTACCACGCAGCAATCTCAACGTTGCGCAGTTCCCCTGCGCTTTGCGGGCCTCGGTTACCGCGAGCTACGGACATGCGCCGTCGCGCGATGCGACACACATCCCGGCCCGAAGCGCAACAGACGTCCCATTGAGCTGCGCAACGCGCGGCGCGTCCCAATCCGCTCAATCGAATCAGTACGACACCCGTCTTCTGCGCAGACTCGCGGTGGTAGAGTACGACCTCGATGATGACGACAGAACCGCGAGGGATCCATCTTCTGGCGCACGATCATCCGACGAGATACAGCAGCTCGCGGCGGCAGAATCGCCTGGTCATGCCGACGTGCCGGGGTTGCCTGTTTGCTCAGATGGTCGCGCGGCGACTGAAGGAGCGCCGGCACGTCAACGTCGCCGCGGCAACGCTTGCTGCCAAGAACGCACGCATTGCCTGGGCGATCCTGGCGCATGGAACGGAATATCGGCCCGCGGAGCCCACGGTGGCTGCGGCCCGACGTAGACCGGGTACCGGAGCGAACCCGAGGTCGAGATCGAGGAGGCACTACCCACCTGGAATTGCTAGAGCGTACAAGCTGATGCAAACAGCTCGGACCGACGCAGGAGGAATCCGATAGCCCGTACGGTGACTCAGACATCGCGTCAGTCGCGAGGCTCCTGCGAGCGAATCGTCATCAGGGCCCGCCTCGACGGAGGCAACCAGAGGCCGGAAATATCGTCCGCAGTCCGATCCTGAATCCACAAAGCGAAGACGCCCTTGCAACGCCAGGGGAGTCCATCTATTGGGTCAAGCACGAAGAGCCACAACCAGACCCATTTTCGGCCGTCCCACCGGGGTCCTGCAGATTCCCCGCATCGGGTCGGTGCTGCGCCGAGGTGGCAGCGCTCTGCCGCGCTGCGGGACTGACCGACGTTCTCCTCGCCCGCGGATTTGGAATAGCGTACGCTCAAGTACGGCGCGAGATTAACTACTGCACACGGGGGGGGGGCCATCGGTGTTCCGCGACGCTCTATCTGGGGTGGAAACTCGCGCGCGGGGAGGGCTTGAACGGGCATGACGAACGCGACCGTACTGGTCGGATGGCGTCGGCGGTGGAACCGAAGCCTGCTGCAGTTTCTCGGCCGGCGCGTGCGCTCGACGGTCGAAGTGGAGGACTTGGCGCAGGAGATCTACCTGCGGTTGCTGCGCGCACCCGATCTGATGCAGGTGCGCAACCCCCAGGCCTACCTTCTCAGGGTGGCCGGCAACGTGGTTGCCGAGTGGCGGCGCGAATATCCTCCGACGGAGTCCTTTTCCGCCGATGAGAGCGACGCGCCCGTCGATGAGTGCTTGCCCGAGCTGACGCTTGATGCCCGCCTTTCCGAGCACCGGTTGAACGAACAGCTCTCGCGGATGTCTCCAATGATGCGCGCGGTGGTGCTGCTGCGGCTGCGCGATGAACATCCGTACAAGCAGATCGCCCAGGAACTCGATCTGACGCCGCGTCAGGTGCGGCGTTACTTGGCGCGTGGGTACGAGCAATTGCGCGGTGCGCTCGATGAGTGAGTCGACGCGAACGAGCGAGGCGAGCGCGCTTTGGGGCGAGGAAGCCGCCCACTGGTGGACGCTGCTGCACGATGATGGTGCGACGGCCGCTGACCAGCGCAAGTTTCTCGCCTGGGTGTCGCGTTCGCCGGACCGGATCGAGGCGTATCTGGCGGTCGAGCGGCTGATGACTGTGCTGCGTGCCGACACGGTTCGTTGGCCCGATATCCCGACCGAGGCATTGATCAGTGCCGCCAGATCCGCGCATGAGGCCGTACCACTCGGCAACGCGGCCGGGACCCACCATCCTCCGGGCGACTCGCGCTCGGCGAGCGGCCCGTACGGAGCCTCGACGGGCCGTCCCCGGCGCTTGCGGCTCCTCTGGGCCGCGGCGCTCGGCGTTGCCGCCGCCGCCGCACTCACCGCCGTGCTGGTCTCGCAGCCGTGGCGGACCGGCGCAGCGCAGCTCTACCGCACGCGCCCGGGCGAGCAGCGTGTGATTGTGCTTGCCGACGGCTCGCGAGTGACGCTCAATTCCGCCACGACCGTCGAGGTCGAATTAGGCAAGCGACGCCGCATCGTGCATCTGCTCACGGGCGAAGCGCTGTTTCAGGTCAGCCATGACCCGGCGCGTCCGTTCGACGTCCATGCCGATGGCGAGGTGGTTCGCGCGATCGGTACCGAGTTCAATGTGGATCTGACGGTGAAGTACGCGGCGGTGACCGTGCTGCAGGGGCTGGTGGCCGTGATGAGGGCCTCGCAAGCCCGGCTGCCGACGAGCCCGCGATGGGTCGCGCCGGCCGGCGGTGCGCGTCCGCGGCACGAGCGCTTTCCAGCGCCGATCGGGGCACTGATTCTTGGGGTTGCGCAACGGGTGTACATCACGCCGCAAGGTCTGAGCAGACCGCTTCCGGTGAGCGATCTGGCCGCCACCACCGCCTGGACGCACCGGCAGTTGGTGTTCGAGCATCGCCCGCTCGGGCAGGTGGTGCAGGAGATCGACCGCGAGAGCGGCGAGCACATCCGGATTGACAGCGCCGCGTTGCGCGCGCGCGAGGTCACGGGCGTGATCCGCCTGGACGATCCGAGGTCACTGCTCGAGTTTCTAGCCGACGTGCCCGGCGTCGTGATCCACCGTGCTTCCGATGGCATCAGCGTTGTCATGCTGCGGCGCAAGCCGTTGCAAGAGCCGTCCTTGAGTGAACTGCCAAATCAGATGAATCGGGATCACCGCTAGGCACGTTCTGTCGCGCGCCCGCAACGTAACGGGTTGCTCTTGCCGCCGCACGCAATTATTTTTAAGGCGCCGGGGGGGCCAAGTGCGCACCCGCCAACTCTACCTTAGACGAAGCGCTTCGATTTCCGCTGATTAATCTCAGGGCAGGAGGGTCTCATGCGTCGTCTCTGGTCATCCTTTCCGGTATTTGCCGCGCTCGCCATGTTGCTCGCGTTCGCCCCGGGCGCGCGCGCCGGTGAGGCGAGAACGTTCCAGCTCGCAATCAACAGCCAGCCGTTGGCCGCCGCGCTCCAGCAGCTCGCGCGCCAAAGCGGCATTCAGATCATTTTCTTCTCCAAGCTCACCACGGGCCATGTGGCGCCGGCGGTACAGGGCGACGTGACGATCGACTACGCGCTGCATCGCCTGCTCGACGGCTCGCATTTGACCTACCGCCGGCTGAACTCGGGCGCCATACAGATTCGCCCGTCGCAGCTGTCCTCGGATTCCCCCGACCCGCCGGCCGATCTACCCCAGGGGTTCGCCGCACCAAGTGGGAGTTCGAACGCAAATGAAAGCGCGAGCGTCGGCCCGCAAGCCGATCCGGCGCTCCCGTCCGCTCAGGTTGCCGCGGCGAGTCCGACTCTCCCGGCGCTCCCGTCCGCCAATTCAGCGCTACACACCGTGATCGTGACCGGCACCCGGCAAATCGGCATGACGGAGGCGACTTCGCTTTCCCCGATCGATGTGGTGACTCCGGCCGAATTGGCCGCGACGGGCGCAACGAATCTGAACACGGCACTGAGCATACTGTTGCCCTCGTTCAATTTCCCGCAATCGACGATCACCGATGCGACGGATGCCTCTGAGCCGGCGCAGCTGCGCGGCCTGTCCCCAAACGAGACTTTGGTGCTGATCGACGGCAAGCGAGTCCATGACACCTCGATCGTCAACGTCGACGGCGAGTATGGCCGTGGCTCCTCACCGGTCGATCTCGGCGCCATTCCCATGAACGCCATCGACCATATCGAGGTGCTGCGCGACGGCGCGGCAGCGCAGTACGGCTCGGGAGCCATTGCGGGCGTCATCAACATCATTCTCAAAAAAGGCCCCAAGGGCGGGTCAGCGTTTCTGACGGGCGGCCAATACGTCCGAGGTGACGGCAGAACGGTGACGGGGGGCGTCGACGAAGGCATGGCGCTGGGAAAGAAGGGCTGGGTGCGCGTGAGCTTCGACGGCACCCGCCAGGGGGGGACCAATCGCGCGAACCCGGACTTTCGGTTTCCGGGTGATCCGATGTACGGAAAGACGACGGTCCATTACGGCCTGCCGGACGTGCACAGCCTACAGGCCGCGATCAATATGCAGTATGACTTTAGTCCCGAGGTCCATCTGTATGGCTTTACCATCGTGAACCACCGGGACGTGTGGTCGGGCGGGTTTTTCCGCACGTTGACGCAGTACCAGAACACCCAGCCCGCCGCGGTCGCGGTCTATCCGCGCGGCTTTCTGCCGATCGAGGCGAGCACCCTTTTCGACGACCAGGAGGTGCTTGGCGTGCGCGGCACGGTATTCGGCTGGCATTACGACGTCAGCGCCGATACCGGCGGAAATTCCTGGAAGCTCAACACGGCGGACACGTTCAATTACTCACTCGGCAGTGCGTCGCCCACGAACTTCTACATCGGGATGAACAAAATCCGCCAGAGCGTGGCCAACGCCGACTTCAAGCGCGTCTTCAATCCGAGCTGGGTCGAGAATGGACTGCTGGTCGCATGGGGGCTTGATTACGAGTACGATCAATTCCAGGTGTTCCAGGGGGATCCGCAGTCCTATGCCGGTGGGGGAGCACAAGTCTTCCCCGGCTACACGCCGCAAGACGCGGGCTCGCACTCGCGCAACAGCCGGGCGATCTACCTCGACCTGGAGAGCAACTGGACCAAGAGTCTCTCGACGGAATTCGCGGTTCGTCGGTCGCAGTACAGCGACTTCGGCGGCGCGACGACCTATGATTTGTCGGGCCGCTACGCGTTCAATCACGTGATCGCTCTGCGCGGGACCGCAGCGTCCGGCTTCCTTGCGCCGACGCTGCAGCAGGAGTACTACTCGAACACCTCAACCCTGTTCATCAACAACGTACCGTATAACATCCGTCAGTTTCCGGTGAGCAATCCGGCCGCGAAAGCGCTCGGCGCCCAGCCGCTGAGGCCCGAACAGTCGCACAGTTTCTCGGCGGGCCTCGTACTTACGCCGGGTAACGATCTGTATGTGACGCTCGATGCCTACCAGATCACGATCGCGCACCGCATCGTCCTCAGCGGCGACCTGACCGGCCCGAGCGTGTCGAGCTATCTGACCTCGGTGGGTATCCCGTTCGTGGACGGCGGCGCCTTCTTCTACAATGGCGTGGATACGCGTACGGACGGCGCAGACTTCGTGGCGCACTATACGCTGCCGCTCTCCCGCTCGCAGCTACTCTTCACCGCCGAAATGAATTACAACAAGACCGAGATCACCGGCATTGCGCCCAATCCCCCGCAGGACGCCCTGCACGGACTGGTGCTGCCGATCGTGGGGCCACAGGAAGCGGGCTTTTTGACCGTGAGTGCGCCGCGCACCAAGGCGATCCTCATGGCCGATTGGGACGTCGGCCACTGGACCGTGCAGGGGCAGCTGACCCGCTACGGCCAATGGAGCAGCATCAGCAACAACGGGCCGAAGTACAATCAGACCTTCGGCGCGCGCTACATACTCGATGCCAGCCTGTCCTACCATCGGTCGCGGTGGATGCTGACGGTGGGCGGCAACGACGTCGGCAATACCTACCCGCAGCAGAATAACAGTCTCAACAATTTCTTCGGCATCTTCCCGTATCCATTTTCCTCGCCCTTCGGCTTCAGCGGCGCGTACTACTACGGGACGGTGGCCTATCACTGGTACTGATGTCCCTGATCCGCAAGACTCATCAACTCTTCCTAATCAAAACGATGGATTGAATCCGATGCATATCCGCAAAGCTCATCTGGCCTGGGTGGCCGTGGCCGCCCTCGCGGCGGTCACGGCGGGTTGCGCCGGCCGCGCAAGCCCCCTCTCCGTCAATGCGAACCACGTGCGGGATTCAAGCGCTCCGCGGCACACCATTGCCGCGCTGGCGCAGGATCGGCCGGTGCTCGCGCGCCACGCAATGGTAGTCACCTCGCAGCACCTGGCCACCGAGGTCGGCCTGCACATTCTCAAGGAAGGAGGGAACGCGGTGGATGCGGCCGTCGCCGTAGGCTACGCGCTTGCGGTGGTGCATCCGTGCTGCGGCAACATCGGCGGCGGCGGTTTCATGATCATTCACCTCGCGAGCGGTCATAACATTTTTCTTGACTTTCGGGAGAAGGCGCCGCTGAGAGCCACTCCGACGATGTACTTGAACGCCGCGGGTGACGTGGTTCCGGGCCGAAGCACCAAGACATTTCTCTCTGTGGGCGTGCCAGGGACGGTCATGGGCCTCGATGCGGCACTGCACAAGTACGGCACCATGACCCGCCAGCAGGTCATGGCCCCGGCGATCCGCCTGGCGCGCGACGGCTACGTGCTCGAGCAGGGTGATGTCAATATCCTAGACACCCATGTCAAGGAATTCGCCAAGCACCCGAACGTCGCGGCGATTTTCCTGAACCATGGCAAGCCGTACGTCGCCGGGCAGCGGCTGCGGCAGCCGCAGCTCGCGCGGACGCTGGAGCTGATCTCCCGCGAGGGCGGCGGCGCGTTCTATCACGGGCCGATCGCCCGGGCTGTGGTCGCGGCAAGCCGGGCCCACGGCGGGATTCTCTCGATGAAGGACTTCGCCGACTATGCCGTGCAGTGGGCGAAGCCGGTCGAGTGCCGCTATCACGGCTACACGGTGCTGTCGGACCCGCCGCCGAGCTCCGGCGGCGTGACGATCTGCGAGATCCTGCAGATCATCAAGCCCTATCCGTTTTCCAGGTGGGGCTACGGCTCGGTCAAAAGCATCCATTACCTGGTCGAGGCCGAGCGGCGCGCGTTCGCCGACCGCAATTCCTATCTCGGCGATCCGGCCTTCGTGCACAACCCGATCAGCCGGTTGCTGTCGGTGCACCACGCGATGCTGTTGCGCGCGAGCATTAAGCCGGATGCCGCCACACCGTCGGCCGACATCAAGGGAAATCTGGGAGCCACCGAGGGTACCGATACAACCAGCTACTCGATCGTGGACAGCCACGGTAACGCCGTGGCGGTGACGTACACCATCAACTATCTGTTCGGTCTCGGGCAGATCGCGGGAAATACGGGCTTTTTCCTCAACAATGAGATGGACGACT
>JAJYFU010000015.1 GCA_021790795.1 Pseudomonadota bacterium
CGCAGCAGCCAGGGCATGGCGGTATTCACCGGTATCGGCTACCCGTTCTGAGCCCGTCCGCCGGGCGGCTGGCGCCCCCGCAGATACCCCTCTTCGCGGAACCACTCCAGGGCGTCCTCGAAGGCCAGCCGGGCCGGACGGGACCGATACCCGAGCTCGCGCTCGGCTTTCTCGCTCGAGAAGTACATGCGCTTGCGGGCCATGCGCACGCTGTCGACGGTCACGCGCGTGGGCTTGCCGCTCAGGCGCGCGATGCCCTCGGCGAAGTACGCGATCGGCAGCACCAGGCCATGCGGCAGCTTCAGGCGCGGCGGGGCGCGTCCCGCGAGGCCGGTGATCTCGATGAGAATCTCGCGCAACGGGAGATTCTCCCCGCCCAGGATGTAGCGCTCCCCGACCCGCCCGCGGTGAAACGCCAGCACGTGCCCGGCGGCGACGTCATCGACGTGCACGATGTTCAGTCCGGTATCCACGTAGGCCGGTGTGCGCCCGAGCGCCGCATCGAGCACGATCTGCCCGGTGGGCGTGGGCTTCAGATCGCGGGGCCCGACGGGAGCGGCCGGATTGACGATCACCACGGGCACGCCGCGCGCGGCCGCCTCCAGCGCGACCTGCTCGGCGAGAAATTTCGAGCGCTTGTAGTGACCCGTCATGTCCGCGAGCGCCACGGGGGTCTGCTCGGTGCCGGGACCGCCGTCCGCGGGCAAGCCGACGCAGGCAACGCTGCTGGTGTAGACGATGCGCGAAACGCCAGCTCGGTGCGCCGCATTGAGCAGATTGCGCGTCCCATCGACGTTGGCGTGGTACATCGACTGCGGATTCGGCACCCACAGGCGGTAGTCCGCCGCGGCATGAAACACCGCGTCGCACCCCTCGACGGCCCGCCGCAGCGAGGGCTCGTCGGTGAGGTCGCCGATCACTGTCTCCAGCGTGAGCGCCCGCAGATTGCGTCGATCCGAGCTGGCACGCACCAGCGCGCGCACCTGCCAGCCCGCCGCGATCAGCGTGCGCGCGAGTGCTGCCCCGACGAAGCCACTCGCTCCCGTGACCAGCGCCTTCACGGCCTTGCCCTCCACTGCCCCGCCGTGAGCGCCCGGCGGGCGGGCAGATCCGGCTCCCCCAGGCGCGCGAGCATGTCGCATGCCGTGCGAAAGCGCCGGGCGAGCCTGTGGACCTCCGCAATGTTCCATGGGGTTAGCGCCAGACGCCACAGCAGGCTGCCCAGCGCGACCTTCCCTCCACGGCTCGCCGCGACCACCGGCTCGGGCAGCTCGTCGCCGGCGGTATCCACGATCACCCGCAACACCACGAACGGCACCGCCGCCGACGCGGCGAAGCGCGCCACGGCGGCGCTCTCCATGTCGATCGCCACACAGCCGGTCTCGCGCCAGGCGATCGCCTTGTCGAGCCGCGAGCCCACGGGGAAACGGCTGGTGAGCAGCGCGTCTTCGCTCACCTGACAATCGCGCGGCAGCGCCGCGAGCACAGCCGCGCGCCACGGCGCGTGCGCGGCAAGCGGTTGACCTTCGAGCACATGAACCTCCCGCGGCACGAGCACCGCGCCGCAGCGCAGCGCCGGATCGAGGCCACCGGCCGTTCCGACGCTGGCGAGCGCGGTCGCGCCGGCGCGCGCGAGCCGCTGCGCTGCGGCTTGCGCGGCATCCCACCCCATTCCACTGACGGTGAGCAGCGCATTGTCTTCGAGTTGCACGACCTCACCTGCGCTGGCCGCGGCCGGAGCGTCCGGGGCAAACGCCCGAGCCTCGGATGCGAGCGCCGCGACGATACCGACGCAGCTCAAGAGCTCTCTAGCTCCCCTGGCGATAGGCCGCCAGCGCCCAGAGCGGAAAGTAGGCGCTGTAGCCGTGATACTTGAGGTAGAACACTCGGGGAAAGCCCGGCGCGGTGAAGCTCGGGTGGCTCCACAGGCCGTGCTGCTGCGTACGCAGTAGAAACTCGACGCCACGGTGCGCCGCCGGCGAGGCCCGCTCGCCGGCGGCGATCAACCCCAGCACCGCCCAGGCGGTCTGGTAGGGCGTGCTGACGAACGGCCGATCGCCGTAGCGCGCCCGATCGTAACTGTCGTTGCTCTCGCCCCACCCGCCGTCGGCGTTCTGGCGCGCGCGCAGCCACTCGACGGCGCGCACCACCGCCGGATCCGTGGCCGCGACGCCGGCGGCCTCGAGCGCCACCAGCACCGACCAGGTTCCGTAGATGTAGTTGGTGCCCCAGCGGCCGAACCACGAGCCGTCCGGCTCCTGTTCGCGCCGCAGAAACGCGAGCGCCCGCTCGAGCGCCGGGCGATCCTGCGGCCGGCCGGCGCGGGCCAACACCGTGACCACCCGCGCGGTCACGTCGCTCGTCGGAGGATCGAGCAGCGCGCCATGATCGGCAAAGGGAATGTAATTGAGGTTGTAGTGCGTGTTGTCGGCATCGAAGGCCGCAAAGCCGCCGCCGTCGCTCTGCATGCCGACCAGCCAATCGAGCGAGCGCCCGATGCTGTGCGCATAGCGCTCGCGACCCTGCGCCGCATGCATCGACCAGGCCACCACCGCGGTGTCGTCGAGATCCGGATAATGGGCATTGCCGTACTGAAACGGCCAGCCGCCGCTGCGCACCGCCGGCCGGCGGGCGCGCCAATCCCCAACCGGCTCGAGGATCTGGCGGGGCAGCAGCCAATCCAGGCCCCGGCATGCGCCGGCCAGACTCTCATTGTCGCCCAGCGCCTGCAGCGTCAGGCAGGCCAGGCCCGTATCCCAGACGGGGGAAACGCACGGCTGGCAGTAGGCGCGATCACCCTGCTCGACCACGAGCTTTTCCAAGGCGCGCTTGGCGGTCACGCGGCGCGGATCGTCGGGTCCGTAACCGAGCAGCACCATCATCTCCAGCGCATTGACCATGGCCGGAAAGATGGCCCCCAGACCGTCCTCGCCATTGAGCCGCTCGATCGTCCAGCGCTCGGCTCGACGCAGCGCGCGCGCGCGCATCGCCCGCGGAATCAGCGGGTCGAGCACGCGGAACGCCCGATCGAGCATGAAGAACATCCGGGCGAGCCATCGGCCTCGCTCGGGCAGGCGGAAGTAGTGACGCTCGTCCTCCGGGGCCACGATGAACAGCTCCCGGATGTTCACCCGCTGCGGATTGCGCGCCACGGGCTTGAGCGTACACAGCACGAACAGCGGCACCATCACGGTGCGCGACCAGTAGGAGACCTTCTCCACATGGAACGGGAACCATCGCGGCAGGAGCATGATCTCCACCGGGATGTACGGCACGGCCCGCCAGGGGACCTGTCCGAACAGCGCCAGCGCGATACGCGTGAACACATTGGCGTGCGCCGCGCCACCGCGCGCGAGCACCGCCTCGCGCGCCCGACGCATGTGCTCGGATTGCGGATCGTCGCCGGCGAGCTTCAGCGCGAAATACGCCTTGATGGTGCACGACAGATCCAGCGCCCCGTCCTGGTAGAGCGGCCAGCCACCCTCGGGCTGCTGGTGCTCGCGCAGGTAGACGGCCAGGCGCTTCTGCAACCGCGCATCGATCTCATCCAGGTAGTGCATCATCATGATGTACTCGGCCGGGATGGTGCAGTCGGCCTCGAGCTCGAACACCCAATGGCCGTCCGGCTGCTGCAGACCGAGCAGCGCATCGCGCGCGACGCGAATGGCCCGCTCCAGCGCATCCGGGCGCGCGGCGCGCTGGAGCGTCTCGCCCAGCGGCCAGGCGGGCGCCGCCGGCTCGGCGCGCGCCTCGAGGTCAAGCGGCTCGTTCATGCGAATCTCGGCGCGCAGGCCGCCGGCACATCGGCGCGGGAGCCACCACTTCGGCTGTTGATTGGGCAAGGATGCATGGTTGTTCTTGGGCTAAGCCCTCGGTCCCGTGGTTCCGGCGAGCCCGTTCCTTCGGTTGAACGGACAGCTCAAGGCGCGGCGCCTTGGCACGGCATGCTTTCGCTGTATTCATCCGGGGCGCGCTCCCCGCCGGCGCCGTCGAAGGCGGGCACGCCCGCCGGCCGCAGCGGCACTTCTTGTGCCGCGAGCGGCAGTCCGCGCGCGGCACGCTCGAACAGGCGCCGCAGCATCGCATCGTTGCGCACCGCCAGGTTGGTCAGGGTCTGAGTCATCGCCACGGCCGAGCGCGACACCTTCACGTGGCTGCCGGCGGTGAAACCCGGATGGTCGTGGATCTTGCGCAGCGTCAGCGCCGCGAGCCCGATCGCCCACAGGCAGAACTTGCGGATGCCGGGCTCTTCGCCCGGGATCAGCAGGGTAAAGGCGAGCGCATTGCGCAGGTGGCGGTGCGCCACCCCGACCAGCTCCATCATGCCGGCATGAAAGCGCGGATCGCTGCGCTCGGGAGTCAGGGTGGCGAGGTCGACGCCATGGCGGCTGAACACCTCCTGCGGCAGCCAGCACGCCCCGCGCGCGCGATCCTCCCAGACATCCTTCAGGATGTTGGTCATCTGCAGACCTTGACCGAAGGACGGCGCCAGCGCGTAGAGCCGCCGATGGTGGTGCTCGATCTGGCCCGAGTAGGCGCAGAACAGCTCGGTGAGCGTCTCGCCGACGATCCCGGCGACATAGTAGCAATAGGCGTCCAGATCGGTCGCGCGCGCCAGGCCCCGCAGGCTCGCGGTCTGCTGGAATTGATGCATGCCGTGGGCCATCACCTCGATGCAGCGGCAGATGGCGGCGCGTTGGCGCGGCTCGAAGCGCGCGACCACGCGCATCACGCGCGCGGTGTTGGCCACCAGATCGCGCTCGGCCGCGAGCGCGCTGTCGCTCAGGTGCGGCACCACATCGGCGGCGAAGCGCTGCGCATCCTCCCGGCCCTGCACCACGGCCGTGAAGCGCCGCAGAAAGCGATGAGTATCGGCGGCCGAGAGCCTCGGCTCGTCCTCGATCGTGTCGGCGATGCGGCACAACAGATACGCGCTGGTGACCGGCGTGCACAGCGCCGCGGGCAGCTGCGGAATGGTCAACGCGAAGGTGCGCGACACCAGCGGCAGGATCTGGTCCTGGAAAGCCGCGTCGGACTCGGGCAGATCTGGCATGAGCATCCCGGAAGAAATCAGTTGCGGCGCGTCAGCAGCCACTCGGCCACCGCCCGCAGCGGCTCGGCGGCCGCGCCGAAGGGCGCGAGCGATTCGAGCGCCTGCTCGCTCAGACGTCGGACACGCTCCTGAGAGGCGGGAATGCCGAGGATCACCGGATACGTCGACTTGCCGCGCTCGCGGTCCGATTGGGCCGCCTTGCCGAGCGTGGCCGTGTCGCCGAGCTCATCGAGCAGATCGTCCTGGATCTGAAACGCCAGCCCGATCGGCGCGGCGAATTCGGCCAGGGCGCGCTCCCGATGCGGCTCGAGGTCGGGCACACACGCCGCACCCATCATGACGCTGGCGCGGATCAGCGCCCCGGTCTTCAGCGCATGCATGCGCTCGACCTGCTCGATGTCGAGGCGGCGTCCTTCGGACTCCAGATCGATCGCCTGCCCGCCGGCCATGCCGAGACTGCCGATGGCCTCGGCCAGCAGACCCACCAGGCGCGCGCGGACCGCGCTCGAATCGGGTAATCCCGGATCGCGCGCGAGCAGCTCGAAGGCGAGCGACTGCAGCGCATCGCCGACCAGCAGCGCGGTGGCCTCGTCGTAGGCCTTGTGACAGGTCGGACGGCCACGGCGCAGATCGTCGTCATCCATCGCCGGCAGATCGTCGTGCACCAGCGAATAAACGTGCATCAGCTCGAGCGCGCAGGCGGCCGCCTCCACGCGCTCCTCGGGCAGCCCCAGCGTGCGCGCCGTGGCGAGCAGCAGGATCGGGCGCACGCGCTTGCCGCCGCCAAGAACGCTGTAGCGCATCGCCGCGTGCAGCCGCTCGGGCCAGCGGTCCGCGCGCGGCAGGCGGCGCGCCAAGGCATCCTCCATGCGCGCGCGCCATTGCTCGAGCTGCGCCGGAAAGAACTCAGGCGCCGCTGACACGGCGACCTTCCCGGTTCGCGGCCTGGCCCACCTCGCCGAGCGGGATCCTCACCTCGGCGGGCACCTGCGCCTTCAGCGGCGGCTCCTCGTAGAGCAGCGGCAGCTCGGGAGCCATCGGGCCGGTCAGGCGCGGCCCGCGCAGCGAGCGCCACAGCGCCTTCAGCGGATGGGCAAACGCGTCATCGACCGCGGTGCCCTCGTAGCCGCAGTGCGCCATGCAGTTGTTGCACAGCGGGTTGCGTCCGACGCCGTAGCGCTCCCATTCGGTATCCGCCATCAGCGCGCCGAAGCTGTCGGCATACCCCTCTCCGGTCAGCAGATAGCAGGGCCGCTGCCAGCCGAAGATGTTGTACGTCGGTGTGCTCCAGGGCGTGCACTGGTAGGCCTGATTGCCGGCGAGGAAGTCGAGAAACAGCGCCGAATGGTTGAACGACCAGCGCGCGCGGCGGGTGCGGCCGCGGGCGAAGATCGCCCGGAACAGGTTCTTGCTCGCGCTGCGGCCGAGGAACACGTCCTGACGGGGCGCGTGCTGATAGCTGTACCCCGGCGAGACCATGATCCCCTCGACGCCGAGCCGCATCGCGGTGTCGAAGAAATCGGCCACGTCGTCGGGATCTTCGTTCTGAAACAGCGTGCAGTTGACCGTCACGCGGAAACCCTTGGAGCGGGCCAGGCGGATCGCCGCGACCGCCTTGTCGAACACGCCTTCCTGACAGACCGACTCGTCGTGACGCTCGCGGTTGCCGTCCAGGTGCACCGAGAAGGTGAGGTACGGGGACGGACGGTACTCGTCGATGTGCTTGGCGAGCAGGAGCGCGTTCGTGCACAGATACACGAAACGCTTGCGCTGCACGATACCGTCCACGATCTGCGGCATGTCCTTGTGGATCAGCGGCTCGCCGCCCGGGATCGACACCATGGGCGCGCCGCATTCCTCCACGGCGGCGAGCGCCTTTTCCACCGAGAGGCGCTGCTGCAGGATGTCCTTCGGGTAATCGATCTTGCCGCATCCGGCACAGGCCAGATTGCACTGAAAGAGCGGCTCGAGCATCAGCACCAGCGGATAGCGCTTCTGCCCGCGCAGCTTGCGGCTGATGATGTATCGGGCGACCCGGTACTTTTGAATCAGTGGAATACCCAAATCCGTCTCCCAGTGTTGTACCGGCGCCCGGGCCGCCGGCCAGCCCCGCCACCGGGGCTGTTGCCTGTTTCCTGCCTAACCGTGCACCAGCGCACGCACGGCCGCCTGGTGATCCCGCCCGATCCGCTCCCACTCCTGGGTGAACCAAGGCGTGAAGCACGCGGTGCCCGCATCGCGCATCTCGGCATCGAGCGCCTCGGGTCCGATCCAGCGCCACGCTGTGACCTCGGCCCCATTGACGCGCACCGGCGCGGCCGAGCGCCCGATGAATACCGAGCACAGTTCATGCTCGGCACCCGATCCGTCGAATTGTGCTTGATACTTGAATTTGAATAGAAACTGCAAGGGGCACTTGAGCCCCAGCTCCTCGTTGAGCCGCCGATGAATAGCCACGTCCATGCTCTCGGCCTGGCGCGGGTGGCTGCAGCAGCTATTCGACCAGTATAGCGGCCAGAGCCGCTTGCCCGCTGCGCGCTGCTGGATCAAGAGCTCGCCGCGGCCATTGAAGATGAACAGCGAGAACGCCCGGTGCAGCAGCCCCGAGCCCTCGTGACAGCGGGCCCGGCTCGCGTGTCCGACCTCGCGATCGTCGTCGTCCACCAGAATAAGGGACTCGCCTCCGGTCACACCGTCGCTCAGTGGCAACAGTTTGGGCGAAGCGCCGCTCTGATCCATCATGCCGTCGACCCCGGCGCAGGCCCGAGCGTGTACCCTATGCATCTTGCAGGGATTTGAAACCCTCTGGCTCTGTCGCTCATTGGCAGTCCGCAGCGTAGGGATTCCTATGGACATGATAACCGGCTCCACGTTCACTATCACTCCTTGACGACATCATGCTCGCTCTGGGCCTACTCCTTGGCATTCTCGCGCTCGGCTACACGGTCACAGCCTATCTGGCCGTGCGGCGGGCACGCAACGGTGGCGCCCGACAGCCCCCGCCGCAGCACCCCGCGGTGACGGTTCTCAAGCCGCTCTGCGGGGCGGAGCCGGGGCTCGAGCAGGCCCTCGACAGCCTGTGCGGACAGTGCGACTCGACTGTGCAGATCATCTTTGGCGTGCAGGATCCGGCCGATCCGGCCCTCCCGATCGTGCGCGCGCTGTGCGCGCGCTATCCGGCGCTCGACACCGCCATCATCGTCGATCCGAGCCGCCATGGGCACAGCGCCAAGGTCAGCAATTTGATCAATATGATGCGCGCGGCACGCCATGACTATCTCGTGCTCGCCGATAGCGACGTGCACGTGCCGCCCGGGTATCTGGCGGGCGTGTGCGCACCCCTCGCGGATCCTACCGTCGGTATCGTCACGTGCCCATACCGCGGCCGGCCGGGCCGCGCCGTGGGCACGGCGGCCCTGTGCTCCGAGCTCGGCGCGCTGTTCGTCAACGACTGGTTCATGCCCTCGGTACGGGTAGCCTCCTGGTTCGGCTCCCGGGCATTCGCTTTCGGAGCCACCATCGCCTTGCGCCGCTCGGTGCTCGAGAGCATCGGTGGATTCGCCGCCATCGCCGATCAGCTCGCGGACGACTATCGCCTGGGCGAGCTCACCCGCCGCCGCGGTCTGCGCACGGTGCTCTCTCCTGTCGTGGTGGAGACGACGCTCGATGAGGCGGGATGGCGGGCGCTGGTGCAGCATGAGACCCGCTGGCTGCGCACGATCCGGGCGGTGCGGCCGGCCGGCTATGCCAGCCTGGGGATAACCTTCAGCTTGCCCGTGGCAGCACTGGGGTATGCGCTGGCGGGCGGCGGGCCGGCCGCTCTGGCCCTGCTGATCGCCACCGCGACGGCCCGCGTGATGCTACATTTCGCAGCCGGCGCCCAGGGCCCCGGCCCGATCGGATCCTGGCGCCGCCTCTGGCTGCTGCCGGTGAGCGACGTTTTGGGCTTTACGCTGTGGTGCTGGGGCTTCGCGACGCGCGAAGTTCAATGGCGCCATGCGCGATACCGGGTGGCCCGTGATGGCTCCGCCCGCCCCGTTACTTGAGGACGAGAAGTCATGATGAGAACCCTCTTTCTGCATCCCCCTTCCTTCGACGGCTTCGATGGCGGGGCGGGCTCGCGTTATCAGGCCAAGCGGGAGATTCGCTCGTTCTGGTACCCCACTTGGCTCGCGCAGCCGGCCGCGCTGGTGCCGGACAGCCGCCTGCTCGATGCGCCCGCCGACGGGCTGTTGATGGCGGACGTGCTGCCCCTGGCGCGCCAATACGATCTGGTGATCATGCACACCAGCTCGCCGTCATTTCCGACCGATGCGAAAGTGGCGGAGCTGCTGAAAGAGGAGAACCCCCGCCTGCTCATCGGCATGGTCGGCGCCAAGGTGGCGGTAGATCCGGACGGCTCGCTCAGCGCCTCGAACGCCATCGACTTCGTCGCCCGCGAGGAATTCGACTACACCTGCAAAGAGGTGGCCGAAGGCCGCCCGTTCAAGGACATCACCGGTCTGTCCTTCCGCCGGCCTGACGGCACGATCGAGCACAACACGCCGCGGGCGATGATCGAGAACATGGACGATCTGCCGTGGGTGACCCCGGTCTACAAGCGCGATCTGACCATCGAGAACTACTTCATCGGCTATCTGCAGCACCCTTACGTCTCGTTCTATACGGGGCGCGGCTGCCGCTCCAAGTGCACGTTCTGCCTCTGGCCGCAGACCGTCGGCGGCCACCGCTACCGCGTGCGCAGCGCCGCCAGCGTCATCGACGAGGTGCGCTGGATCAAAGAGAACATGCCGCAGGTGAAGGAGATCTTCTTCGACGACGACACCTTCACCGACTTCCGCCCGCGCGTCGAGGAGATCGCCCGCGGCCTCGGCAAGCTCGGGGTCACCTGGTCGTGCAATGCCAAGGCGAACGTCCCGTACGAGACGCTCAAGATCATGAAGGACAACGGCCTGCGGCTGCTGCTGGTCGGTTACGAGTCCGGCAACGATCAGATCCTGCACAACATCAGGAAGGGCCTGCGGACCGACATCGCGCGCCGCTTCACCAGCGACTGCCGCAAGCTCGGCGTGATCATCCACGGCACCTTCATCCTGGGGCTGCCCGGGGAGACGGCCGACACGATCCGCGAAACCATCAAGTTCGCCGTCGACATCAATCCGCACACCATCCAGGTGTCGCTCGCCGCCCCCTATCCGGGCACGCAGCTGTACCAGGAGGCGGTCGAGAACGGCTGGCTCGCCGCGTACGAGAATCTCAACCTGGTCAACGACCGCGGCATTCAGCTCTCACCGATCAGCTACCCGCACCTGCCGGCCAAGGAGATCTATCACGCAGTGGAGACCTTCTACAAGCAGTTCTATTTCCGCCCGCGCAAGATCGCCGAGCTGACCGGCGAGATGCTGCGCAGCTGGGAAATGACCAAGCGGCGGCTGCGCGAGGGTGTCGAGTTCTTCCGCTTCCTCAACGCGCACGAGGCATGAGCCCACCCAGTTGAAGGCCCTGGTCGTCACCGCGGACGATTTCGGTCTGCACGAGGCGGTCAACGAAGCCATCGAGCAGTCCTTCCTCCAGGGCGTACTTTCCGCGGCGAGCCTGATGGTGGCAGAGGCTGCCGCCGATGACGCGGTGCGGCGCGCGCATGCGCTGCCGCAGCTGGCGGTGGGGCTGCATGTCGTTCTCGCCGACGGCCAAGCGGTGCTGCCCCCGCGGCGCATTCCGGCGCTGGTCGACGGCGCGGGCCGCTTTCCCGACCGGATGGCACGCGAGGGCGCACGCTTCTTCGCGCTGCCGCGCGTCAGGCGGCAGCTCGAAGCGGAAATCCGCGCGCAGTTCGCGGCCTTCGCCGCCACCGGGCTGACGTTCGATCACGTGAACGCTCACAAGCACTTTCACCTGCATCCGACGGTGCTCGGCATGCTGCTCGCGATCGGCGCCGAATACGGCTCGCCGCCGATGCGCTGGCCGCGCGAGCCGCTCTGGGTTGCGCGCCGCGCCGGCGGCGGGCTCGCCGGCGCGCTGCTCACGCCGTGGCTCGCGCTGATGCGCCGGCGGCTCAGAGCTGCCGGCGTCGAGTGCAACGAGACGGTCTTCGGGATCTGCACCACCGGCGCAATGGACGAGGCGCAGCTGCTCGACATCCTCGCGCATCTGCCCGAAGGCCTCAGCGAAATCTATCTGCACCCCGCGACGCGCAACGGGCTGACGCCCGGCATGGGCGCCTACCGCCATCGCGACGAGCTGCAAGCCCTGCTCAGCGCGCGCGTGCGCGCCGCCGTGCGCGCCTCGGGCGCGCGCACCGGCGGCTTCCGGGCCCTGACCGACTCTCCGCGCCCGAGCGGCGAGTCGCGCCGCGTCGCATGAGAATCACGTTCCGGATCGCGCTGTTGGCGGGTCTGGTCGTGCTGATCGGGCTGATCGCGCACGAAGGCACCGCCATCCTCACGCCCATCGAGCGCGCCGGCTGGGTGCTGTTGTGGCTGGCGCCGCTGCGTGCCGTGCCGATCCTGCTCGACTCGCGCGGATGGCGGGCGCTGATTCCGGAGCCGGTCAAGGCGGGACGACTGTTCTGGATCGCCTCGGTGCGCGAGGCGGTCAATCGCCTCCTGCCGGTGGCCAACATCGGCGGCGAGCTCGTGGGCATCCGGCTGCTCGCCGCGAGCGGCGTAGACGGCGTGACCGCCGCCGCCAGTGTCACCACCGAGATTCTGTTGACGCTCTTCAGCCAGTACCTGTTCGTGCTGGTCGGCGTCACCAGTCTGCTGAGCCTCTCGGGCGCGGTGCACTCCGAGAGCGCCGTGCTGATCGGTCTGGCCGCGTTTCTGCCGGTGATCGTGACGCTGGCCGTGCTGCTGCACTACGGCTCGCTGTTCGAGCGTCTGGAGCACGTCGCGGTGCGCATGCTCGGCGAGGAGATGCTGCGGTTCCTCAACGGCAAGTGGGCCGCGCTCGATGCGGCGATCCGCGCGCTGATCAGCGATTGGACGCGTTGGGCGCTCACGCTGCAGTGGCAGATCGCCGGGCTCGGAGCGGGCGCCGTCGAGACTTGGCTGGCTCTGCGCTGGCTCGGGCATCCGGTGGGCTTCGAGACGGCTATCGTGTTGGAAAGCCTCACCCAGGCGGCGCGCACTTTCATCTTCGTGGTACCCGCCGGCATCGGAGTGCAGGAGATCACGCTGGTCGGGATCGGGAGCCTCCTCGGGATCGATCCCCAGATGGCCCTCGCCCTCTCGCTGACCAAGCGCATGCGGGAGATACTCTTTGGCGTACCGGCGCTGCTATCCTGGTACTGGAGTGAGGGAAGAAGGGAGTTACAGCATGTCCGTGGTTCCAGCCGACTTTGAGACCACCGCCATCCGCCTGGGATCGCCGCAGCACAAACGGTTGCTCGCTCAGTTCTTCATCGAGACCCATCGCGAATACGACCCGGAAAAGATCGACTGGCCGCCGCTCTCGGGCGAGGAGCTGCGGCGCCTGAGGGGTCTGCCGTTCTGGCAGGAGGCGGTCGCAACCGAGAACGTGACCTCCAGCACCGTCACGGCCGCCGCGGCCCTGGAGAGCGACCCGCAGCTGAAGCGCGCCATCGCGATGCAGGGCTTCGAGGAGCAGCGCCATGCGCGCCTGCTCGCGGCGCTGACCGCGCATTACCGGATTCCGATCGAGTTTCCCGCGCCCTATGCGCCGCGCGACCTGGAGGATGATTTTCTCTTCGCCGGCTTCGGCGAGTGCTTCGATTCGTTCTTCGCCTTCGGATTGTTCGCGCTGGCGCGCGACTCGGGCCTCTTTCCCGCCGCGCTGGTCGAGGTGTTCGAGCCGGTGATGGAGGAAGAGGTGCGCCACATCCTGTTCTTCGTCAACTGGGTCAAGGCGCGCCGCGCCGATCTGCCCTGGTGGCGGCGCGCGGCGTTCCGCCTGCGTTGCGGCTCGATCATTCTCAAGCAGGTCGCCTCGCGCGTGAAGACGGCGCGCAGCCTCGGCGGCGGCGCGCGGGAGTCCAGCGAGAACTTCACGCTCACGGCCCACCGGGACATCGGCCCGCCGGTGAGGCTGCGCGGACTGCTCGGGACCTGTCTGCGGGAGAACGACCGGCGCATGGGGCATTACGATGCCCGGTTGGCGCGGCCGCGGCTCGTGCCGTCCATCGCGCGCGTGCTGTACCGGCTGGTGCCGGCGAGCCTCTGAGCGCGGCCGGCGATGAACGCGTTCACGGCTCTGTTCACCGCGCTGGTGGCCACGGGCGCGACCCTCGAGTTGTGGCTCGCCGGCCGACAGATCAATGCCGTGCGCGCGCACCGTGAGCGCGTGCCCGAGCCCTTCGCCGGCGAGGTCACTCCCGATGCGCATCGCAAGGCGGCCGATTACACCGTGGCCAAGGCGCGCCTCGGGCGTATCGCCACGCTGATCGATGCGTTGATCACGCTCGGCCTGACCGTCGGCGGCGGCATCGCCGCGCTGGACGCGCTGTGGCGGCGCACCGGCTGGGCCGAGCCGTGGCTCGGGCTGGCGGTGATTGCCTCCGTGGCCGCGGGGGTCCTGCTGGTCAACCTGCCGCTGTCGCTCTGGCGGACGTTCCGGCTCGAGGCGCGCTTCGGGTTCAACCGCACGACCGTGCCCGTGTTCCTGACCGACCTGCTCAAGCAGATCACGTTGGCCGGAGTGCTCGGGGGACCGCTGGTGCTCGCCGCGCTGTGGCTGATGATGCGCGCCGGACCGGTATGGTGGCTGTGGGCTTTCGGCGGCTGCGTGGCGCTGATGCTCGCGCTCAGCTGGGCCTGGCCGGTGCTGATCGCGCCGCTGTTCAACCGTTTCTCGCCGCTTGCCGACCCGGCGCTGCGCGCACGCATCGATGCGCTGCTCGCGCGCTGCGGCTTCCACTCGAGCGGCGTGTTCGTGATCGACGGCTCGCGCCGATCCGCCCACGGCAACGCCTATTTCACCGGATTCGGGCGGCACAAGCGCATCGTGTTCTTCGACACTCTGCTCCAGGACCTCGAGCCGCCGGAGATCGAAGCCGTCCTGGCGCACGAGCTCGGGCATTTCCGCCTGCATCATGTGCGCTCGATGATGGCGGTGTCGATTGCGACGCTGTTCGCGGGCTTCGCGCTGCTCGGGTGGCTCGCGCGCCAAAGCGTCTTCTACGCCGCCCTCGGGGTCCCGCATCCCTCGCCGCACGCGGCGTTGCTGTTGTTCGCCCTCGCCGCGCCCGTGGTGTTGGAGTTCGCCACGCCGCTCGGCGCGATGTGGTCACGCCGGCACGAGTTCCAGGCCGACCGCTTCGCCGCCTGCCACGCCGACGCGCGCCAGCTGGTGTCGGCGCTGGTGAAGCTCTACCGCAGCAATGCCAGCACGCTCACACCGGACCGGCTGTATGCGGCGGTGCATTATTCGCACCCGCCCGCCACCGAGCGGATCGCCCGGTTGCGTTGATCGGCAGGGTCATCTGACTGCCGCCCCCGGCTGACTCGGCATCAGCACGTCGGCATACAGCTTGTTCCCGACGATGCGCTGATTCGGTACGCAGGTGACGTCCATCTGGATGTTGCGCGCCGCGAACAACGGCAGAAACGTGTGGCGAAACTCCGTCATGAGATCGCAGTTGCCGCTCAGATACGTGCTGGGGTAGAGCCGCACCCTGCGCCAGTGCGCGGCCACGAACGGCCCGCCTTTGCCGTGAGCGGCCGGCACCAGAACCCGCATGGTCACCCGCACCGCCGGAAACGGAACGATCTGGTTTCTGACCGGACAGTCTCGCACCCGCAGATCGCGCGCGCCGAGCCGGCTGAGCAGATGGACGATCGAGTCCTTCAATCCGCGGCAGGTATAGTGAGTGGTGAAGCCCTGATAGGTGAAATGCACCTCTCGCGACACCCAGACCGCATGAACAGCCTGCGGGGGCTGGGCCGCCCACGCGGGCGCATACCAGAGAACGGCGGCCAGGACCGCCGCAACGAATCGAGACGAGATGGAAGACCGCATGGCGATCACCTCGAAATTGCCCTATGCCTTGCGCTCTTATTAGACTGCGGAATCCGCCGAGAGATCCAGCTTCGCAGCGCACGTCGGGCTGCCGTGGCGGCACCGTGAGCTTGGCGCGCCGCGATCCGCCCGCTCCAACGGCATTCAGTCGAACGGGTGCCGCAACACGATCGACTCGCCCCGATCTGGTCCCGTCGAGATGATGTCGATGGGCACCTCGACCAGCGACTCGAGCCGCTCGAGGTACTTGCGCGCATTGGCCGGCAGCTGGGCATACTCGTTGATCCCCACCGTCGAATCGGGCCAGCCCGGCAGCTCCTCGTACACCGGCTCCAGTCCGGCATACCCTTCGAGACTGAGCGGCGGCTCGGCCACCACTTTGCCGCCGACGCGGTAGCCGACGCACACGCGGATGATATCCAGGCCGTCGAGCACATCGAGTTTGGTGATGCACAACCCCGAGACGCTCGAGTGCACGATGGCGCGCCGCAGCGCCACCGAATCGAACCAGCCACAGCGCCGGCGCCGCCCGGTGACGGACCCGAACTCGTGACCGACCCGTGAGAGATGCTCGCCGTAGCCATCGAACAGCTCGGTGGGAAACGGTCCGGCGCCGACCCGTGTCGTGTAAGCCTTGACGATACCCAGCACGTAATCGAAGACCCGGGGTCCGACACCCGTACCGGTGCCGGCGAAGCCGGCCGTGGTGTTGGATGAGGTGACGAAAGGATAAGTGCCGAGGTCCACATCGAGCATCGCCCCCTGCGCCCCTTCGAACAGCGCGCTGGCGCCGTCGCGGCGCAGCTGATTGAGGGCGAGCGTCACGTCCGTGACCAGCGGAGCGATCGTCTCGGCGTAGGTGAGCTGCTCGTCGAGCGTCTTCTGGAAATCCACCGGCGCCTGACGGAAGTAGTGCTGCAGGACGAAGTTGTGGAAATCGAGCACCTCGCCGAGCTTGGCGGCGAACCGGTCGCGCTGGAACAGATCCGCCACACGGACCGCGCGCCGCGCCACTTTGTCCTCGTACGCCGGTCCGATGCCACGGCCCGTCGTACCGATCGCATTCGCGCCGCGCGCCCGCTCGCGCGCCTGATCGAGCTGGATGTGCGAAGGCAGGATCAGAGGGCACAGCGGCGAGATCGCCAGCCGCTCGAACACCGGCACGCCCTGCTCCATGAGCATGCGGCTCTCCCGCATGAGCGCCTCGAGCGAGAGCACGACGCCGTTGCCGATGAAGCAGCGCACCTGCTCGCGCAGAATGCCGGCGGGAATCAGCGACAGAATGGTCTTCACGCCGCCGATGACCAGCGTGTGTCCGGCGTTGTGTCCGCCCTGAAAGCGCACCACCGCGGTGGCGCGCTCGGTCAGCAGGTCGACGACCTTGCCCTTGCCCTCATCGCCCCACTGCGTGCCGATCACCACGACGAATCTGCCCACTGCGCTTGCGCTCCTCGGAATCAAACCTGGATGTTCTGCGGCTCGAGAATCTCCACCCCGGGCGTGCGCGCCAGCGCCATCACCTCCGCATCCGGCAACTGCACCGCCAGCTCGATCGAGCCGTCCTCCGCCGAGCGCTCCTCGCGCACCACCTTCGCGGCATACAGCCGTGAGCGCAGCGCCCCGGCCCCGGGCGGCAAGCGCACGCGGGCCGCGCGCGCGCAGCGCGCCAGGCGCTCGGCAAGCGCGTCGGCGAGCAGATCGAGCCCCAGGCTCCGGGCGGCGCAGATCCACACGGCGCTCAGCTCGCCCTCGCTGCCGCGCTCGATGCCGGGCTCCCGGCCCAGCCGGTCGATCTTGTTGTAGACCAGAATCTGCGGAATGGACTGCGCGCCGATCTGCGCCAGCACATCGTTGACCTGTGCGACCCGCTCATCTCGCCGCGGATCGCTTGCATCGACGACATGCAGGAGCAAGGTGGCTTCGCGCGCTTCCGTGAGCGTCGATTGGAACGCCGCCACCAGCTCGTGGGGCAGCTCGCGGATGAAACCGACCGTGTCGGCAACCACGACGTGCGTGCCTCCCGGCAGCGTAACGCGGCGCACCGTCGGATCGAGCGTCGCAAACAACTGGTCGGCAACATAGGCGTCGGCGCCCGTCAGGGCCCGGAACAACGTCGACTTGCCGGCGTTGGTATAACCGACCAACGCCAGCGACGGCACCGGAATCTCCGCGCGCACCTGCCGCCCCGTCTCGCGCTGCTGACGCAGCTTGACGAGCCGGCGCGTCAACAGCCGTACACGCTGAGCGATCAGCCGCCGGTCGGTCTCGAGCTGGGTTTCGCCCGGCCCGCGCAGGCCGATGCCGCCCTTCTGCCGCTCCAAGTGCGTCCAACCGCGTACCAGACGCGTGGCGATGTGGCGCAGTTGCGCCAGCTCCACCTCCAGCTTGCCCTCGAAGCTGCGCGCACGCTGCGCGAAGATGTCGAGAATCAGGCTGTTGCGGTCCAGTACCCGCCGGCCGGTGAGCTGCTCGAGGTTGCGCTCCTGGCTCGGCGAGAGCGCGTGATCGACGAGAATCACCTCGGCGCCGGCGTCCTCGGCTCTCTGGCGCAGCTCCTCGGCTTTGCCGCTGCCGACGAAGAACCGCGGGTCGGGACGCTCGCGCCGGCCGGTGACCGTGGCCACCGGCTCGACGCCTGCGGAGCGGGCCAGCTCGTGGAATTCCTCCAGATCCAGAGGATCCGCGTGGCTTCCGAGCCCGATGCGCACCAGCAGGGCACGCTCACCGGAACGCGGGCGTTCAAACACGAAGCGATTCTCTGCGGGGGCGCGGGGCTGCGCGGCTCACTCGGCGGCGGTCTCCACGGCGCCTTCCTCCTCGCTGGTCAGCCTGACATTGCGGGCCGGCACGACCGTGGAGATGGCGTGTTTGTAAACCATCTGACTGACGCTATTTTTCAGCAGCACGACGAACTGGTCGAATGAATCGATCTGCCCCTGCAGCTTGATGCCGTTGACGAGGTAGATCGACACAGGCACCCGTTCTTTACGCAGGGCGTTCAGAAACGGATCTTGGAGCGACTGGCCTTTGGCCATCGGGTTCTCCTTATTCTCAATGGATTGTAATTGTTCGGCAGTTTGGGGGTCGTGTCCGCGTCCCTACGGGGGTGATACAAGCAAACCACCTTGGGGCGCGGACTCAGCGCTACCGGGCAGTCAGTGTAACACAGACAATCCGATTCAGAGCTGGAGCTCGGCGAGACGGCGCTGAACGTCGCGGTTCCACGACAGCACCTGACGGGCCGGATCGACCCGCTCGGCCCAACCCTCGGCGCGCATCCACGTCAGCTGGCGCTTGGCCAGTTGCCGGGTGGCCGCAATACCCTGCTCGACCGCTTCGGCAAGGGTGCACTCGCCCGCGAGGTGTGCCCAGAGCTGGCGGTAACCGACCGTACGCATCGAGGCGTGACCGGCTGACAGATCACCGCGGGCATACAGCCCCCTCACCTCCTCGAGCCACCCCGTCGCCATCATGGCGTGGAAGCGCTCGGCGATGCGCCGGTGCAGCTCGGCGCGCTCGCGCGGGACGAGCGCCCAGGCCCACAGCGGTACCCCCGCGAGCGGGCTCGAGCCCCGACGCTGCAGGTCGGAGAGGCGCTCACCGGTGAGCCGGCACACCTCGAGGGCCCGCTGGATGCGCTGTGCATCGTTGGGTGCGATACGGGCGGCCGCTTGTGGATCCAGGCGTTGCAACTCGGCGTGCAACGCCGGCCAACCCTCCCGGGCGGCCTGAGCATCGAGGCTGCGGCGCAGCGGCTCGGACGCTTGAGGGAGCGGTGCCAGCCCGCGGACGAGGGCGCGCAGATACAGCATGGTGCCCCCGACCAGCAGCGGCACCCGGCCGCGCCCCTGGATCGCACGGATGCACTCGAGCGCCTCGGACACGAATCGCCCGGCCGAGTACCCCTCGGCCGGATCGCACACGTCGATCAAGTGGTGCGGGATCCGGGCGCGCACGGCGCTCGAGGGCTTGGCGGTGCCGATATCCAGGCCGCGATAAACTTGAGCCGAATCGACACTCACGATCTCGATCGGCGCCTCCTCGGCCAGGCCCTCGGCCCATGCACTCTTGCCACTGCCGGTCGGCCCGGTGAGCACCAGCACCGGGAGCGCTCTGCGCTCGGCGCTCATTCAGCGGCCTCGAAGGAAGAGTTGATCGAGCTCGCGTAAGGTCAGCCGTGTCCACGTCGGACGGCCGTGGTTGCACTGATTCGACCGCTCCGTGCGCTCCATCTGTCGCAACAGCGCGTCCATCTCCGGCAGCGTGAGTCGGCGCCGGGCGTGGATCGCGGCACGGCAGGCCAGCGTGCCGAGAAACCGATCCGCCGCCGCATCGAGATGATGACCGGGCGCCTCACGCCCAAGCGCCTCGGCCACCGATTCCACGATCTTCACGATCTCACCGCCGGCCAGCAGCGGCGGCACGCGCCGCAACGCCAGGCGAGCCGGGCCCAGCGCATCGAGCTCGAACCCGGCACGCTCCCAGGCCGCGCGCTCGGCGAGCAGCGCATCGAGTTCGTAGGGCTTCAGCTCCACCACGAGCGGCTCGAGCAACTGCTGCGACACTGCCGTCGCGCCGTCCCGCTCGGCCTTGAGCCGCTCGTAGAGCACACGCTCGTGCGCGGCATGCATGTCGACGAGGATCAGTCCCTCGGGCGTCTGCGCGAGGATGTAAATGCCGTGCAGCTGCGCCAGCGCCTCCCCGAGCGGACGCGCCGCCTCGGCGGGCGCCTCGACAAGCGGTTCCGGCTCGCGCACGGCGGCGGCCACCGCCCAGGGGCTGCGCGACTGCCGCTCTCCCTCGCCCGCGAAGTCGAAGCGGCCGGCCTCGACCCTCGGTGGGTGGGGCACGTCGCCGAGCAGCGGCGCGATACCCGCCGCGGGGACCGCCGCGGGACCGGGCTGCGTCGCAGCCAGGGCTCGCTCGATCACCCGCAGCACGAACTCATGAATCTGCCGGCTGTCGCGGAAGCGCACCTCGAGCTTGGCGGGGTGGGCATTGACGTCCACGAGCGCCGGATCGAGCGTCAGATGCAGAACATAGGCCGGATGACGGCCGTGATAGAGAACGTCGCGATAACCGAGGCGCGCGGCGCTCATCAACAGCTTGTCCCGGACCGGCCGGCCGTTCACGAACCAATATTGCTGGTCGGGCTGGGCGCGCGCGGCCGTCGGCAGAGCGATCCACCCCTCGAGACGCACCGGGCCGGCGGCGTGACCGACCGCCAGCGCACGCTCCATGAAGGTCTGACCGAGCACTTGCGCGATGCGCGTCCCGTCGTCGGCCGCGGGCACATCGAGCAGCACGCGCTCGCCGCTGCGCAGCCGGAAGGAGACCTCGGGCCGGGCGAGCGCCAGGCGCTCGAGCAGCCGCGCGATGTGCCCGAGCTCGGTCGGCGCGGATCGCAGGAACTTGCGTCGCGCGGGCACGTTGAAGAAGAGATCGCGCACCTCGAGGGTGGTGCCGCGGGGATGCGCCGCGGGCCGCACCTCGCTCATGGCTCCGCCCTCCAGGATGATTTCGGCCGCATGCGCCGCTTCGGCCGGATGTGACACGAGCCGCAGCCGCGCCACCGAGCCGATCGAGGGCAGCGCCTCGCCGCGAAAGCCCAGGGTTCCGATCGCCGCGAGATCCTCGAGAGAGGCGATCTTGCTCGTGGCGTGACGCTGCAGGGCCACCGGCAGCGATGCCGCGTCAATGCCGCAGCCGTCGTCGCGCACGCGGATCAGTCCCGCGCCGCCCTGCTCGATGTCCACCTCGACTCGGCCCGCCCCGGCATCCAGGCTGTTCTCGATCAGCTCTTTCACGACAGAGGCCGGCCGCTCGATCACTTCGCCGGCGGCGATCTGGTCGACGAGTTCGCTGGGCAGAATGCGAATGGGCATGAGATCCGTGCGGGTGACGCGCGCCGGCGGCGCCGGTACAGCCTACCAGGGTTCGACGGGCCGCCGCAGCGCAGGCCCTAACCGGCGTTGTTCGCCACCATCTGACGCAACCGCGCGGCGCGCTCCGCGGCGAACAGCGTGCCGGCGGGCGGATGGTTGCGGAAGTACGCCAGGATCCCCTGGAAGATGGCCTCGGCGATACTCTGCTGAAACCAGGGCTGGGTGAGCTTCAATGCCTGAGACGGATCGGACATGAAGTCGGTCTCGATCAGCATCGAGGGGACGGTGGGCGACTTGAGCACGACGAACGGGGCCTGCAACACGGAGTGGGTCCACACCGGCACATACGGCGCCCGCTCCAGCGCGGTCAGCACGGTGCGCGCCGCCACCATGCTGCGGCTGATGGTCGCAGCCTGAGACAGCCCGACCAGGACCGAGGCCAGCGTATGCGAGGTCCCCCGAAGATTCATCCCGCCGAACCGGTCCGCCGCGTTCTCACGCTCGGCCACCAGGCGGGCCGCTTCATTCGACGCGCCGTGCAGCGAGAGGATGTACACCTCGGCGCCCTTGATGTGCGGGTCCGAGCAATCGTTGACATGGATGGACACGAACAGATTGGCGTGATCGCGCTCCGCGATGTGCATCCGCTCGCGCAACGGCACGTAGACGTCGGCATCCCGCGTCATCGTGGCGAGCATGCCGGGCTGCGCATCGATCAGCTGCGCCAGGCGCCTGCCAATGGCGAGCGTGATGTTCTTCTCCTCGATGCCGTCGATGCCGACCGTGCCCGAATCGATGCCCCCGTGACCGGGATCGACGGTGATGACGATGTCCCGCCCGTGCAGCGTCGCGACGGTCTTCTTCGCATGCCAGATCGGCGCGCCGCCCGCGCTCAGCCGCACGACGAGCCGCTGTCCGGCGCCGACGCGCTGCCATGAGAAGTGCATCGCCGCGGCGGAGCGCGTCGTGAACACCAGGCGCAGCGCCCCGTTGGGTTGGAGTCCCATGCGCACGTCTTCGAGCCACCCGTGCACGCGCGGCAATTGCAGTCCTGGGCCGGTCCGAGTCCCGCGCAAATCCACGACGGCGCGATCGGGACCGGTCAGCGTGAAATAGCGGTACGGCGTGTACCCGGACAGGTCGAGCGTCGCCTGCGCCTGCTGAGCCGAGGTCGCGACGCTCAGCCGCATCAAATGATCGGCGCGCAGGCCGGCAGCCAGCGCGGGCCGCATCGCTACAGCACCGCACAGCCCCAGGGAAAGCAAGTAAAAAGCCTTCCTGATCATCGGTTTCCCAGCACTCGTTGATGTATACTCTACGAGTCGGACCGAAATTTCAACTCGATTCTGCCCGCTGAAGACCGGTCAGGCGGTCCAGCCAGGCGCCGCCGGCAGCCGTTTCGGCACGGAGTTGCGCCTCGTGGACGTCGGTCAGCAGGCGCAGCGAGACCCGTAGATCCGCCGGCGGCAGCGCCCCGGCACCCCGTTCCGGCCACTCGATCACCCACACGGTGCCGGGCAGCGCCCACTCCGTGAGCCCCAGATGCTCGAGCTCCTCGGCGCCGCGCAGGCGGTAGAGATCCAGATGCACCACGGTCAGCGCTGGGAGTGCATACACCTGGACCAACGTGTAGGTTGGACTGCGCACCGGTCCGGCAACACCGCAGGCGCGCAGAAATCCCTGCGCCAGCGTGGTCTTTCCGGCCCCGAGCTCGCCGTGCAGATACACCACCGCCAGCGGCGCGCGCGCATCGGGCCGCGTACGCGCCAACCTCGCGCCCAGCGCCGCCGTATCGGCTGCGGCATTCAGACGTTGACGCAGCGCCGCAACTCCTGAATCACATCGCCCGCCAACAGGCCACGCTGACCGTCCCGCCGGGCCGCCGCATCGCCGGCCAGAGCATGCACCAACACCCCGGCGCGGGCGGCCCGCCACGGGTCGCGGCATTGGGCCCAGATGCCGGCGATGACCCCCGTCAGCACATCGCCCATCCCGGGGCTGGCCATGCCGGGATTCCCGTGCTCGCACAGCGCCGGGACTTCGCCGCCGCGTCCGACGAGCGATCCGGCGCCCTTGAGCACGACTGTGCCACCGTAGCGCGCGAGCAGCGCGCCGAGCGCCGCCGGACGATCGCGTTGCACCGCCGCGGTCGGGCAACCGAGCAGGCGGCCGGCCTCTCCCGGATGCGGCGTCAAAACCCAGTCCGGACCTGCCGCCACCGGCCGCGCGGCGAGCAGATTGAGCGCATCCGCGTCGACGACCAACGGCTTGCCGCAGTCCAGCACCGCATCCAACACTCCACGCGCCCACGCATCCTGCCCCAAGCCCGGTCCCACGGCGATCACGCCACAGCGGGCCGCCGCATCGCGCACGTCTGCCGGCTCTTGCAGGGCGCGACACATCAGCTCCGGCCGTCCCGCGCCGACGGCTGCGACGTTCTGCGGCTCGACCGCGACCGTCACACGGCCGGCGCCGACGCGCAGGCACGCCTCGCCCGCCAGACGTGCCGCGCCGGGCATGCCGCGGCCGCCGCCCACGATCAGCACGTGCCCAAAATCTCCCTTGTTCGCGTCGCGCTCGCGGGGCGGCAGCGCCCGTTTGATTTCCCCCGCCAGCAGGCGCTCGAGCCGGGGCACGGGCATCTGCGGCACCGCGTCCGTGAGCGCCAGATCATCGAAATACAACACGCCGCCATGGGACGGGCCCTCGCCCAGAAACAGGCCGGCTTTCAGTGCGACGAAGGTGAGGGTGCACTCGGCCCGCACAGCCGCGCCCAACGGGACGCCGGTATCGGCATCGAGCCCCGACGGCACATCGAGCGCAAGAACGGCGCGCCCACTGGCATTGATCCCGGCGATCACCTGCGCAGCGTCGGCACGCACCTCGCCTGCCAGACCCGTCCCCAGCAGCCCATCGACGATAACGTCACAAGCATCCAGCGCCGGCGCCGAGAAAGGCTGTGTCGATCCGCCAGTGGCGCGCCAGTCCTCACAAGCCGTGAGCGCGTCCCCACGCAGTCGTTCCGGCGAGGTCGCCGCGAGCACGCGAACGTCGTATCCGGCTTCGCGCGCAAGTCGCGCCACCACGTAACCGTCGCCCCCGTTGTTTCCCGCGCCGCATACGACCGCGATGCGCCGGGCGTCCGGCCATCGTGACCGCAGACAGCGCAACGTCGCCTCGCCCGCGCGGCGCATCAGGGTATAGCCGGGAATGCCGAGCGTCTCGATCGCCTGGCGATCGAGCGCCCGCACTTGAGCGGAGCTGTAGAGCGCGGCCGGCAGTCTCATAGAGTTGATTATACTGGGACTATGGGCCGCGCATGATGCAAGCGACACCGGATCTGCAGGCGCTGAGGCACGAGCTTTCAGCGCGCGCGCGCGCCCTCGGCTTCTCCGCCCTCGGCATCGCGGGCGTAGACCTGCTCGAGGACGAGCGGCACCTGCTGCGCTGGCTGGACGAGGGCCTGCACGGCCGCATGCACTACATGGCGCGGCATGGCACGCTGCGCAGCCGGCCGGCGCAGCTGCTGCCCGGAGCGGTACGGGTCGTGAGCGTGCGCATGGACTACTGGCCGGCCGAGGCGCAGCCCGCCGAGGCGGTCCTCGCCGACCCCGCGGCCGGATACGTCTCCCGGTACGCGCTCGGACGTGACTATCACAAGGTGATGCGCGCGGCGCTCGCGCGCTTGGCGCGCGAGCTCGCCGAGCGCATCGGTCCGTTCGGCTACCGCGTGTGCGTCGACAGCGCGCCGGTGCTCGAGAAGGCGCTCGCCCGTAATGCCGGCCTGGGCTGGATCGGCAAACACACCAACCTGATCGCGCGCGAGGCGGGTTCGTGGTTTTTCCTGGGCGAGATCCTGACCGACCTGCCCCTGCCCCCGGATGCGCCCGCGAGCGCCCACTGCGGCACGTGCACGGCCTGCATGCCGGCCTGTCCCACGGGCGCGATCATTGCGCCCTATCGGCTCGATGCGCGCCGCTGCATCTCGTACCTGACCATCGAGCTCGACGGCCCCATTCCGCCGCAGCTGCGCCCGGCCCTGGGCAACCGGATCTACGGCTGCGACGACTGTCAGTTGGTCTGCCCGTGGAACAAGTTCGCGCGCCGCGCCGCGCACCCCGACTTCAAGGTCCGCCACGGCCTCGATGCGCCCCGCCTGACCGAGCTGTTCGCCTGGAGCGAAGCGCAGTTCGAGGCGCGCATGCGCGGCTCGGCCATCTACCGCATCGGCTACGAGCGCTGGTCGCGCAACATCGCCGTCGCGCTGGGCAATGCGCCGCCCGATCCGCGGCTCACCGCGGCGCTGCGGCGGCGCCGCGAGGGCGCCTCGGCACTGCTGCGCGAGCACATCGACTGGTCTCTGGCCCGCCATCGGCGGGCGGAGCAAGGCTAGAGCGTCACCTGCACGTTGTCGATCAGTCGCGCCTTGCCGAGGTGCGCCGCGGTCAACACCACGAGATGCCGGCTCTCGGGCGTGGGCGGACCGAGATCCTCGGTGCGCTTGATGGCGAAATAATCCACCCGGAACCCCTCGGACTCCAGTGCGCGCAGTCCCTGGCGCTCGATGTTGTCGTACTCGCGCTCGCCCGCCGCAAGGCGGCTCGCCGCCGCGCGCAGCGCCCGATAGACCGCCGGCGCCCGCGCCCGCTCGGCGTCCGTGAGGTACTGGTTGCGCGAGCTCATGGCGAGTCCGTCGGCTGCGCGCACCGTCGGCGCCGCAATGATCCGCACGGACATGCAAAGGTCGCTCACCATGCGCCGGATCAGCGTCAGCTGTTGAAAGTCTTTCTCGCCGAACACCGCGGCATCGGGCTCGCAGATGTGCAGCAGCTTGGCGACCACCGTGGTGACGCCCTGGAAATGTCCGGGCCGGAACTCCCCGCAGAGGATATCCGACAGTCCCGGCACTTCCACGCGGGTGGCATGCCCCATGCCGTTGGGATACATCTCCTCGACGTCGGGCATGAACATCAAGTCGCAGCCGGCGGCGCGCAGCATGTGCTCGTCGCGCTCCGGCGTGCGCGGATAATGGGCGAAGTCCTCGTTCGGGCCGAATTGCATGGGGTTGACGAAAATGCTGGCGACGAAGCGCTCGCCATGCTCCCGCGCCGCTTCGATCAGGCTCATGTGCCCCTCGTGCAGGTTACCCATGGTGGGCACGAACACCACCCGCTCGCCGGCGCGGCGCCACGCGCGCACCGCCGCGCGCACCTTGGCGATGGTCGTGGCGCGGCGCATCGGCCTCAGAAGCAGTGCTCGGGCGCCGGATAGCTGCGGTCGCGCACCGCCGCCACGTAGCGCTTGACCGCCTCGAGGTTATCGCCGGCGCCGCTCATGAAGTTGCGCACGAAGCGGGGCTTGCGGCCGCTGGTGATGTCGAGAATGTCGTACAGCACGAGGATCTGGCCATCGGTGTCGGGACCGGCGCCGATGCCGATCAGCGGCACGGCCAGCTCCGCGGCGACGCGCTTGCCGAGCTCGGCGGGAATGCACTCGAGCAGCACCACGTCGGCCCCGGCGGCCTCGAGCCGCTTGGCGTCGGCGATCATCCGCCGCGCCGCCTCCTCCTGCCGCCCCTGCACGCGAAACCCGCCGGTCTTGTGGACCGACTGGGGCTTCAAGCCCAAGTGCGCGCACACGGCGATGTCGTGGCCGGCCAGGAACTCCACGATTTCGATCTGCCCGCCGCCACTTTCGAGCTTGACCATCTGCGCCCCGCCCTCCTGCATCAGCCGCACGGCGTTCTCCAGCGCCCGCTCCTTGGTCGGATAGCTCATGAAGGGCAGATCGGCGATGAGGAACGGGCGATGCACGCCGCGCGCCACCGCGGCGCAGTGATAGACCATGTGATCCATCGTCACCGGAACGGTGGTCTCGCGCCCCTGGATCACCATGCCGAGCGAGTCGCCGACGAGCACCACATCGACATCGGCCGCATCCAGCAGGACGGCGAAGCTGGCGTCGTAACAGGTCAGACAGGCGATCTTCTCGCCTTGCGCTTTCATGCGCGCGAGCGTCCCGAGCGTGACGGGAGGACGGTCCGAGTCTCTGAGCTGCAGTTGCGTATACATGCCCGTAGTTTACTCGATCCGACTGGCTATATTGCCCGGGCGCCCATCGGATTGTAGTAGAACCGCCCGCGCTTCATGCGGCGGATCGCCGCGAGCAGCTCCTCGTAATCGGCCGCGTTGTTGACCGGATCGATGGCCGCGGCGTTGACGATCAGCAGCGGCGCGGCCTCGTATTCGTGGAAGAAACGTGCATACGCCTCGTTCAACCGCACCAGATACTCCCGGTCGATGTAGTGCTCGTAGCCGACCGCCCGCCGCGTGATGCGCTCGAGCAGCACGTCCACCGGCGCCTGCAGATAGATCACGAGATCGGGCTTTGGCGGCTGCACGTCGAGGCCGCGACTGACCTGCTCGTACAGCGCGAATTCGGCCTCATCGAGCGTCAGACGCGCGAACAGCCGGTCTTTCTCCCACAGGTAATCGGCAACACGCAGCGGAGCGAACAGGTCCTTCTGGTTGAGCGCGCCGAGCTGCTGGCAGCGTTGGAAGAGAAAGTACAGCTGCGCCGGCAGCGCCCCGGAACGCGGGCTCTTGTAGAAACGCTCGAGAAAGGGGTTCGCGCCGGGGTCCTCGAGCACCGGCTGCGCCGAGAGACTCTCGGCCAGCAGCCGCGCCAGGCTGCTCTTGCCGACCCCGATCGGGCCTTCCACCACGATGAACTGATGCTCAGCGTCGGTCATGACTTCACATGGAGCGGACGTCGGGACTGAGGGATTGCGGCTCGAGCGGCCATAGACCCTCGGGCGTAAGCCGGGCTCTGAGCTCGGATACCCGGCCGAGCCCAGGCACATCGAGATCCGGGGCGATATCGCCCAGAGGATACAGAACGAAGTTGCGCTCCACTATACCGGGATGCGGCAAGCGCAGCTGCGGTCCTTCGCGACACTCGCGGCCGAAGACCAGCAGATCGAGGTCGATCAGGCGCGGGCCCCAGCGCGGCCCGCCCGGCGTGCGTCCGAGGGCGCTCTCCAGCGCCTTCAGCGCCGCGAACAGGCCATCGGCATCGAGCCGAGTGAGCAGACCGGCCACGGCGTTGACGAAGTCCGGCTGCGCCACCGGGCCGAACGGGCGCGAGCCGTACAGCGGCGAGCGGCACACCGCAAGCGTCTCCGGCAGCCCGGCCAGGCGCTCGCAGGCGCGCAGCACCTGGCGCCGCGGGTCTTCCAGATTGCTGCCGATGCCCACATAAGCCGGCTGCCAGCGCCGCATCGGCCCAAAACCCGCTCAGGACGCGCCGTTGCTCGTACGGTGGCGCCCGCCTCGGCGCCGCCGCCGGCGGCCCGTTTGACCCCCGGGGCGCTCCGGTCCGGCCGCGAGCGCATCGGCCATGCGGCCCTGCTCTTCTTCCGAGACGCTCTGCAGATCGGTCCACCATTTCGCGATATCGGCCGAGGCCATACCGAACTGCGCGCGCAGCAGCAGCAGATCGTAGGCGGCCCGGAATCGCGGATGACCGATCAGCCGCAGCGCGCGGCGGCCGCGGGGATGCTCCAGCCGCGGCTGCAGCGCGAACATCTCGCGCAGGCCGAGCGTGAAGCGTTTCGGTATTGCAACGTGGCGCTGCGCCTCGCGCACCGCCTGATCACAGGCCTCCAGGATCGCGGCAAACTCGTGCCAGCGCGAGGGCGGCAGGGACTCGATGATCGCGGCGATGGGTCCGTACAGCAGCAGCGCGAGCAGGAACGTCGGGGTGACGGACCGGCTGGCGAGCACGCGCGCATCGGTATTGGCCAGGCCTTTAATCACCAGCTTCTCGACCAGGCTGCGCGGATGCGCCGCCAGGTACGACTCGACGTTCGGCAGCAGCGCCTCGAGCAATCCGCGGCGGCGCAAGACGGGCAGGCTGCGCTCGCCGTGGCCGGTGAGAAACAATTTCAGCGTCTCATCGAACAGCCGTGCCGGCGGCACGCCCCCGAGCAGATCGCGCAGCCGTCCGATCGGCTCGGCGCTGGCCGGCTCGAGCGTGAAGCCGAGCTTCGCCTCGAAACGCGCCGCCCGCAGCATGCGCACCGGATCCTCGCGGTAGCGCGTCTCGGGATCGCCGATCATGCGCAGTTGCCGCGCCGCGATGTCCTCGGCGCCGCCGACGTAATCCCAGATGGAAAAGTCGGCGATGTTGTAATACAGCGCGTTGGCGGTGAAATCGCGCCGCCAGACGTCCGCTTCGATGGTGCCGTAAACGTTGTCGCGCAGGATGCGGCCCGTATCGTCGAACATCCGCTCGGTATCCGGGACCGGCGCATCGCGGCCGGCATGCTCGGCTTCGAGCAGTGCCGCGCCCGCCTCGGTGACCGGGCCGCCCTGATCGAGCAGCTCGTCCTCGGCTTGCACCGGCTCGGCGTCGGTGAGCTCGCTCTCGGGCGTCTCCTCGTCCTGGATCGGGGCGCTTGTGCCCCGGAACGTGGCCACCTCGATGATCTCCTGACCGAAGAAGACGTGCGCCAGGCGGAAGCGCCGCCCGACGAGCCGGCAATTGCGGAACAGGCGCTTGACCTGCTCGGGCAGCGCGTCGGTGGCGACGTCGAAGTCCTTCGGCTCCAGGCCCAGGAGCAGGTCGCGGACGCAGCCGCCGACGAGAAACCCCTGAAACCCGGCATCGCGCAGGCGGTAGAGCACGCGCAGCGCGTTTGGCGAGATGTGAGAGCGGGATATGGTGTGCTGCGCCCGCGGGATGATCCGGGGCACTACTTGGGGCGCATCGGAGTGCGCATCGGGAGAATTCAATTCGGCGCTTTCTGCTTGAGCAATGAATCAGGATACCTATAATACCGCGCTCCTGCAGCCAGGCCGGCCACGCTCCCTTCGTCTAGAGGCCCAGGACATAGCCCTCTCAAGGCTGTAACACGGGTTCGAATCCCGTAGGGAGCGCCAATAATCAATCACTTACGGCACGTCCACGGGGTGCGTGCCCCCGGATATCCCGGCGAGGCGCACCCCGGCATATCGCGCGCCGGTGCGCGAAATCTGCCCGGCGACGCCGTCCCCGACCGGCTCACCTCGAGAACCTGATCTGCAATCCCGTGATGTGGTCGGGGAGCCCCGCCTCCGCGACACGCTCGGCGAGAGATCCCCAATCAAACAGCGGCCGGGCGCCGCTCGCCCACTCCCGGACAACATCGCGCGCACCGAAGCCCGTACAGCCGTCAACAAGAAGGCACTTCTTGCATTACCATTAGGCAGCTTCGCTGTTGGCGGGAGAGGCCCGCGCCGCGGGCACGATGGGCCCGGTCATCGGGCACATTCCAAAAAGCAAGCAGCCAGACCCTGAGCCGAGCTCTCGTCCGCGAAGCGCAGAGTCGGGCTGGTGAGGCGGGCACGCCAGCCCCCGCCTCGGTACGAGGAATGAGGAACCGAATGATTCGTGAGCTGGCCAACGGCGAGTGGAAAGGCCACACCACCAGCGCGGCCCCCCAGACATCCCGTGGCCAACGTCGCGGCCGGACGAGCACCGTGTGCGTGCTCGCACTGCTGCTGTGCTCGGCGATCGCCCTGCGCGTCGCCGAGGCGGCAACGCGCCTGCCGTACACGGTCAAGTGGACATCCACCGGGAAAGGGGCGATCAACTCGACCCTGAAGATGACCTCGCAGCTCGCGGCGCTGCGCACCACAGCCCCGGTCGGTCCGTTCGGTCTGATCGCCCGCGCGCGCGGCGATGTGAAGCGCTTGGAGACGGTGCTGCACAGCTTCGGTTACTACGACGGCACAATCACGATCACGATCGACGGCGTGGGCCTCGACAGCGCCGGGCTCGGCAAGACCCTGAACGCCCTGCCGAAAGGCAAGGCTGCGCATGTGAAGATCACGCCGGTGCTCGGTCCCCTGTTTCACATCGGCCGCATCGACATCCAGGGGACGCTTCCCGCGGGCATGAAACGGACATTTGACCTGGCCTCGGGGGCCCCGGCCGTCGCCTCCGATGTGTTGGCGGCGCGCGCGAGGCTGCAGAAGCGCTTGCAGGATGCCGGATACGCGCTCGCGACGGTCGCCAAGCCCATCGCCTACGAAGAGCCCGCGCAGCACCTGCTCAATCTGACTTTTCGCGTGCACAGCGGCCCGCATGTCCGCATCGGATCGATCCGCATCCAGGGACTGCGCCACGTTCGAGAGTCGCTGGCCATACGGCAGCTCCCGCTGCATACCGGCGAGCTTTACGATACGGCCAGCGTCGAGAAGGCCCGGCAGGCTCTGCTGCGGCTCGGGCTGTTCTCCAGCGTCACGGTCCGGCGGGGCGCTCCCGATCGGCGCCGGCGCGTACCGCTCACATTTCAAGTCAAGGAAAGCAAACGCTTCGCCGTTGGCGTCAACGCCGCCTACTCGAGCGACCTCGGCGGCAGCAGCGGCGTGAACTGGAGCGACCGCAACGTGCTCGGCGGCGGGCAGCGGCTCAGCGTATCCGCGACGGCCATCGATCTCGGCGGCACGGTCAGTACCGGCATCGGCTACGACGCGAGAGTCGGGTACGCCATCCCGGATTTCCATCGCCGTGATCAGACGCTAGGGTTTTCGGTTACCGCGCTCCGGCAGACGCTGGAGGCCTATACGCAAAACGGCGAGATGGCGCGCACCACGCTGACCCGCAGGCTCTCGAGCGACTGGACCGCGACCGCCGGCGCCGGCTACGAGCACGAGCGCATCCTCCAGCAGGGTCGCAACTACGCTTACAACCTGCTGTCGATTCCGCTCTCGGCACACTTCAACTCCACGGATCTGTCCTCGCCGCTCCTTGATCCGACTCACGGTTTCAAGATATCGATCAGGGCCGCCCCGACGCTCTCCTCCGGGGCTTCGGGCCAGCAGTGGTTCGTCATCCTGCAGGGCAGTATCGCGACTTACTTCGACGTGCATCGGCTCTTCCGGAGTGATCCCCCCGGACGCACGGTACTCGCCGCGCGGCTGCTTGCCGGCGTGGCGGAAGGGGCCAGCCAGTTCAGCCTGCCGCCCGATCAACGCTTCTACGCCGGCGGCAGCGGCACGGTGCGCGGCTATGCTTATCAGTCGGTCGGTCCGCAGTTTCCCGACGGTTATCCGGAAGGCGGCACGAGCATGCAGGCGGTCAATCTCGAGCTGCGCCAACGCATCGGCACAAGCTGGGGCGCCGTCCTGTTCGCCGATGCCGGTGGTGTCGCCGCGGGCTCGCAAAGCGTATACCGTGTCGGGGTGGGAATGGGTGTGCTCTATTACACGTCCATCGGACCGATCCGGCTCGACTTCGCCGTGCCGACGCGCCCGCTGCGCAATGGCGGCAGTTTCGAGGTCTACATCGGCCTCGGGCAGGCCTTCTGATGCGCCGGGCGTTGCGCATCGCGGCATGGAGCGTCTGCGCGGTGCTGCTGCTGGCCGTGCTGAGCGTCACGGCCCTGATCGTCGCCGGCAATACCCGCGCCGGGCGCCATCTGATCGAGCACGAGACGGCGCAGCTCTCCTCGGGGCGCATGCGCATCGCGGGCCTCGGCGGCCGGTTCCCCTCCCGCATCGATATCGCCAGCATTCAGTTGAGTGACTCGCGGGGTCCGTGGCTGCGCGCCGCGCACGTCTCACTGCGCTGGTCGCCCCTGGCGCTGCTCGCCTGGAATCTGCACGTCGAGCGGTTCGATATCGGCCAGGTCGATGTGCTGCGGCGGCCGGTGCCCTCCCGCTCGAGCCGCGCCCGCGGCCCCTCGCATTTGCCGGCCATCGACATCGATCACTTTCGGATCCACACGCTGCAGCTCGAACCGGCCGCCGCCGGCACCCTGGCGCGTCTGAACGTCCGGGGATCCCTCCATTACCGATCGATGACCGACGCGCGCGCGACCCTGCTCGCGCGGCGCACCAACGGCATGGGCCTGTACAGTTTGCGGCTACGGACGGCGCCCGCGGCACTTACCGCCCGCGTCAAGGTCGAGGAGCCGGCAGACGGGCCCCTGCAACATTGGCTCAAACTCCCGGGACTCGGCCCCCTGGCGCTCGAGGCGAGCATCGAAGGGCCGCCACACGCGGAGACGCTTCGGCTCAGCGCGCACGCGGGAAAACTCGACGCCCAAGCCCATGGAACCCTAGATCTCGGCCGACGCTCGGCCGATCTGACCTACGCAATCACCTCTGCGGCCATGCAGCCTCGACCGGGTGTGTCCTGGCGGCACATCGCGCTCCACGGCCACTGGCGCGGGCCGCTGGCAACGGCACAGGCAAACGGGACACTGAATCTCCAGGGCCTGCGGCTCGCCAATGGCTTGCGGCTGGGCACCCTCACCGCGAACCTGACCGCCGACGGCCAGGTCCTCACGGTGCACGCCACGGGCCGGCACATCAGGCTGCCGGGACCCCACCCGCGGCTGCTGCGGGGCTCGCCGCTGAGCGTTGAGGCGACCCTGCAGCTGCATGCGGCGCGCCGTCCGCTGCAGCTCGCGGCGACTGATCGCCTGTTCAGCCTGCGAGCGCGGCTGCTCACAGCCGGTGCGCGCAGTGCCGCTTTCGATCTGCGGTTGCCGCGACTGTCACCCCTTGCGGCGCTCTACCACGAGCGCATCCACGGCACTCTGCGCCTCGTGGGCACGATCGCGCAGCACGGCACGCTCACGCGCCTCGCCGTCCGCGGCGCCGGCCGCGTACGGGGCGCGGGCGTTGCCGCGCGACTGCTCGGGCCCCACACGCGCCTTCGACTCGAAGCGAGCCTGACGTCAACGAAGGTGCGCTTACGGCGCTTCACGCTCTCGGGACGCGCAATCACGGTGTCCGCGACCGCGAGAGCGGAGCGCAACCCGCCGGGCGATGCGGCCGGCGCGGTGCGTGCAGTGCATGCCCGCTGGCGGCTCTCCCTGTCCGATCTGGCGCGGGTTGTCCCCGCGGCGAGCGGGTCGCTGGTGCTCACGGGCTCGGCCCAGGGCCCCTGGCACGCGCTGACACTCCTCGCACGAGCACATTCGAGGCTCTCCTTGCACGGGGCGCCACCCGAATCCCTCCAGGCCACCGTGCGGGCCCGCGGACTGCCCTCAGCCACCCATGCCGAGCTGCGGGTCGGGGGCACGCTCGCCGGCGCACCGGTGGCGCTCGAGGTCTCTCTGGTGCGATCCGCAACGCATACCTATGACCTCGACGTACGGCGCATGACCTGGAGAAGCGTAAGTCTCACCGGACGTCTGCGTTCGGGCTCGAGCCTCGCGTCCACACGCGGCCAGCTGCGCCTGAGCATCGCGCGGCTGGCGGATCTACGGCCCCTGCTCGCAACGGCGCTCTCGGGACGCCTCGACGGGACCCTCGCGCTGGCTCCGGTGGCGGGTCGCGCGGGCGCCCGCATGCTGTTGGTCGCCCGCCACCTCGAGGCGCACGGTCTCAAAGGCGATGTCAGGCTGTCCGCCGTCGGCCCGCTCGATGCGCTGCGTCTCCGGCTCGCGGCCGAATCGCCCGACGTCCACGGCGCGCCCGCAAACCTGACGGCCACGGCACGGCTCGACCGCCTGCCGCGGTCGCTCGATCTGCGCGCTTTCGCCGCGCACTATCGCGGTCAGACACTGCAGCTGCTCTCGCCGTCGCAAGTGACATGGTCGGGCGGTCTTGCGGTACGCAATCTGCGGCTCGGGATCCAACGAACCGTCATCGCGCTCAATGGGAGGCTGTCTCCGACGCTCGATGTTCGCGCGTCGCTTCATCGGCTCGATGCCGGAGTCATCGACGCGTTCGCACCGCACCTGCTCTCGGGCGGCACCCTCAGCGCCGAAGCACGACTCAAGGGCCGCCGCACCTCGCCGGTCGGCCACGTATCGCTCGAGCTCACCGGCCTGAGATTCGCCGGCCCGGAGACGCAGGGACTGCCGGCGGTCAATCTGCGCAGCCACGCACGCCTGCGAGCCGGGGTGGCCGCGGTTTCCGCCGTGCTGGTGGCGGGACCGGCGTCGCGTCTGTCGCTGAGCGGTCGCACGCCGCTCAATCGCGCGGGGCGGGTTGCGCTGACACTCACCGGCACGATGAACGCTGCGCTGATGAACGCCATCCTCGAGGCCAGAGGCGAGCGCGCGGCGGGAACGCTCACCGTCGATGCCCGCGTGAGCGGCAGGGAGCGAGCCCCGCGGATCCGCGGCGTCGTCACGCTCGCGAATGGAGATCTGCGCGACTACGCCGAAGGCGTCCACATCGGCGACATCAACGCGCGCCTCGTCGGCGACCAGGGTGTCTTGAGGATCTCGAGCCTGACGGCGCGGGCCGGTCCGGGCCACCTGTCCGCGACCGGCACGATCGGGATCCTCCAACCGCGTATGCCGATCGATGTCTCCCTGATCGCCCATCGGATCCGGCCGATCACGAATGACATCCTGACCGCCGATCTCGGTGCCGACATCCACGTCGTGGGCACGCTGCGCGATCGCGTGAACGTCACCGGCACCATCCATCTGCACCATGCCGAGATCAGCATCCCGAACGGACTGCCGCCGAATGTCGCGACGCTGGATGTGATCCGTCCGGGCCAGGCGGTCCAGCCGGTGCGCGCGGCGCACCGATTGGTGATCGGCCTCGGGCTGACCCTGGACGCCCCGCGGGCCATATTCGTCCGCGGAAGAGGACTCGACGCCCAGCTCGGCGGCAAGCTAGAAATCGCGGGCACATCCGCCCATCCTCGCGTGAGCGGCGGCTTCTCGATGACCCGCGGTACCTTCTCTCTGGCGGGCACGAACCTCGACTTCACGAGCGGCCGGGTCAGCTTCAACGGCGAGGGCCTGCGGCACCGGATCGATCCCACCCTCGATTTCGTCGCGCAGAGCAGCGTGATGTACACCTCCGCGACGACTGTCACGCTGCGTGTCACGGGCTTCGCGGATGACCCGCGCATATCGCTCACGAGCAGTCCCCAACTGCCGCAGGACGATCTGCTCGCACTGCTGCTGTTCGGCGAGCCCGCCTCCCAACTCTCGCCTTACCAGCTCGGCGAGACCGGCGCTGCGCTCGCCACCCTGGACGGGCTCGGCGGATCGGGCGCCAGCAGTCTCAATCCCCTGACCTGGATCCGGCGCCACCTGGATCTGAACACGCTGTCGGTCGCCAGCGGCCAGCCGACCGGGGCCGCCGCCGCTCCCGGCACGCGGACCGGCGGCGCGAGCGTCACCGCCGGCAAGTACCTGTCGAACAACATATACGTCGCGGCGACACACACGACACAAGGCACCAGCCAGATTCGCGTCGATATCGACCTAAGCCGCCACTTGAAGCTCGAGACGCGCCTGGGCAACGGTACCGCGACCACGCAAGGGACAACTCCGCAGAACGATCCCGGCAGCAGCATCGGCCTGGCCTACCAGCTGCGTTATTGAGAAGCGCTGGATCCGCCCCTGCCCGGGCCCGGCGCGTAGCGCCAAAGACCGTCGTTCGGGCTCCAGGCACCGCCTTGCCCTGCGCCTATTCCGTGCCGACGATTCAGGCTGCGCAATCGCCTCGAGGCCATGCGTAACGACTGAATCCGCGGCCCAAGGCTCCGGCCTGATGCGAAAGCCGGATGCGATATCATGCTCATTCGGACCACCCACAGCTGGAGGCTAGGCGTCACATGGCGAAAGAGCACTTTCCGATTGATCTCAAGCAGTTGCGGCCGCTGAAGCTCGATCCGAGACTGGGCGCGCTGACCGATGCGCAAAAGGCGGATCTCCGCCACAACATCCAGCTGTGCCGCAACGCAATCGTTTTCTTCACGGCACTGGCGGGCGCCAAGGGCCTGTCGGGACACACTGGCGGCGCGTACGACACGGTGCCGGAAGTGATGATCATTCGGGGGTTCATCGCCAACGGCGCACCCATCGTGCCCGTCTTCTATGACGAGGCCGGCCACCGGGTCGCCACGCAGTACCTGCTCGCCGTCCTCGAGGGCGCCATGCCGGCCGAGCGTCTGCTGCATTACCGCGAATTCGACAGCGGCCTGCCGGGACACCCCGAGAAGCAGCTGACCCCGGGCGTGCACTTCAGCTCGGGCCGGCTCGGCCACCTGTGGGCGTTCTGCAATGGCGTCGCCATGGCGAATCCCGACAAAGCCGTGGTCCTGCTGGGCTCCGACGGAAGCCAGATGGAAGGCGACGACGCGGAAGCGGCGCGGCTGGCGGTTGCACACCAGCTCAACATCAAGGTCCTGGTGGACGACAACAACGTCACGATCGCCGGGCACCCCCAGGATTACATGCCCGGCTATGATCTCAGCCGCACCCTGGCCGGCTATGGGCTGACGCTCGCGACCACCCTGGGCGAGGATCTCGACGCGCTGTACACGGATCTCGCTCGGGCATTCTCCGACACGCGGCCGCAGGCCGTCGTGATCAAGCGCCTCATGGCGCCGGGCATCCCCGGGGCCGAAGGCAGCCCCAGCGCGCACGAGGTGCTCAAAGCCGAGACCGCGATCCGTTATCTCGAGACGCAGGGCGGCCAGGAGGAGGCGATCGCCCTGCTCAAGGCGGCGCAGCCCGAGAAATGTCCGCTCAGCTACCGCGGCTCGGCCGGCGTGGGCAAGAACCGTGACGATTTCGGCAAGATCCTCAACGGGATCCTCGATGAGATGAGCCCCGCGCAGCGCATCGCCAGCGTCCGCGTGTTCGACAACGACCTCGAAGGCTCCTGCGGGCTGCATCACGTTCGCAAACAGCATCCCGAGGTGCTCGTCCGCGGCGGCATCATGGAGCGCGGCAATTACTCGGCCGCGGCGGGCTTCGGCTCCCAACCCGGCAAGCAGGGCATCTTCGCCACCTTCAGCGCCTTTCTGGAGATGTGCGTGAGCGAGATCACGATGGCGCGCTTGAACTTCGCCAACGTCCTCGCCCACTTCAGCCACAGCGGCGTCGACGACATGGCGGACAACACCTGCCATTTCGGCATCAACAGCATGTTCGCCGACGGCGGTGTGGCGCCGGTGCACGGCGAGGATACGACACGGCTGTACTTTCCGGCCGACCGCCATCAGTTCGCCGCGTGCGTCAAGCGCATCTTCAACGACCCCGGGCTGCGGTTCCTCTTCACCACCCGCTCGCCCGTACCCGACATCCTGGATGCGGACGGAAAGCCGCTCTATGAAGGCAAACCGTTCGAGCCCGGCAAGGATTCCATCGTGCGCGCCGCGCCGGCCGGCGCCGGCTACATCGTCGCCGTCGGGGAGACCGTGTACCGGGCTCTCGACGCGCTCATCACGCTGGCGGAACAGGGCATCAATGTGGGGCTCGTCAACAAGTCGACGCTCAACGTCGTCGACCGGGACATGATGGCTCGGCTGGCGCAGGCTCCCTTCGTGCTCGTCACCGAGGGGTGGAACGTGCGCACGGGGCTCGGCAGCCGCTTTGGAAGCGAGTTGCTGCGCGCGGGATTCAAAGGACGCTACGACCACCTCGGCACGCATCGCGAAGGCTGCGGCGGACTGTGGCAGCAAATGGGACATCAAGGCCTCGACCCGGCCGGAATCGCCCACGCGGTGAAAGCGCTGGTCGATTGATCCGCCCCTCGCCCGGGGAAGCTCCTCGGGCAGGTGAGGACCGGCCGCGTCGGTGGGCTCAACGCCCCCCGCTGGCGACTTCGGCGACCGGACGGGCGCGGACTCGGCGCGCATCATCGGAGGCCGCCGCGACCCTTGCGGTCCGGTAACGGCCGATCAGCCTCATCAGGCTGGTCGCCTGCTCGTTGAGCGCCTGGGCCGCTCCGGCGGCCTGCTCGACCATCGCCGCGTTCTGTTGCGTCATTGCATCCATCGACGTCACGGCTCGGTTCACCTGCTCGATGCCCGAGGCCTGCGCGCTGCTCGACTCGGCGATGTCGGCCATGACGTCCGTCACTTTCTTGACCCGCGTCACGATCTCCCCGAGCACCGCGCCGGACTCGTCGACCAGCTTGGTGCCCTCGCTCACTTTGTCCACCGAATCGTGGATCAGCGTCTTGATCTGCTTGGCCGCCTCGGCGCTGCGCGAGGCGAGATTGCGCACCTCGGAAGCCACGACCGCGAACCCCTTGCCCTGCTCGCCGGCCCGCGCCGCCTCGACCGCCGCGTTCAGCGCCAGAAGGTTGGTCTGGAACGCGATCGCATCGATCACGCCGATGATGTCGGCAATCTTGCGGCTCGCGGCGCTGATCTCGCCCATCGCACCGACGGCGGCCCCGACCACGTTGCCGCCGCGCTCGGCCTGCTCGCGCGCCGCCCGCGCCAGCTGCTTGGCCTGCGCCGCGTTCGCCGCGTTGTCTTTCACCATCGTGGTCATATGCTCCATTGACGACGCCGTCTCCTCGAGACTCGCAGCCTGCTCCTCCGTACGCCTGTTCAAATCGAGATTGCCGCGCGAGATCTCCTCCGCACCGAGTTGCACCGCACGGGAAGTGGTCGCCAGGCTGGCGACCACTTCCATCATGGCCGAGATCATCGAATTGACCGAACCGGCCAATGCCTTGAAATCACCTGACTTGTCGTCGACGTTCATGCGCGACGTCAGATCGCCGTCAACGGCCCGGCTGACTGCCGCGACCGTCTCCACCACCGTCCGCGCTACGTTATCGATCAGCTCGTTGACGCTTTGTGCCAGCAGCAGAAGATTGCCGCTCTTGCCTTGCGTCGACATGCGCCGGTCGCTCGCCCCGGCGAGCACCGCCTGAATGACCTCTCGCGTCTCCTGCACCGCGCGATCCAGATCACGCGTCTCGACGACCCGCTGTGTGACATCGCGGCCGATGCCCACCAGGCCGGTCACTGTTCCAGTTGCATCCCGCAGCGGCACCTTGGTCGTTTCCAGGTGCATCAGATGGCCGGCCGGATCCCGGCACTCCTCCTCGCGCGCCGACAGCGGGGTGCCGCAGCGGATCACCGCCTGCTCGTCCTCGTGGTAGCGGGCGGCCAGCTCCGCGGAATGGAAGTCGAAATCGTTCTTGCCCAACAGCTCCCCGGGCGTCTTCGCCCCCATGACGCGCGCGACCGCGACGTTGGCCAGGACGAAGCGTCCGTCGACATCCTTGACGTAGAGCAGGTCGGGAAGATGATCAATGAGAGTCCGCAGCATCGCGCGCTCGCGGGCCGCACCGCGTCCCTCGGCGACCCACCCTCTGCAGACAAGCCGGTACCCCGCGGCACCGCAGCCGGCCGCAAACACGATGCTGATTGCGTTGAAGAGATAGTCGATCATCCAAAGTCCCCGACATCTCGGGCAAGCGCCAGGATTCCCGATCTGTTACCGCTACACCGAGACACCCATCACGACCCGCGGCGCGCCGACTGTGACGTCTGTCTAAGACCGGACCGATGCGAGCCGGTAGCTCACCGCCGGTCGGGACCCGGCCGCCCCGTGCGGCACGGATCGAGCCTCCCGCGACGCTGCGCGCAACGGCGGCCCAGGTGCGCGCGGGGCGCCTCGGTGCGGGCGAGCCGCGATTGACTCGCACCCGTCGCGATGCCAATCTGATCCGCCGCGGCGCCGCTTCCCGGCGCTCCATCCAGCCACGATCGACAGCGCACATGACTGACTGCGACAGCGTCGCGCCCGCCGCGAGTCCCGCCGAGGATGTC
>JAJYFU010000016.1 GCA_021790795.1 Pseudomonadota bacterium
AGGCGAGCGAGGAGGACATCGAGTTCGAAGACGGTGCGTTCCGCGTGAAGGGCACCGATCGCAGCAAGACTTTTGCCGAGATCGCCCTTGCCGCCTATGTGCCCCACCATTACCCGATCGAGCAGCTGGAGCCCGGCCTCAACGAGAATGCGTTTTACGACCCCCCGAACTTCACTTTTCCCGCCGGCTCATATGTGTGCGAGGTGGAAGTCGACCCGGAGACCGGCGCGGCGCGCATCGACCGATTCACCGCCTGCGATGACTTCGGCAATGTCGTCAATCCCATGATCGTGGAGGGCCAGGTGCACGGCGGGCTCGCGCAGGGTATCGGCCAGGCGCTGCTCGAAGGATGCCGCTACGACGAGGAGAGCGGACAACTCCTCACCGGAAGCTTGCTCGATTACACCCTGCCGCGCGCCGACGATCTGCCCGGCTTTCGCGTCGAGACCGTCAAGGGCACGCCCTGCAAGCACAACCCCCTCGGCGTCAAAGGCTGCGGCGAGGCCGGCGCCATTGGATCACCTCCGGCGGTGATCAACGCCCTGATCGATGCGCTCGCGCCCTACGGCGTGCGCGAGCTCGAGATGCCGGCGACGCCATTTCGCATCTGGCAGGCCCTCGCGGCCGCGCGCGGCACGAGGTAATCGCCATGCCGAACCTTTCCTATCACCGACCCTCCTCCATTACCGAGGCCGTCCGGATGGCCCACGACGATCCGGAGGCCAAGCTGCTCGCCGGCGGCCAGTCGATCATTCCCTCACTGAAGCTCGGACTGCTCGCGCCGTCGGCATTCATCGACCTCGGCGGGCTCGCCGATCTGCGCGGAGTACGCCTCGACGGGCGGTCGCTGCGTATCGGTGCGATGACCTCACACGCCGAAGTGGCGAACTCGGCGCACGTTCGCCAGCACCTGCCCGCGCTCGCGCACCTCGCCTCGGGCATCGGCGACCGGCAGGTCCGCAATCGCGGTACCGTCGGCGGCTCCCTGGCCAACAGCGATCCGGCGGCGGACTACCCGGCCGCGGTGCTCGGCCTCGGCGCCGAGCTGCGCACTGACAGGCGCGCGATCCCGGCCGACTCTTTCTTCCACGGACTCTTCGCGACCGAGCTCGGCTCCGACGAGATTGTCACCGCGGTGGAATTTCCGTTGCCGGAGCGGGCGGCGTACGTCAAGTTCCCGCAGCCCGCATCGCGGTTCGCGCTCGTCGGCGTGTTCGTCTCGCTGACAGGCAAGTCGGTCCGTGTCGCCGTCACGGGCGCGGGCCCTTGCGTCTTCAGGGTTCCGGAGATGGAGCAGGCCCTCGCCAGGCGCTTCGCGCCCCAATCTCTGAACGGCATCACGGTGCCGGCGGGCTCCTTGAACGCCGACCTGCACGGCAGCGCCGAATATCGCGCCCATCTCATTCCCGTATTGACGCGGCGCGCCGTGGAGCAGGCGCTCGCGTGAGGCCGGGCCGCCCCCGCCCGTGACGCGACAACCCGGCAAACCGGCCTCGATCGAGGACACTCGATCGCTGCTCCTGGCGCACGACTATGTGGCCGACCGGCCGCTGGCGACCGCGGTGTTCCTCGCGCTTGCGCTCGAGCGGCCGCTATTCCTCGAGGGAGAACCCGGTACCGGCAAAACGGAGATCGCCAAAGTACTCGCGCTCGCCCTCGGGGCGGAGCTCATCCGCCTGCAATGCTACGAGGGCCTGGATGCGAGTCTTGCCGCGTACGAGTGGAACTATGCGCGTCAGATGCTGGAAATCCGCCTGCGCGAGACCACCGACGAGCCGCGTGAGCGGATCGCCTCGAACCTGTTCTCGGAACGCTTCCTGATCGCGCGCCCTCTGCTGCGGGCGCTCCAACCGCACGACCCGCCGGCGGTGCTGCTCATCGACGAGATTGATCGGGCCGACGAGCCTTTCGAGGCCTACCTGCTCGAGGTACTCTCGGATTTCCAGATCAGCATACCCGAGCTCGGTACGATCGCGGCGGAGCGCCCGCCGGTCGTGATCATTACATCGAACCGCACGCGCGAGATTCACGACGCCGTCAAGAGGCGCTGCATCTATCACTGGGTAGACTATCCCGATGCCGCGCGCGAGCTCGACATCCTGCGCCGCCGCGTTCCTCAGGCACAAGAGGCTCTGTCACGGCAAGTGGTCGCATTCGTGCAGCAGTTGCGCACGCTGGACCTGTACAAGCTGCCCGGGCTTTCGGAAACGATCGAGTGGGGCCGCGCACTGATCGCGCTCGATGCGCAGTCGCTCGACCCCCAGATGCTCGATGATACGTTGGGGCTGCTCCTGAAATACCAGGACGACATCGTTCGCGTGCGTGGCGCACAGACCCGACGCCTGCTCGAAACCGTCCGCGCCGCCGACGCGGCGCCTCGATCATGTTGAGAGTCTCGACCGACACACAGGCCGGAGTCGGCCGTCTCGCCGATAACGTGCTGCATTTTGTCCGCGTGCTGCGCAAAGCGGGCCTGCGGATCGGCACCGACCGGCCGCTGCTCGCGCTCGAGGCGCTGCAGGTGGGCGGTCTGCACTCCCGCGAGGACGTGCGCTCCATACTATGCGCCTGCCTCATCGATCGCATCGAGCACCGTCCGTTGTTCGAGCAGGCCTTCGACGTTTTCTGGCGCGATCCCGCCGCTGCGCTCGACCTGCGGGCCGCACCCGCGGGACCGGAGCCCGCGCGCCCGCACGATCATCGACCCTACCGGATGGTCAACCGACGCCTGGCCGAAGCGCTTTGGCCGGGTGGCCACACCGTGCGACCCGCACCCGAGTTCCCCGACTCGGGGCGAGCCGGCGAGGTTCAGCCGAGCTGGTCGGATCGCGAGCGACTGCGCAGCCTCGACTTCGAATCCATGACGGGCGAGGAATGGAGGGCCGCGGGTCGCGCCGTCGCCGCGCTTGCGCTCGGGTTCCAGCGGCTGCGCTCGCGGCGCGAGACGGCCTCGGCGCGCGGACAGCGCGTGGATCATCGCAGGCTCATGCGCGAGGCCGCCCGCCGCGGCGGAGACTTCGTCGTGCTGCCGCGGCGCATGCGTACCGCCCGCATCGAGCCGATCGTCGCCCTGGTCGATGTCTCCGGCTCGATGTCACGCTATTCGCGCATGTTTCTGCAATTGCTTCATGCGCTCATCAACCGCCCGGTCTCCCACGGCTCGAGCACGACTCGCCTGCGGGTCGCTGCGTTCGTCTTCGGCACCCGACTGACCCCTGTCACCCGTGAGCTCGCGGCACGCGATCCGGACGAAGCGCTCGCGTGCGTGGCCCACAAGGTGCCGGACTGGTCGGGCGGCACGCGCATCGGGGCCTGCCTGAAGGATTTCAACCGGGCGTGGGCGCGCCGACTGTCGCTCGCCAGCGCAACCGTGATGCTCGTGACCGATGGTCTGGAGCGCGCCGATATCGAGCTTCTTTCCGAAGAGGCGGCGCGTCTCTCGCGCTCATGCCGGCGGCTCATCTGGCTCAACCCGCTGCTGCGTTACGAGTCCTTCGCGCCCGAGGCCCGCGGCGTGCGCACACTCCTGCCGTATGCCGACCGCTTTCTGCCCGTCCACAACCTCGAATCCCTGGAGCGCCTGGCCCTCGTCCTCGGCCAGAACACGCACAGCCGGTGGGAGACTCGACCATGGAATTGAAAGGCGAGCGGCTGCTCGGCGCCGATCGCGACACCGCCTGGCGCATGCTCAACGACGTCGATGTCCTCAAGCGCAGCGTGCCGGGATGCGAGAGCATGACGGTGACCGGGGAACACACCTACGACGTGGTCATGCGCGCCGCCGTGGGTCCGGTGCGTGCGCGCTTCGCGGGCAAGGTCAACCGAGCCGATGTCGAGCCGCCAAGCCGATACCGCCTGGACTTCGAAGGTCAGAGCCCGCAGGCGGGATTCGCCCGCGGCCAAGTCCGGGTGGAACTCGAGGAGACCACTCCCGGGGAAACACGGCTGCGCTACGCGGCGTCCGTGCAGATTGGCGGCAAGCTCGCGCAGATCGGCTCCCGCCTGATCGATGCGGCCGCGGCCGCCACCGCGGAGAAGTTCTTCGAGTCCTTTGCCGCGCAGATTCCAGCGACATCCGCGTCCGCAAGTTCCGGTGCGGCACCTCCCGGCGCCCCGGTGCGCTGCGGATCCTGCCGCTGGCTGCTTGCCTTCATCCGCCATCTGCTCGCGCGCAGGACCTGATACTTCGCCGGCGGGATTTCGGGCGGCGCGCCGTCGGCGCGCGACTCGCCATCGACGGGCTCTGCCCCGGGAAATTTCCCGCCCGCCTGCGCATCGATCCGGCGAGAGCACGCGGGTCAGTCCGCCGGGCACCTCGGCCGTCTGTCATCGGCTCATTTTCGAGCACAGACCGGGGTCCGCCGCGCGGGCAGTAGTCTGCGGCGAAAAACCACCGCCAGAAGCACACACGCGCCGCCGCTGATGAGGGCATCCGTGATGAACGCGCCGGTGATGCCGCTCCAGTCGTATCCGCGCGCGTCGATGAATTCCATGTAGTCGATCGGCAGATTCATGGCGGCGATGAGCAGCGCGTAGGTCGTGGCGGCCAGAGCATTCCCCGGTCCGATGACCTCGAAGATGACGGCGGCGGCCGTGGCAATGGCCGCCGAGGAAAAGAAGGTCTCGCCGACGAACGCGACCGCGAAGGTCGTGGACACCCGCGGCAGGAGCAGGAGGCTGAGCGTGAATACGGCGCCCACACAGCCAATCGCCAGATAGAGCGGCCGAAGCGGCAGCCGCCGCGCCGCGAACGGCACGAGCGCACAGCCGGCGACGCCGCCGAGGATCAGTCCCGCCCCGCTGATCCGGCTCACGAAGGCGGGCGCGGCGTGAAACGTCCCGCTCCAACTTCCCAAGGTATTGGAGAGCGCGAACGAGGCCGACGGAAGCGCGAACAGGCACAGGGCCACGACGACGTCCGAGCGCCCCAGCAGTGCGACGAGGTCGCGCTTGAATCGCCCGACGCTCTCGTGGACCCGCGACCCCTCCGGCGGCAACGCCGGAACCCAGGGAAACACCAGCAGCGGCGCAAGGAAGGTGGCGAAGATGAGCGCGGCGGCCGGCCCGGGCGGCAGATCTCGCGTCGCCGCACCGGAAATCAGGATTCCGGCGCCGCCCCCGCAGATGTTGTAGATCGTGCTCCATGCGCCGAGCGGGCTGTCTTGGTCTTTCTCGACCAGACTACCCATCCAGCCGCCGATGGCGGACTGGAACATGCACCCGGACAGGAAGGCCCCGAGCATCATGACTTCGACTTGCCCGATCCCGACAGGGTACATCACGGTCAATGCCGTGACCGCGACCGCCAAGACACCGAAGACAAGCGCGTACGTACGGCGCTTGAAGCCGACGTCGATCAACGGGGCGAAGATGAAGTTCCAGAACATGGGTGAGAGAATGACCGCAACGGCGACGGCGATACGGCCACCCGTGACGCCTCGAGGAGCCAGCAGCTGCGGCAGCGTCACGATGATGAAGCCGGTCAGCATCCCGAACGTCAGCCACGGCAGCGCGAGAATCCAGATAGGGGGGATACGTTGCCTGTTCACGCGGGCACCTCAGGCAGCAATGACGCTCACTGCAGATCGACCGACGGACGCTTGCTCGGGATGCCGAATCGATTCCGACGGCGCACGCGGATCAGCCCCGGGACGGGCATGCGTTGCCGCTGCATCCCGCCGCAGTGCGCGTGATTCGGGCCGATTCAGCCGGACCTGGTGGGTTCGTGGGCATTCGATTCCGTCGGGAAGATGCAACGTCGCGGATCGACGGTACGCCATGGGCACGCTGGCAGGCAAGCGCCCGGCGCCGAGTGCCCCGAAGCCGGCGTCCGCATCGAGGCGGTCTCTCACGGGGATACGGTGGCCTGCTCGCGCTCCTGCCGTGCCCGATCGCCATGGCGCTGCCTCCCGGGCAGCAGCCGCGCCGAATTCAGGATGAATACCAGCTCGGACGCGACGTGAATGAACGCCGCCAGCAGCGGATTGAGCAGCCCCGCGGCCGCTAGCGCGATACCGAACGCATCGACCCCGATGGTGCCGGCGAAGTTGACCCAGATGATGCGCCGGGTACGCCGCGCGAGCGCGAGCGTCTCGCCGAGCCTGCCCAAATCGTTCCCGAGCAGCACGACGTCGGCGCTCTCCCGCGCCACATCGGTTCCCGAGCCCATGGCGAGGCCCACCTGAGCCGCAATCAGCGCCGGCGCGTCGTTGATGCCGTCACCCACCATCGCGACGATGCGGCGATCCCCGACGAGACCCTCGATGTAGGCTCGCTTGTCTTCGGGAAGCAGCTCGGCCCGGACTTCGGCGATGCCGAGCTGAGCGGCGACCGATTCGGCCACCGCCCGGGTATCTCCCGTCAGGAGGACGGTGCGCACACCGAGCGCCTGGACGGCCGCCACGGCGCTGTGCGCCTCCGGCCGCACGAGATCGGCGATCTCGATCGCCCCGAGCAGCATGCCGCCCCGGGCGACATACACCTCGGTCGAGCCTCGATGGGCATTCGCGAGAGCATCCGGCACGGAAATGCCGTGGTCCCGCAACAAGGTGAGATTTCCCACGTACACCTGCTCACCCGCGATCGTCGCATCGATCCCTCGGCCCGGCTGATAGCCGAAGCGCTCGGGCTCGACGAGCGTACATCCCGCGGCGCGCGCATGCTCCACGATCGTCTTGCCGAGGGGATGCTCCGAGCGCAGCTCGGCCGCCGCCGCCGTCTCGAGCAGCGCGTGCGCCTCGACCCCCGCAACCGGATGCAGCGCGCGGATCTCCGGGTGACCGAACGTGAGGGTGCCGGTCTTGTCGAGCACGACCGTATCGACCCGGCCGAGCTGCTCCAGATAGAGCCCGCCCTTGACGATGGCTCCGCCGCGCGCGGCGCGACCGATCGCCCCCAGGATCGCAAGCGGTGTGCCGGCGGCGATCCCGCAGGCTCCGGCGACGATGATGACCGAGATCGTCGAGCGAATATCGCGAGTGAGGAGATACGTCAGGAGCGCCGCCCCAAGGGCGAAATACACGAGATACCCGGCCAGCCGGTCGGCCAGCCGAAGCACCGGCGCCCGGGAGCGCTCGGCCTGCTCCACCGCCTCGATGATCTTGCCGAAGCTGGTGTCGCGGCCGATGCGCTCGGCGCGAATCTCGAGGGCACCGGACTGGTTGATCGATCCGGCGAACACGTCCGCCCCCGGCGTCTTCTCCACCGGCAGGGACTCGCCCGTGACCCGCGACTGATCGACGAACGAATGCCCCGCGATCACTGCGCCGTCCACCGGGATCCGGGCACCGGGGTTGACGAGTACGGCATCCCCCGGAATCAGCGTCTGCGCATCGACCTCGCAGACACCGCCGGCACGGCGGACCATGATCGCTCGCGGCAGGAATTCGAGCAGGTCGCGGATCGCGCGCCGGCCGCGTGATACCGTCATGTCCTCGAGCACTTCGGCGACGAGCACGAAGAGCGTGATGACGAGCGCGGTGAAGAACTGCGTGATCGCCGCCGCCGCCACGATGGCGATGGTCATCGACAGCTCCATCGTCATCCGCCGCGCCAGAAGATTCTCCACCGCCTCCCTGAAGATCGGCCAACCGCCGACGAGCAGCCCCAGGACTCCGATCACACTGACGGCGCTCAGCGGCTCCCACACCCGAAACCACACCGCGGTTGCCGCCAGCGCCACCAGGAGGATGCGCGCCGCTTCGATCCACGTGAACGCGTGCCCAGCGCCAGGATCGTCATCCGCCCGATGCGCCGCCGGCTCCTTCGAGGCCGAATCGGCACCCGAGACGGGAGGCGCAGCGCTGTCCCGCGTCCGATCCACTCGGGCATCCGCGGCTGTGTGCCGCTGTTGCTCACTCATTGGATTGCTTTCATCGGAATGCCTTCGAACGGTGCGGTGAGGCGCTTATCGCAAACAGATGCGCATCACTTCGATGAGTACCCCGGCACCCTTGCGGCGCTCGGCATCCGTCGCGATCTTCGTACCGGCCACATGAGTCTCAATGCGCTCTTCCAGGACCTCCGACATCAGACCCTTGACGGTCCCTCGCACGACGGCGATCTACCGCAGGACTTCAGCGCAGCCCCGCTCGCCCTCCACCGCCCCTTTTCAGCGCCTCGACCCGGCCACGAATGCGGCAAGCCCTGGAGAGCCGCTTTGACTTTCCCCCGTCGAGCGTGACTCATTGACATCCCTTCTATACTCTAGCAGGGGAACGCATAGTCTCACACCAGGACCCGACGCGGCCCAAAGGCGCGGCCCGTGCACCCTGGGGATACGAGTTCATCATTACGAACGAAGTTGCGCGGCACGTCAGAAAATGCCGCGCGCGATCGCCGAGCGTGACCGGACCGCGCCGGCATGCCCGCTGCCGCCTCCATGCCGCGGAGCCGCTCGAATGTGCGCGTCGAGACATCTGCGGACCCACGCAGGCCGACCGAGGCGCGAATTTCCGGCAATAATCCGCTATACTTTCCCCCAATCCTGACAGGGTGACTCGGCGAATGCGGTCGTTCGTGATCTTCAGCGATTTCCCATCACCGCCCGAACCGAGGGGTGCGGCCGGGCCGCGAGACCCGGCTTGATTCCGGTGCAGAAGATCGACATCAAGCGGGGCTTCGGTTCCCTGACCCCTATCGCGATCCGCCCGAAGCGATAGGGATCACGCGCGACAAGCACCATGACCATTACCTTCGCCGACACGAATATCGTCACCCGCGCCGCAGGGGCGGGCATCATCAAGACCCGACCACGCGACGCATTGTCGGCGCCCACACTCGCTGGGACGGACGTGCGCGTTGCGCCACGTCCCACAGGCGCCGCGGCGAGCCGCTCGTGTCCGGGTGACCATCGCGCTGGAGTGCGTGTTGACTAATTCCCGCGCCGAGCCGCGCCCGCATCCGCCGATCTGGGTGATGGGCCTCACCAATGCCGTCTTCGGCATGATGGGCGGCTTTGCGGTGGTGACGCTGCCGCAGTTGCTCGCGGCCGAGGGCATCCCCGGCGGGCACATCGCTGCGATCACCGCCACCATCATCTCGCCGGGCTTCTGGGCCTTCATCCTCTCGCCGATGCTCGATGTGCGCCTGCGCAGGCGCACCTATGCGCTCGTCTTCGGGGGAACCGCCGCCCTCGCCGTGGCGTTCACCGTGCTGCACCACAGCAACGTCGCCACGGTCGAGATCGTCATGCTCATCGGCTACCTGTCGGCCGCCTTGTATCAGGGTGCGGTCGGCGGCTGGATGGGCAGCCTCATCGGCCACGATGAAGACAGCCGGCTCGGCACGTGGTTCAGTGTCGCGAATATCGGCTCGAGCGGCCTGATCATCGTGGCCGGCGGACCGCTCATTCTGCACGCGCCTCGGGACCTCGCGGCCGCGTTCATGCTCATCGCCATGCTCGTCCCGACGGTGCTCTTCCTGTTCATCCCGGCGCCGCCGCCCGACAAGCTGCTCGCCAGCGAGAGCTTCGGTCGCTTCGGACGGTCCATCCTCGATCTGCTGCGCCGGCGCGAGGTGCTCATCGGGCTCGCGCTGTTCGTCCTGCCGTCGGCCTCCTTCGCCCTCACCAATGTGCTCGGGGGCATCGGCAAGGACTATCACGCCACCGCCACGACCGTGAGTCTGTTCGCCGGCACCGGATCGATCGTGGCGGGTCTCGGCGGCAGCTTCCTGGTGCCGCGCCTGGCACGAAAAATCGAGCTGCGACGCCTGTATCTGCTGATCGGGATCGTGGGCGCGATGTTCACGTTCGCCACGCTGTTGCTGCCGCGAGCACCCTGGACCTTCGGGGTGGTGTTCACCGGTGAGATCATCTTCCAGGCACTCGCCTTCACGACCGCATTCGGTGTCGCCTTCCAGATCATCGGCCCCGGCAATCCGCTCGCTGCGACGATTTTCACCGTTCTCATCGCCGCGATTAATCTGCCGATCGTCTACAGCGGGATGCTCGATGGCTGGGGATACGATCGCGGAGGGCTCGTCGGCAGTTTCGTCATGGACGCCGGCGTCAGGCTCGCCTCGTGCATCCTGCTCGCGATCGTTCTGCGGCGCTGGTTGTTTGCCGCTCGTCCTGCGCCGCTGCCGGAATCGTCGCTGTCGGACTAGCCGAGCCCGGCCGCGCGGTGACGGCACACGCCGCCGCGGAGCGCGCGCGTCAAAGCTCAACGATCAACGCGCGGGTGCGCATTCAGGTGGTGCGACAGATCTTTCACCCCGGTTCGGCGAGCCCTTCCACGGGTAAGGGCGTTCACGCGAACTGCGCAAGACGCGCCTCGAGGCGTCGTCTGACCTCCGGCCACTCGCTATTGAGAATGGAGAAATAAACCGTATCGCGGATGTACCCGGTCCACGTGAGCCGGTCCCGGCGCAGCACGCCTTCGCGCACCGCGCCGAGCTTCGAGACCGCAGCCTGACTGCGCTGATTACGGGTATCGACCCTGAACTGCACCCGCACGGCGCCCATGGAAAAGGCGTGCTGCAGCATCAACAGCTTGGCTTCAGGGTTCACCACACCGCCGCGCACATCCGGATGCAGGAACGAGGCTCCGATCTCGACTCCGCCTTCACCCGCAAGCGCGGTGTCGAACGTGGACATCCCCACGACACGCGCATCCTCCCGGCGGCGAATCGCATAGGTCATGCGCTCGTTCCTGGGAGCATCGCACGCCGCCGCCCAATACTTCTCGAAACCCTGCCCGGTGGGATTGATGGGCATGATGGCCCACGTTTGCGGATCGCAGTCGATCGCTGCGCGAACCTCCTCTTTCAAGCACGGCTCGAACGGCTCCATGCGGATATATCGGCCTTCAAGGAACTCAAAGGTCAGTTGCATACAGCGCGGGTCGGATCTGGTGGATACATTCACACACTGCGCGACGCGGATCGGTCACCGCCCGCGCCTCTTGCCCGCCCGGGAACAGCCGGCGCGACATTCCTCCGGCAGGTCGGAGCGTCTTGCGCCACATTCCCACAGGCAAAGGCCGCCGTCTATCGCGTGGGAGCCTCGTCTGAGATGGCGGAAATATTTCCTGCGAATTCCCTGGCGAGAACATGATCTCACCGCGTAAATCGCTGGCTTGACGAGGCAGTCCGAAGCCGAGAACCAGGCTCAATTTCGCACTTCATCCTTTTGATTCCGCAGGCAATCCCGCAAGTGTGCCGCGGACGCGCTCCGACGACCGCCTGGAGCGCTCGGGTCTTGCCTGATTACGCGCCCAAGGCTTCCTTCCTGGCGCGGGACCTCGCCCGCGATCAGACTCACTTGTTCGGCGGCATGAGCGCCCGTGAGCTACCGACCTTGCATGAAATCCAGGCGCTGTCGTCACACCCGTACGCGGCGGCCGGCTACGAGGTGGTCACAGTCCAGGAGCTGATGGCGCACAGGGACCTGAATATGACGCGGGCGTATCAGAACGGGCACGCCCGCAAGGGCTGCGGGTCGAGATGTTGCTCCCCTACGGGGTGCTGCAGTGCGGCGATGCCGTCAACAAGAGGCATGCCAACTAATGCGTGGCCTGCCTTGCAGGAGCTCAGGAAATATTTTTTTGAGAATTTCCTCAGCGAAAACAAGTTCGCCGTATAAGTTTCTGAATTCAGAGGAAATCTGGAGCGGGAAACGAGGCTCGAACTCGCGACCTCAACCTTGGCAAGGTTGCGCTCTACCAACTGAGCTATTCCCGCTCGCGAGGGGAGCGGGCATTTTAGGGAACGGGGAGGCGAAGTCAATCCGCGCGGTCAGCGCTTGAGCTCGGGCCAGGCGGCTCGCAGGTAGGTCACCATGGAGACCAGTGTGGCCGCGGCCGCAAGCTCGATGAGCATCACCCCGGTGGAATAGATCGGCACCCCGGCCAGCCGGTGGTGGTAGAGCATCATGGACAGCCCCACGATCTGCAGCACCGTCTTGACCTTGCCGAGCTGGGACACCGCGACCTTGCGCCGCTCGCCGATCTCGGCCATCCACTCGCGCAGCGCCGAAATCGTAATTTCCCGCCCAATGATCACCACGGCGGTGAGCACGATCAGCGCGCGGGTATCCTGGCTCACGAGCAATACCAGTGCCACCGCGACGATCAGCTTGTCCGCCACCGGGTCGAGAAATGCGCCCAGACGAGAGGTCTGCCCGAGCCGCCGGGCGAAATACCCGTCCAGCGAGTCCGTGATGCCCGCGGCGGCAAACAGCAACCCTGCCGCCGGATCCGCCCAGGGATACGGCATGTAGAAGAGCAGCACGATGAGCGGGATCGCCCCGATGCGCAGCAAAGTCAAGGTGTTCGGCACATTCCAGGGCATGCGAGTCTCAAGATCCTGGATGCAGGTGATCATAAAGGGAACGCGCCAGAGTTGCTCCCACTCCTTCGACCTGCTGCAAATCCGCCACGCCGGCGCGCAGCACCCCCTGCAGCCCCCCGAAGTGCATCAGCAAGGCCCGCCGCTTGGCCGGACCCAGGCCCGGAATGCTCTCCAGAACCGATTCCGTATAGCGGCGTGCGCGCTTGCGGCGATGGCCCGTTATGGCAAATCGATGGGCCTCGTCCCGGATGCGCTGAACGAGCCGAGATGCCGGCGAATGCGCTTCCGGAATGCGCGCCACCCCTTCCCCATACAAGTATAGACGCTCCTGCCCCGGACGCCGATCCGGCCCTTTGGCGACGCCGACCAGCGTGATGCCAACCACACCGAGCGCCTCGAGTTCCGTGTGCACGCCCTCGATCTGGCCCAATCCACCGTCGATCAGCAGCAGATCGGGACGCGGCACTTCCTCGTTGCGCACCCGCGTATAGCGGCGCTTGAGCGCCTGACGCAGCGCGCCATAGTCATCACCCGGCGTGATGCCGGTGATGTTGAATCGGCGGTACTCCTTCTTCAGTGGTCCCTCGGGACCGAATACCACGCACGAGGCCACCGTGCCCTCACCGCTGGTGTGGCTGATGTCGAAGCACTCCATGCGCGCGGGGGGCGACGGCAGCTCGAGTTCCGCGGCGAGCGCCGCCAGCATCTCCTCCATGCCCTGGCGCCGAGCCAGACGCATGCGCAGCGCCTGCTCGGCGTTCTCGCGCGCCAGCCGCACCCACCGGACAGTGAGGCCCCGCGCCGGACAGCGCACCGCCACCGTGTGGCCCGCGCGCGCGCCGAGCGCCTCACCGAGCGCCTCGGCGTCCTCCAGACGCCGCCCCACCAACACCTCGGCCGGCGGGTCGTGCTGCGCGTAGTACTGCATCAGAAACGACGACAGCGCCTCTTGCGGCTCCGCGAGCGCGGCACGGGGGAAACTGCTGGTGGTGCCGAGATTGCGCCCGCCGCGCACCAGCATCGCGCTGACGGCGTACTCGCCCGGCTCCCCGACGATCTCGAACACATCGGCGTCGCGCTCCTGCTCGGCGGTGACCACCTGCTGGGCCTGAATCTCGCGCAGCGCCGCGAGCTGATCGCGCAGCTGTGCGGCGCGCTCGTATTCTTGTCGTTCAGCCGCCTGGCGCATCCGTCCAGCGAGTAATTGGTTGACCTCTTCGCTGCGCCCCTCGAGCACCTTCACCGCCGCCTCGATATCCTGCCCATATGCCTCCCGACCGATCAGGCCGACGCACGGCGCCGAGCAGCGACCGATCTGATGCTGCAGGCACGGCCGGCTGCGGTGGGCAAAGAAGCTGTCGCGGCAGTTGCGGATCCGAAACAGCTTCTGCAGCTGATTGAGCGTCTCGCGCACCGCGGCGCTGCTCGGAAAGGGACCGAAATAGCGCGCCCCGGAGGTCCGGGCGCCGCGGTACAACGACAGCCGCGGGAAGGGGTGACCGACGCCGAGCAGGATGTAGGGGTAGCTCTTGTCGTCGCGCAGGACCACGTTGAAGCGCGGCCGATGCGCCTTGATCAGGTTGTACTCCAGCAGCAGCGCCTCGGTCTCCGAGTGCGTGACCGTCACCTCCATGTCCGCGATCTGCTGCACCAGCGCCTGAACCTTGGGGCTGACGTCGCTCGCCGTGAAATAGCTGCCCACACGGTCCCTCAGGCTCCTCGCCTTCCCAACGTACAGCAGCTCATGGCCGCGATCGAACATGCGATAGATGCCCGGCCGGCGCGGCAATGCGGCCACGAATGCCTTGGGATCGAATGCGGTGCTCACACCGGCATTTTAAGCGTCCGCGAGTTCGCAGGCACGCGTCACCACCTGGCGGAACATCGGCTCGGTCAGCCGCCGGGTCGAGGTGTTGTAGCGGCTGCAGTGGTACGAATCGATGAGCGTGCGGCCGTCCTCGAGGGCGTGCTCGCGCCCGTGTCCGAACGGGAAGGCCGAGGGCTTCAGGCCACTCGCCCGCAGGAACGCCTCGTGCGCTACGCGCCCGAGCGCGAGCACCACCCTGACCCGCTTGAGCCGATCGAGCTCCGCGCGCAGGTAAGTGTTGCAGGTGCGGATCTCCTCGGACGTGGGCTTGTTCTGCGGCGGGACGCATTTGACCGAATTGATGATGCGCGTCCGGCGCAGCTGCAAACCATCCTCGCGCGTAACCGAGACGGGCCGGCTCGCGAGCCCGGCCGCGTGCAGCGTGCGATACAGCAGGATGCCCGCGTAGTCGCCGGTGAACGGCCGCCCGGTGCGGTTCGCCCCGTGCATCCCCGGTGCGAGTCCGACGATCAGAATGCGCGGCTGAGCGGCCCCGAAAGACGGCACCGGACGCGCCCAGTAGTCCGGATAGCGTGCGCGCGCCTCGCGCAGGAATCCGGCGAGACGCTGACAGCGGACGCAGTCCGGGTCGTAGAGCGCCCTATCAGTCATCCATGTGGCGGACGATGGCGGTGGCGAAGCCCGAGCAACTCATGAGCGTCGCGCCGGGAATGAGTCGCTGCAGGTCCTCCGCAATGTTCTTCCGTGCCGCGAGCTCGCGCTTGGGCATCTTGATGGCCTCGCGCAGCCGCGCCAGATCGTAGGTGAGCTCCTTGTGGGCGATGGTATTGCCGACCCCCTTGATGATGAGATCGGCCGCTTCGCTCCACCCGAGGTAGCGCAACATCATCTCCGCCGACAGAATCAACGAGCCGGGGTTGACGCGATCCTTGCCCGCGAAGCCCGGCGCCGTGCCGTGCGTGGCCTCGAACACGGCCAACCCGTCACCGATATTGCCCCCCGGCGCGATGCCGATGCCCCCGACTTGTGCGGCAAGCGCGTCGGAGACGTAATCGCCATTGAGGTTGAGCGTGGCGATGACATCGTATTCCTCGGGCCGCAACAGCACCTGCTGCAGAAAATTATCGGCGATCACGTCCTTGATGACGATGTCCTTGCCGGTGAGGGGATTGGCGAACCTCAGCCATGGCCCGCCGTCGATCTCCGTGGCGCCGAACTCCTCCTTGGCGAGCTGATAGCCCCAGCTGCGGAACGCCCCCTCCGTGAACTTCATGATGTTTCCCTTGTGCACCAGCGTCACCGAAACCCGATCGTTGTCGATCGCGTACCGGATAGCCTTGCGAATCAGGCGCTGGCTGCCTTCCTTCGAGACCGGCTTGATGCCGATCGCGGAGCTGGCCGGGAAGCGGATGGCGGTGACGCCGAACTCCTTCTGCAGGAAGGCGATGAGCTTGTGCACGTCGGCCGAGCCCGCCGGCCACTCGATGCCGGCATAGATATCCTCGGTGTTCTCCCGGAAGATGACCATATCGGTCAGGCTCGCGTCCGCCATTGGGCTGGCGACACCCGGGAAATAACGGATCGGGCGCACGCAGGCATACAGGTCGAGGCTCTGGCGCATCGCCACGTTCAGCGAGCGGATGCCCCCGCCGACGGGCGTGCCGAGCGGCCCCTTGATCGAGACGACATAATCGCGCAGGGCGTGCAGCGTTTCCTCGGGAAACCATTGCCCGTAGCGCGCATTCGCCTTCTCGCCGCAGAACACCTCCATCCAGTGGATCCGCCGGCGATCGCCGTATGCCTTGCGCACCGCGGCGTCCACGACCCGCAACATCGCCGGGGTGACATCCACGCCGATGCCGTCGCCTTCGATATACGGAATGATGGGCTCGTCCGGGACGCTGAGCGTCTGATCCGGATGGATCAGAATCTTCTTGCCGGCGCCCGGCGGGGTGATGTGCTCGTAGTGCATCCGGCCATTGTACCGGCATTCGCTCCGGCCGATCCCGAAACCAGGATTACCGGGCCGAGCGCCCGTCCCGGCGTCCGCCTATTACTCGCGCGCCCGCCGACGGTTCTGACTGCGCTCGGCGATCAGCATGGCCAGCTCCAGCGCCTGCTCGTGATTCAGCCGCGGGTCGACCGTGGAGCGATAGGCCCGTTGCAGATCTCCGTCGGTCAAGCCGCGTGCCCCGCCGGTGCACTCGGTGACATCATCGCCGGTGAGCTCGATGTGCACGCCGCCCAGACGCGAGCCGTGCTCCGCATGGATGCGGAAGGCGAGATCGACTTCCTGGAGGATGTTCTCGAACCGCCGGGTCTTCAGGCCTCCGGTGCTCGTCTCGGTGTTGCCGTGCATCGGGTCGCACACCCACAGCACCGACTGACCGGTCTGGCGCACCGCCTCGATCATCTTGGGCAGCGATTTCTCGATTTCCTTGACGCCGAATCGATGGATCAGCGTGAGTCGACCCGGCTGATCCTGAGGATTGAGCGCGGCAATCAGGCCCTGCAGCCACGCATCGTCCATCGCCGGGCCGATCTTCACCCCGATGGGGTTGGCGATGCCGCGGAAGTACTCGACGTGCGCCGCATCGAGCTTCGCGGTGCGCATCCCGACCCAGGGCATGTGCGTCGAAAGGTTGTACCAGCGGTTCTGGCGCGGAATGAAGCGCGTCTGCGCCTGCTCGTACAGCAGGTGCAGCCCTTCGTGGCACGCGTAGAAGTCCACGTGCGTCGCCTCGTGCACACCACGGCCGCTGATCCCCTCGAAGAAATCGAGCGCGTCCTCGATCGAATGGACGATCCCCTGATAGGCATCCTTCAGGGGCGCGTGCTTGACGAACCCGAGGTCCCAGTACTCCGGGTGGTGCAGATCCGCGAAACCCCCATCGACCAGGGCGCGTACGAAGTTCAGCGTCAACGCCGCGCGCTCGTAGCCCCGCAGCAGCAGTTGCGGATCGGCACGGCGCGCCTCCGGCGTGAATTCCGGCCGATTGACCAGATCGCCCCGGAAGCTCGGCAGCGTCACCCCATCGCGCGTCTCGGTGTCCGCCGAGCGGGGCTTGGCGTACTGTCCGGCCATGCGCCCGACACGGATGATGGGCTTCTTCAGTCCATGCAGCAGCACGAGGCTCATCTGCAGCAGGATCTTGAGCTTCTTGGCGATCAGATCCGACTCGCACTCGGCGAAGGTCTCGGCACAGTCGCCGCCCTGCAGCAGAAACGCCTGGCCGCGCTGGGCGGCCGCCAGACGCTCGCGCAGCGCCTCGATTTCCCACGAGACGACGATCGGCGGCAGCCGTGAAAGTTCGGCCACCACCCGCTCCAGAGCGGCCGGATCATCGTAGGTCGGCTGCTGCAGAGCCGGTTTGGCATGCCAGCTGGCGGGGTGCCAGGCAGTGGTCTCTGTGGCGCGCATAGCGGGCGTGATGCTAGCACGGACTGGCGTCAATCGCCCCGCCAGTAGAGAATTCTGCCATTACTCTCAATCGGGGGGTGCTCCATGCACCGCGTATTGATTCTCGGCGCCGGCAAGATCGGCGCGCTCATCTCGGGACTGCTGGCCGGCTCGGGCGCCTACCTCGTCGATTTGGCGGATCAGGACGGCTCCGTTGCCGAAGCCGTGGTCAAGGCGCACGGCCTCAAGGGCATGAAGGCCCATGCTCTCGATGCCAAAAATCCCGAGACCCTCGCGCGCCATCTGGCCGGGCACCCGGTCGACGCGGTGATCTCGAGCCTGCCCTTCCACTGCAACGTCGCGGTTGCCGAAGCGGCGCGCCGCGCAGGCATGCACTACTTCGATCTCACGGAAGACGTGGAAGTCACTCGAGCCGTTCGCGCCATCGCGGTGGACGCCGACCGGGCGTTCGTGCCGCAATGCGGTCTGGCGCCCGGGTTCATCAGCATCGCCGCGGCGGAGCTGATCACCCACTTCGAATCACTGCGCGCGGTGAAGCTGCGCGTCGGCGCCCTGCCCCAGCATCCCAACAACGTGCTCAAGTACTCCCTCACGTGGTCGACGGAGGGACTGATCAACGAATACGGCAACCCGTGCCAAGCCATCGTCGAGGGCCAGACCGTGGACGTCGCCCCGCTCGAGGGGTTGGAGGAGATCGAGATCGACGGCACACTGTACGAGGCATTCAACACCTCCGGCGGGCTCGGCTCGCTGGCCGAGACCCGCGGCGTGCGCGCCGAGTCGATGAACTACAAGACCATCCGCTATCCGGGCCACTGCGAGCAGATGCGCCTGCTGATGAACGACCTGAAGCTCAACCAGGATCGGGACACCCTCAAGCGCATTCTCGAGAACGCGGTGCCGCAGACGCTCCAGGACGTGGTCATCGTCTACGTGGCGGTCACCGGCATGCAGGATGGGCAACTGCGCGAAGAGAACTACGTCAACAAGATCTATCCGCAGCTGATCTCCGAGCGGCTCTGGTCGGCCATTCAGGTCACCACCGCGGCCGGCATCACGGCGGTGGTCGACCTGGTGCTGGAGCACCCCGAGCGCTACCGCGGATTCATCGCCCAGGAACAATTCCGCCTCACCGACATCCTGGCCAACCGCTTCGGACGCTACTACGCAAGCGGCGGCAACAAGGACGTCTCGGGCGAGGTGATCGTGGCCGGCAAGACCGGCCGCCAGCGCACGAACAAGGCGGCCTGAGCGATGGGCGCACAGATCGATATCCGGACCCTTCTGCGGCGGCTCGAGCTCGAGGCGGTCAATCCCGGGGTCTGCTCGGGCCGCGGCGCGTGGCGCGGCGAGGGGCCGATGCTCGAGGTGCGCAATCCCGCCACCGGCGAGCGCATCGCCGCGGTTCGCACCGCGGCGGCCGCCGATTACGAGGTGCTGATGCGCTCGGCGATCGAGACCGCCGCGGCGTGGCGGATCGTTCCCGCCCCGAAACGAGGCGAGGCCGTGCGCCTGATCGGCGAGGCGCTGCGTACGGTCAAGGACGACCTTGGCGCGCTGGTCTCCCTCGAGAACGGCAAGATCCTGGCCGAGGGACGCGGTGAAGTGCAGGAGATGATCGACATCGCCGACTTCGCCGTCGGCCAGTCGCGCATGCTCTATGGCCTGACCATGCACTCCGAGCGCCCCGGTCATCGCATGTACGAGCAGTGGCAGCCGCTCGGGGTGGTCGGGATCATCTCCGCATTCAACTTCCCGGTCGCGGTATGGTCCTGGAATGCCTTTCTCGCGGCGATCTGCGGCAACGTGTCGGTCTGGAAGCCCTCGCCCAAGACCCCGCTCACAGCGATCGCCGTGCAGAAGCTCGTCAACCGAGTGCTCGAGACTCACGGCCTCCCGCCGATCTTCCAGATGTTCATCGACGCCGGCGCGGAACTCGCCTCGCGCTTCGTCGAGGACCGCCACGTCGCCTTGGTCTCATTCACCGGCTCGACCGCCGTCGGCCGCAAGGTTGGGGAACGCGTGGCCGCTCGCCTCGGCAAGAGTCTGCTCGAGCTCGGCGGCAACAACGCCATCATCGTCGATGAATCCGCGAACCTGGAGCTTGCTGTGCCGGCGATCGTGTTCGGCGCGGTCGGCACCGCCGGCCAGCGGTGCACCACGACCCGCCGCGTGTTCGCGCATCGGGCCATCGCGGCGGACCTGGAGCGCCGTCTCGTCAACGCCTATCGCCAAGTGAGGATCGGTGATCCACTCGATCCGGCCACACTCATGGGACCGCTGATCGATGCGGCGGCGCTCGAGCGCTTCACCTCCGCGGTGACCGCGGCTCGGGCAGCGGGCGCAGAGGTGCTCGCCGGCGGCAAGGTGCTCGAGCGCTCCGGGCACTTCGTGGAGCCGACGCTGATCCGCGCGCGCAACGACTGGCAGATCGTGCAGAACGAGACGTTTGCGCCCATTCTCTACCTCATCCCGGTCGACTCGCTCGAGGCGGCGATCGCCCAGCAGAACGACAGTCACTACGGCCTGTCCTCGGCGCTGTTCACCGAGCGCCTGCGGGCCGCGGAGACGTTTCTTTCCGCCGGCGGCAGCGATTGCGGCATCGCCAACGTCAACATCGGCACCTCGGGAGCCGAGATCGGCGGCGCATTCGGCGGCGAGAAGGACACCGGCGGAGGCCGGGAATCGGGCTCCGATGCCTGGAAGGCCTACATGCGCCGGCAGACCAACACCATCAACTGGAGCGGTGCGCTGCCGCTGGCGCAGGGAATCAAGTTCGAGCTTTAGGGGCAGTATCGCCGAGCACGCTCAGCGTCTCGCGCACCATGATCGGCTCCTCGGCCACCGTGACCGTCCACACGGCAACCCGGCCGCCGGCCGGGCTGATGCGCGCATCGCTGCCGCATGCCGCCGCATTGGCCGCCGGATCGAGTTCGATTCCCGCCCAGTGCAGGCCCGCAAGCGCGCGGGCGCGCACCTGCGGCACGTGCTCGCCCACGCCGCCGCCGAACACGATGCCGTCGCAGCCGCCGAGCACCGTCAGATACGCGCCGATATATTTTCCGATGCGATAACAGTAGAGGTCCACCGCCAGCCGGGCCCGCGCACTGTCTTCGGCGAGCAGCTCCGCCGGGTTGCTCCGCCCACCCACGCCGAGCAGGCCCGACTCACGGTTGAACGACTCGATGAGCCGATGCGGCGCAATCCCGAGCCGCTCGGTCAGATACGGCACGACCGCGGCATCGATATCCCCCGAACGGGTGGCCATGACCAGCCCTTCCAGCGGCGAGAATCCCATGGAAGTGTCGCGGGCCCGCCCGCCGTCGGTGGCGGTGATGGAGCATCCGCCGCCCAATTGCAGGCTGATCAGCCGTCCGCCATCCGGCAGGCCCGGATTCAGCTCGCACCAGCGGCGCCACATGGCCTCATGCGCCAAGCCGTGGAAGCCGTAGCGGCGCACCCCGACGTCCCGGCCCAGCCCGCTCGGCAGCGCGTACTCGGCCGCCACGGCGGGCAGCGTCGCATAGAAGGCCGTATCAAAAACGGCAATCTGCGCCACCTCGACACCGCAGAGCGCCGTGCCCGCGTCGATCCAGCGTAGCGCCAGAGGATTGTGCAAAGGAGCCAGGACCGCGACCTCGCCGATCCCGCGGCGCACCGCCGCGTCGATGCGCACCGCATGAGTATAGCGGTCCGCGCCATGCACGACCCGATGCGCGAGCGCCGCCGGCCGATCGGGCAACTGTTTGAGGAATCCCTCGAGCTCCCCCGCCGGATCGAGGTGCGTGCCCTCGTGACGCACCGCCGCGATCTCGAGCGGCGCGCCAGCCGGCCGCGCGCCGCGCGCCGCGCACTCGAACGCACCCAGCTTGATCGAGGTGCTGCCGCTGTTGACAGTAACGATCAGCACCGTCTCAGACACCGCCCCGGGCGCTCATGGCAGGCGGGCCGCATTCCCCGGCCAACACCAATCCGCCACGAGCGGCATGTCGCGCCCGTGCTCGCGAATATAGGCCGAATGCTCGATCAACAACTTGCGCGCATGCTCCTTCAGATACGCCCCCCGGTCGCGCAGCCGCGGCAGCCGGTCGATCGCGTCCTGCACCAGATGGAAGCGATCCATCTCGTTGAGCACGGTCATGTCGAAGGGCGTCGTGATCGTGCCCTCCTCCTTGTAGCCGCGCACATGAATCGCGCCACTGTTGTGCCGCCGATAAGTCAACCTGTGGATCAGCCACGGGTAGCCGTGGAAGGCGAAGATCACCGGTATGTCCGCGGTGAACAGCGTATCGAAGTCCGCGTCGCTCAGGCCGTGCGGATGCTCGCTGTCCGGCTGCAACCGCATCAGGTCGACGACGTTGACCACCCGGATTTTCAACTCGGGCAGCTCCGCCCGCAGAATCGACACCGCCGCCAGCGTCTCGAGCGTCGGCACGTCGCCGGCGCACGCCATCACCAGATCGGGCTCCTCGCCCGCATCGTTGCTCGCCCAGTCCCAGATACCGATCCCGGCCGTGCAATGCTCGACCGCCCGGGCCATCGTCAGCCATTGCGGCGCGGGGTGCTTGCCGGCCACCACCACATTGACATAGTGGCGGCTGCGCAGACAGTGGTCCATCACCGAGAGCAGACAGTTCGCATCCGGGGGCAGATAGACGCGCACCACGCCGGCTTTCTTGTTCACCACGTGATCGAGGAAGCCCGGATCCTGATGCGTGAAGCCGTTGTGATCCTGACGCCAGACGTGCGAAGTGAGCAGATAGTTGAGCGAGGCGATCCGGCGGCGCCAGGGAATCTGCGCGGTGACCTTCAGCCACTTGGCGTGCTGGTTGAACATCGAGTCGATGATGTGGATGAACGCCTCGTAACAATTGAACAGGCCGTGCCGGCCGGTGAGCAGATAGCCCTCGAGCCAGCCCTCGCACTGATGCTCGCTCAGGATCTCGAGCACCCGGCCGCTCGGGGCGAGGAACTCGTCGGTCGGAAGCGTGCGCGCCTCCCACTGGCGCGCCGAGGTCTCGAACACCGCCTGCAGCTTGTTGGAAATGGTCTCATCGGGACCGAACAGGCGGAAGCTGCGCGGGTTCTGCCGGATCACGTCGCGCAGGAATCCGCCGAGCACGCTGGTATCGGAGGCGCAGGCCGCTCCCGGGGCATCGACCTTCTGGGCGTAGAGGCGGAAATCCGGCAGCCGCAGGTCGCGCAACAGCAGTCCGCCGTTGGCGTGCGGGTTGGCGCCCATGCGCCGCTCGCCGCTCGGCGCGAGCGCGGCCAGGTCGGCGCGCAGACGGCCGGACTCGAACAGCTCCCACGGCCGGTAGCTGCGCAGCCACGCATCGAGCGCCGCCAGATGCCGCGGGTCCGTGGCCGGATCGGTGATGGGCACCTGGTGGGCGCGAAAGCTGCCCTCGACCGGTTTACCGTCGAGGCTCTTCGGTCCTGTCCAACCCTTGGGACTGTCGAGCACGATCATCGGCCAGCGTGGCCGCGCCACGCGCGCCCCCGGCGCGCGCGCCTCGCGCTGCGCGGCCTGGATCGCATCGATCGCCGTATCCAGCGTCGCGGCCATCAGCTGGTGCATCGCCAGCGGCTCATGGCCGCTGACGAAGTAGGGGCGCCAGCCGCAGCCCTGCAGCAGCTGCTCGAGCTCCTCGCGCTCGATGCGCGCCAACACCGTGGGGTTGGCGATCTTGTACCCGTTCAGGTGCAGAATGGGCAGCACCGCTCCATCGTGCGCCGGATTGAGAAACTTGTTCAGATGCCATCCGGTGGCGAGCGGCCCGGTTTCCGCCTCACCGTCGCCGACCACGCACGCGACGATCAGCTGCGGATTGTCGAGCGCCGCGCCACAGGCATGGCTGAGGGAATAACCGAGCTCCCCGCCTTCGTGAATCGAGCCGGGACACTCCGGCGAGACGTGGCTCGGAATGCCGCCGGGAAAGGAGAACTGCGTGAACAGCCGTTTCAGGCCCGCCTCGTCCTGCGCGATCTCGGGATACAGCTCGCTGTAGGTGCCCTCGAGGTAGGTGTTGGCCACCAGCGCCGGCCCCCCGTGCCCCGGACCGGAAATGTAAATCATGTCCAGGTCGCGCTCGCGGATCACGCGATTCAGGTGCGCGTAGATGAAATTCTGCCCCGGTGTCGTGCCCCAGTGTCCGAGCAGCATCGCCTTGATGTGACTGGGCGCCAGCGCCACGGTCAGCAGCGGATTGTCACGCAGATAAATCTGCCCGACGCACAGATAATTCGCCGCCCGCCAGTACGCATCCATTCGCTGCAATGCATCGGCCGACAGTGGACCACTGACCGTTCGATCGCTCTGGCTGGACATCATCGACTCCCGTAACGGGCCGCCTGCCCGTCCGCATCGCAACGTGCCGCGCTCCCATTGTAAATACGCGGTTCCCGAGATGCACGGCGGATCGGCGAATTGACCGTCCCGCGCCGCGCCCGTACGATGTCGGCAGTCTCGCACGAGGGCTACGATGCACGGCACCTCGCACGGCGGCCGGCAGATCCTCAGACACATCGCGCGCGTCGCCATGATCGAGCGTGGTCTGCAACCGGATTTCCCAGCCGCCGCCATGCGCCAGGCCGCCGCCCTGAGCGTTCCGCCACGCGCCCCGCTCACTGCCGCGGTGCGCGATCTGCGCGCGCTGCCCTGGGTCTCGATCGACAACGACGACTCGCGCGATCTGGATCAACTCACCGCCGCACAAGCGCTCCCCGGCGGTGACATCCACGTCCGGGTGGCGATCGCCGACGTCGATGCGCTGGTCGCTCCCGACAGCCCGATCGACGCGCACGCGCGCCACAACACGACGTCGGTCTATACGGCCGCACGCGTCTTTCCCATGCTGCCCGAGCGATTATCGACCGACCTCACGTCCCTGGGCGAGCGTCAGGAGCGGCTGGCGCTGGTGGCCGAGATGACCGTCGCCGCCGAGGGTCACGTCACCGGCTCGGATCTCTACCGGGCGCTGGTGTGCAATCGAGCCAAACTCGCCTATCCGTCGATCGCGGCCTGGCTGGAGGGCACCGCCGAGCCACCCGCGGCGCTGGAGGATCCGGCACTGCAGCACCAACTGCACCTTCAGGACACCGCCGCACAAGCCTTGCGCGCCCTGCGGCACGAGCATGGGGCGCTGACGCTCGAGACGCTGCAGACGCACGCGGTGTTCGACGGCGAAACCCTGCGGGACCTGGCGCCGGACCGGAAGAATCGCGCGCAAGAGCTGATCGAGGACCTGATGATTGCCGCCAACGGCGCGGTGGCGCGGTTTCTCGACCACCATGGCGTCCCTTCCCTGCGCCGGGTGCTGCGCACACCCCGTCGATGGGAGCGCATCGCGGCGCTCGCCGCGGCACTCGGCGAGCGCCTGCCCGCAAGCCCCGACGCGCTCGCACTGAACTCATTTCTCATCCGGCGCCGCCGAGCCGATCCGCGGGGCTTCGCCGATCTGTCGCTGGGGGTCGTCAAATCGCTCGGCGCCGGGGAGTACGTGGCGACGGCCGCCGGCGAGTCCAGCCGGCATTTCGGGCTCGCGGTGAGCAACTACACGCACTCGAGCGCCCCCAACCGGCGCTTCCCGGATCTGATCAGCCAGCGGCTGGTGAAGGCGGTGCTCGAGGGCCGCCCGAGCCCCTACCCGCCGCAGCGCCTGGTCGAGCTCGCCGCGCACTGCACCGCGCAGGAAGACAACGCGGCCAAGGTCGAGCGGCGCGTGAACAAATCCGCCGCCGCGCTGCTGCTGTCGGGGCGCATCGGGGACGCGTTCGACGCGTTCGTCACGGGCGCCGCCAGCAAAGGCACCTGGGTACGTATCGAACGCCCGGCAATCGAAGGGCGTCTGGTGCGCGGCATGGAGGGATTGGATGTCGGCGAGCGGCTGCGGGTGCGGCTGTTGCGTGTCGACGTCGAGCGCGGTTACATCGATTTCGGGAGCGTACGCTGATGGAACCCAACGATCTGCCACCCGAGCGGACCTCGCTGCCGCCGCTCGCCTACGGGGATACGAGCTTCCTGGAGAGCGACGCGGCGCGCCCGCTGCGCATCCTGGCGGAATACCTCGAGCCGCTCGAGCGCTTCAAGGCCGCCGGTGTGCACGCAACCATCGTCTTCTTCGGCTCGGCGCGCCTGCGTCCCGACGGCCCGCTCGGACGTTATTACGCGGATGCTCGCGAGCTTGCCGCCCGCCTGACGCGCTGGTCCGCCTCGCTGCCGCCGCACACCCACCATTACGTCGTCTGCTCCGGCGGCGGCGGCGGGATCATGGAAGCGGCCAACCGCGGAGCGGCCGAGGCCGGCGGCAAGACGGTGGGATTGAACATCAGCCTGCCGCGCGAGCAACATCCCAACGCGTATCTATCCGATGAGCTGACCTTCGAGTTCCATTATTTCTTCATGCGCAAACTGTGGTTCGCCCATTTGGCGCGCGCGCTGATCGCCTTCCCCGGCGGCTTCGGCACACTCGATGAGCTGACCGAGATCCTCACTCTGGCGCAAACCCGCAAGCTCGCGCGCGAGATTCCCGTGATCCTCTACGGCCCCGCGTACTGGAACGAGATCATCGACTTTGACGCCCTCAGCCGCCATGGAGTGATCGATGCCGGGGATCTGGCTCTGTTCGAATTCGCCGATCGACCGGAGGAGGCGCTGGCGATCCTGCAACGGCGGCTCGTGCCCGAGGCGCGCGAGCAGCCGGGCTTCGCGCACTCGCGCCTTCGCGGCCACTCCGAGCCGCGCCGGTAAGTTCACGCGGTGCGGCCCGAAACTGCTTTCGCGGCGACGCCGATCAGATCCGCCCGGGAAGCCGCACGATGAAGCGCGCGCCCCCGAGTGGCGAGGTGTCAACGGCGATCGACCCGCCGTACAGTTCGACTGTCTCACGCACCATGGCGAGCCCCAAACCGTGGCCCGGCACGGTCTCATCGGCACGCACCCCCCGCTCGAGGACCCGGGCGCGGTTCTCGGCCGAGATGCCCGGGCCGTCATCCTCCACCGTCAGCGTCAAGTTCTCCTGAGCGGCCGCGGCGGGCTCGACCGCCACCGCGAGCCGCACACGCGCGCGGCACCACTTGCAGGCGTTCTCGAGCAGGTTGCCGAGCATCTCCATCAAATCGGCCCGATCGCCGATGAACTGACTGTCGGGTTGAATCGCCAGCTCGAGGGACAGATCCTTGCGGCCATAAACCTTCAGCAGCGCCGCGCGCAGATCGGCCGCGATGGGCGCCACCGCCACCGGCGCCTGCCCGAGCAGCGCGCCGCCGGAAGCCGCGGCGCGCTTGAGCTGATGCTCGATGATGCCGCTGATGCGGTCGATCTCCGCGCCGATCGCCTCGGCCGACTGGGCGCTCTCGCCCGTGCCCGACAGCGCCGAGCGCATCACCGCGAGCGGGGTCTTCAGGCTGTGCGCGAGATTGCCGAGAGTATCCCGGTAGCGCGCCAGGCGCTTGCGCTGGCCGATCAGCAGCGCGTTGAGATGGCGCGCCACGCCGCTGAGCTCGCGCGGATATCCGCCGCCGAGCACTTCCTTGCGCCCGGCCTCGACTTCGTGGATCTCCCGCTCGAGCCGACGCACCGGAGCGAGCACGGCCCGCAACAGCACCGCCAGAGTCGCCAGCAGCAGCAACATCAGGATACTGAACCACAACACCATGCGGCGGCGAAACTGCCAAAGCTGCTCTTCGTAGGGAGTCAGACTGATCGCGACACTGAAGGTGACCGGCCGGACGCTGTGCGGGTCATCCGCGAAAGTCACGCCGCGGCTCTCGATGGCCAGCCGCTTGTGCCCGGCCACGGTGTAGAGGAACTTGCGCTGCCCCTGCGTCAGCAGCGGTCCGAAATGAACGATCACACCCGCCGTGGACGGTGAGCGCCAATCGTGGTGCGCCGAGCGGATCGCCGCGTACCACCCGGAACGGGGCGTGCCGAAGCGCGAATCGAGCACCTTGATCGGCGCACCGTATCCCCCGCCCCGTTCGGGCTCGGCGGCGGCGATGAGCGCGATGATCTGCTCATCGAGCAGCTCATGCAGCCGGCCGCTCGAGAGCGTACGAAACCCGCTGTCGAGCACCAGAGTCATGAAGCCGAAGAACAGTGCCAGCGGCACCGCGACCGACAATAGCAGCCGCTGGCTGAGGGAATGCACGCTCGCGACCCGCGCGCCGCCTACCTGGACTCGCGCGCGAGGGAGAACCGGTAGCCGCGGCCCCGCAGCGTCTCGATGGGCTTGAGGCGATCCTGCGGATCGAGCTTGCGGCGCAGCCGACCGACCAGCACCTCGATGACGTTGCTGTCGCGCTCGAAGTCCTGATCGTAGAGCCGCTCCGTCAACTCAGCCTTGGAGATCACCTCCCCGGCGCGCAGCATCAGATGCTCGAGGATGCGGTACTCAAAAGTGGTGAGCTCCACCGCGGCGCTCTCCACACTCACCGTCTGGGCGCGCGTGTCGAGCGTGACGGGGCCGCATTTCAGCTCCGCGCTCGCCCAGCCGCCGGCGCGCCGCAGCAACGCCTGCAGCCGCGCGAGCAGCTCCTCGAAATGAAAAGGCTTGGCGAGATAGTCGTCCGCCCCCGCCTGCAGTCCCTCCACCTTGTCCTGCCAGTTGTCGCGTGCGGTGAGAATCAGGATCGGGTAGGTCTTGCGCGCCGCACGCACCTTGCGGATCACCTCCAGTCCCGACAGCTGCGGCAGCCCGAGATCGATCACCGCCACATCGAGCGGGTATTCGAGCCCCGCGAACAGGCCCTCGGCGCCATCCTGCGCCACATCGACAGCGAAACCGGCCTCGGTGAGTTGTGCCTTGAGGCTCTCGCGCAGCGAGACTTCGTCCTCCACCACAAGTACCCGCATGCCTCCCCCCTTCCGCGCTCAGAAGATCCGCCCGCTCGAGGCGTCAATCCGCACCGTGAACACGCGACCGGCCTGATCGAGAAGCCTCAGAACGTACACGGTCCGTCCGGCCCGCTTGATCGATTCGGCACGAACCACGCGGGCTTTGTAGCGCCGCTCGACCATGCGGACAGCCTGATCCATCGTCAGCTGGCGCGGCGCGGCCTTCTGGCTCACAGCAGCCGTAGGCGGGGGCGATGCCGGTGGCGAGGCCGCCCACACGGCTGCGCCGATCAGCACCACCACAGCCCCGGCGCCTGCCCATTTCAATCGTATTCGCACTTCCTAAGGTCTACCGATCGGCCGATAAGGCCGCCCAGACGCGCTCCACGAGGCTCGCAACCGTAGCCTACCATCCGTGAATCCTCGCTGAATACCCGCCGGGTCTGCCAGCGCGGCGCTCAGGCGCGCCGTTTCGCCTCGCGCCACAACGTATCCCACTCAGCGGCCGTCAGCGCCGTGAGCGATGCGCCCCGCTCGGCCGCCAGGCGCTCCATGCAGCGGAAGCGCCGCTCGAACTTTGCATTCGCCGCGCGCAGGGCCTCCTCCGGATCGATCGCCAGGTGCACGCTCCAGTTGGTCAGCGCGAACAGCACATCACCAAGCTCCTCGGCGATGTGCGGGTCGGGCGCGCCGCGCGCCGCCGCGATCGCCTCGTCGAGTTCCTGCAGCTCCTCGCGCACCTTCTCGCGCACCTGATCCGCCCGTTCCCAATCGAATCCCACCCGCGCGGCCCGCCGGCCCAGCTTGGCCGCCCGCATCAGCGCCGGCAAACTCCGGGGCACGTCCGCCAGCGCACCCGTGTCCGGCGCGGATTGCGCACGCTCGCGCGCCTTGTGCTCCTCCCATTGCCGGGACTGCTCCGCCGCGTCCCCTCGCAATGGGGCGCCGCCGAAGACGTGGGGGTGGCGGCGCACGAGCTTCGCGCGAATGCTCCCGGCGACGGCGGCGAAGTCGAACCAGCCGCGCTCCTCGGCCAGGCGCGCATGGAAGACCACTTGGAAGAGCAGATCGCCGAGCTCATCGCGCAGCTGGCCGGCATCCGCCCGCTCGATCGCATCGCGCACCTCGTACGCTTCTTCGATCGTGTAGGGAGCGATGGTTTCGAAATTCTGGGCACGATCCCAGGGACAGCCCTGCTCCGGGTCGCGCAACCGCGCCATCAACTCCAGCAGCGCCGTGAGCGCCTCGGCCGGATCAGCCCCGCTCATGCCCGCCCTCGCCGCGGCAGATGCGCTCCAGGGTCAGCAGCATGCCGGCGGTGGCGCCCCAGATATTGTGCTCGCCGTACGGGATGTCGACGAGCTCGACTTCCACGTCGGTGCCGCGGAACCGGTGACGGCGGGGCCGGTGGTGGCGCGCATCGAATACATGGGAGAGCGGCGCCTCGAACACGGCCTGTACCTCCTGTCGATCCATCTCGAGCATGAAGCCGGGACGGACTCGCGCAACCACGGGGGTGACGCGAAAGCCGCTGATAACCACATGATCGGGCAAGTAGCCGATGACGGTCACGAACTGCGGATCGAGCCCGATCTCCTCGCGCGCTTCGCGCAGCGCAGCGGCCGCCGGATCGGGATCTGCGGCCTCGATCGATCCGCCCGGAAAGCTGACCTGGCCGGCGTGATGGCGCAGATCCTGCCCGCGCACCGTCAGCAGCACAGTCGGCGCACCCGGATGATCGACCAGGGGCACCAACACGGCCGCCGGGGTCGGATCGTCCGGAAAGTACCGGCAAAGCTCACGACTACGCTCGAAGGTCTGGCCCGGAACCCACCACTGGTCGCGGGCGTGCCGCGGCCGGCTCCCGGCGAGCCGCGCCTCGATCCGCGCGAGCGTCAGCTCACCGTCCCGAGCCGCCGGCCCCGTGGCGGGGTTCTCAACCACCGCCGCCGGCGCCACCCGTGATTCCGCCACGCGTGAGCGCCTGCGGATCCAGCAGGCGATCGAGCTGCTCGCGCGGCAGATCGGTCATTTTCGCGGCCACCTCGCGGATCGGCCGTCCTTCGGCATACGCTTTCTTGGCAATCGCCGCGCCCTTCTCGTAGCCGATGACTGGATTCAAAGCCGTCACCAGAATCGGGTTGCGCTCGAGCGCTTCGGCGAGACGCGCCGGATTGACCTTGAAGCCCGCGATGGTCCGCTCCGCGAGCAGGCGCGCGACGTTGGCGAGCAGCCGCGCGCTCTCGAGCAGGTTGTAGGCGATCACCGGCAGCATGACGTTGAGCTGAAAATTCCCGGACTGCCCGGCGACGGTAATGGTTGCATCCTGGCCGATCACCTGCGCACACACCATGGCGGTCGCCTCCGGGATCACCGGATTGACCTTGCCGGGCATGATACTGCTGCCGGGCTGCAGCGCCGGCAGCGCGATCTCGCCAAGACCGGCAAGCGGGCCGCTGTTCATCCAGCGCAGGTCGTTGGCGATCTTCATCAGGCTGACGGCGATGACCTTCAGCTGGCCGGAGAGCTCCACGGCCGTGTCCTGGCTCGAGAGCGCCTCGAAGTAATTGCGCGCCGGCTCGAACGGACACCCCGTGAGTTCCGCGAGCGCGGCGCAAAAACCCGCGGCGAACCGCGGGTGCGCGTTGATGCCGGTGCCGACGGCCGTGCCACCCTGCGCGAGCCGCTGCAGGCGCGGAGCGGTGGCGGCGAGGCGCTCCAGTCCGCTCTCGATCTGCGCGCGCCAGCCGGAGAGCTCCTGCGCGAACGTCACCGGCATCGCATCCATCAGATGGGTGCGGCCGGTCTTGACCTGAGCGCCCAACTCGCGCTCCTTGGCGGCGATCGTCCCGCACAGCTGCTCGAGCGCCGGCGCCAGATCGCGCCGCACGGCGAGCGTCGCGCTCACGTGGATCGTGGTCGGGATCACGTCGTTGCTGCTCTGCCCCATGTTGACGTGATCGTTCGGATGCACCGGGTTGCCGAGGCGGCGCGCCGCGAGCGTGGCGATCACCTCGTTGGCATTCATGTTGGTGCTGGTACCCGACCCGGTTTGAAACACATCGAGCGGGAAGTGCGCGTCGTGGCGCCCTTCGGCCACCTCCGCCGCCGCCGCCTCGATGGCCGCCGCAAGGGTGGACTCGAGCAGGCCCAGCCGGGCGTTGGCGCGGGCCGCGGCCTGCTTCACCAGGCCGAGCGCTCCGATGAACGCGCGCGGCATGGGCCGGCCGCTGACCGGAAAGTTCTCGAGCGCCCGCTGCGTCTGCGCGCCCCAGAGCGCTTCGCTCGGCACCTGGAGCTCGCCCATGCTGTCGCGCTCGGTTCGAAAGGATTGCGTCATACAAATGGCTCCGTGGCCCGCGGTAAGCTCGACCGTGCCGCCGGGGCCGCCTGCGGACGCGTCACGGTATGGGATATCATAATCGATTTCAGTCCTGGCCTTTCCGCACAGCGCATGCACGACCCACTCCAGAACGATCTTCCCGCCGTACTCGCCCTCTCCCCGGTCGACGGGCGTTACCGCGCCGCCACCGAGCCGCTGCGCGAGCTGCTTTCGGAGGCCGGCCTGATCCGCGAGCGGATCCGGGTCGAAGCCGCGTGGTTCGAGTACCTCGCCTCCGCGGTGCCGCAGTTGCCCGGCGCGCGAATCACCGCCGCGGTGCGCGAGCGCGCTCGGCGGCTGCGCGAGGCGCCGGCCGACTCGTGCGCGCCGGCCGTCAAAGCCATCGAGGCGCGCATCAATCACGACGTCAAGGCCGTCGAATACTACGTTCGCGGCGAATTGGCCGCCGCCGGCGCCGATCCCGCCAACCTCGAACTCGTACACTTCGGCTGCACGTCCGAGGACATCAACAACGTAAGCTACGCGCGGCTGCTGCTGGAGGCGCGCCAGCGGCTGCGCGGCACCCTCGCCGGGTTGAGCGAGGAACTCACCGCCCTCGCCCACCGCGCCGCCGGACACGCCATGCTGGCGCGCACGCATGGCCAGCCGGCCAGCCCGACCACCCTCGGCAAGGAGGTCGCCAACTTCGTGGGCAGGCTGCGGCGCGCCGAGCGGCGGTGGTCTGCGGTGGAAGTGCTCGGCAAATGGAACGGCGCGGTGGGCAATTTCAACGCGCATCGCGCCGCGCTGCCCGAGGTGGATTGGCGGGCCGTGAGCGCCGCGTTCGTCGGCTCGCTCGGTCTGCTCGCCAATGCCTACACCACCCAGATCGAGCCGCACGACTGGATCGGGGAATATTGCGACGCCGTCGCCGGCATGAACGTCGTGCTGCTCGATCTGAGCCGGGATTTCTGGGGTTATATCTCTCTCGGCTATCTGCGGCAGCGCGCCGCCGCCGCCGAGGTGGGCTCCTCGACCATGCCGCACAAGGTCAATCCGATCGACTTCGAGAATTGCGAGGGCAACCTCGGGATCGCGAACGCGCTGCTGAAACACTTCGCCGAGAAGCTGCCGGTGTCGCGCTGGCAGCGCGATCTGACCGACTCGACCGTGCTGCGCAATCTCGGCGTGGCGCTCGGGCACACTCTCATTGCCTGGCGTGCGCTCGCTCGCGGTCTGGGCAAGGTCGAGCCGGACGCGAGCCGGATGCGAGCCGATCTCGACAGCGCTTGGGAGGTGCTCGGCGAGGCGGTGCAGACCGTGCTCCGTGCGGCCGGCATCCCCGACGGCTACGAGAGACTGAAGACTTTCACACGCGGTCGAGCGATCGATGCGCGCTCACTCGCGGAATTCATCGAGGCTTTACCCCTGCCGGCACAGGAGAAGCATCGCTTGCGCGCGCTCACACCGGCCGACTACATCGGTTGGGCCGCGGAGCTCGCCCGGGAAATATGACAAATCGCGCCGCGCAGGCGCCGTTCCGCCCGGGGATTCTGTGACCGGCTCGGCAACGGGGCGGGTCCTCCTAAATTAGTATGGCGCACGGTGTCCGCACAGCGGACTTCAACAGCGGGCGCGAGTGGTGTCTCACGGCGGGGAACTTGAACGGCACAATGTCCTGGTGGCGCTCGCGCATGCGCGCTACGTGCCGGAAGCCGACTGCGACGACGACACCGGCGGCTTCCACGCGCTCACCGTGCTCGCCACCCTGGGGGAAGCGCGCCTGGCGGTCAATCAAGTCGCCGCGCGCGCCGAGCGGCTGCTGTCGATCTACACCCCCAGCCTCGAGCCCGAGTTGTACGATCAGAGCGCGTTTCTCGAAGTCGTCAAACGCCTGGTGCTGACCCGCACGTTCGCCAAGGTGCGCGTGCTGCTCGCCGAGCCCGGCCGTCTCAGTGCGGACGGACACCGCTTCGTCGCGATGGCGCGACGGCTCTCGAGCTGCATCGATGTGCGCAATCTGCCGCCGCGCAGCGATGCCCCGCATTGCGCCTATGTGATCGCCGATGAGCGCGCGATCCTGTATCGGCTGCGAGCCGACGGCTGGGACGGTATCGCCGACCTCGATAATCCGCCGGTGGCCCGGCTCTACCTGCACGAGTTCGAGCAGCTCTGGGACAAATGCGTGACCCCGGAGAGCCTGCGGCTCGCGCGACGCGCCTGAGCGGGCCGCGGGTCGACCCCCCGCACCGGCGGCGCAGGCGCCGGGACCGACTCCCGCCCCGGCGGCTATAATTCCGCCGTCATGTGCGATTGCAATCCGGAAGTCACCGTCGCCGCGCTCGCCGAGCGTCGCGGCCGGTTCCTGCTCGTCGAGGAGCGCATCGACGGCCGGCTGCTGCTGAATCAGCCGGCCGGCCATCTCGAGCGCGGCGAGACCCTGCTCGAGGCGGTGGTGCGCGAGGTCCGCGAAGAGAGCGCGTGGGCTTTCACGCCGGAAAGGTTGCTCGGCGTCTATCTGTGGCGCCAGCCGCTGACCGGTCGGCTCTATAAGCGCTTTGCCTTCACCGGCGCCGTGCACGACCACCGCCCCGAGCAGCCGCTCGACACCGGCATCATCTCGACCTGTTGGTTGACGCGCGACGAGATCCGCGCCGGCGGCGAGCGGCTGCGCAGTCCCCTGGTGCTGCGCTGCGTCGAGGACTACTTGCGCGGCGCAACCGCCGGACTTGAACCGATCGGGCACTTCGAGCTGGAGGCGGCGCTCGCCGTGCCGACCCACGAGCTATGCGCCGCGTCGTCGTAGGCCTCTCCGGCGGCGTCGATTCCGCGGTCGCCGCGCTGCGCCTCAAGGCACAGGGATGGGAAGTGCACGGCCTGTTCATGAGCAACTGGGAGGAAGACGAGGACGGCTACTGCACGGCGGCGCAAGACTTCCAGGATGCGCGCGCCGTGGCGCGCGAGCTCGCCATCCCGCTGCACCGCGTGAGCTTTGCGGCCGAATACCGCCAGCGCGTGTTCGAGCATTTCCTCAGCGAGCACCGCGCCGGTCGCACCCCAAACCCTGACGTGCTGTGCAATCGCGAGATCAAATTCGGTGTCGCGCTGCGCTATGCCGAGCGGCTCGGCGCGGACGCGTTCGCCACCGGCCACTATGCGCGGGTGGTACCGGGGCCGGACGGTCCGCAGCTGCGCAAGGGCTGTGACGCGACGAAGGACCAGAGCTACTTCCTGCATGCCGTCGGGCGCGCCGAGCTGTCGCGCACCCTGATGCCGATCGGTGAGCTGGAGAAATCCGCGGTGCGCGCCGAGGCGCGCGCCGCCGGTCTGCCGGTGTTCGACAAGCCCGACAGCACGGGCATCTGTTTCATCGGCGAGCGCCCGTTCCGCGCGTTTCTCGCGCATTTCCTACCCGAGCGCCCCGGCCCGATCGAGTCGAGCGGCGGCGAGCGGCTGGGCACGCACCGCGGGCTGCCGTTCCACACCCTGGGCCAGCGCGCCGGACTGAACATCGGCGGGCGCGCGGGCAGCCGCGAGCTGCCCTGGTACGTCGCCGCCAAGGACACCGGGCGCAACGCATTGATCGTCGTGCAGGGACGCGACCACCCGTTGCTGTACAGCGCGGCGCTCATCACCGGCGTGCCGCACTGGCTGGCACCGCCGCGGCGCGCGCTCGAGCGCTGCGCGGTCAAGGTCCGCTATCGCCAGTCCGACCAGCCGGCGCGGCTCGAGCCGCTGCCCGACGGGCGCTTGCGCATCGTGTTCGAACAGGCGCAGCGCGCTGTGACGCCCGGGCAATACGCGGTGCTGTACCGCGATGAGCTGTGCCTCGGCGGAGCGGTGATCGAGGCGCTCGAGCCGACCACCGACGGCCGAGCCTGAGCGCTCCCTCGGGCGCCACGGCGCGCGCGAGCTCGAGCGACCCGATATAATCCGCGCCGCGTTTTATGAGGAGAGTCCCGCTCATGACGAACAGCTTCAACGCGCGCACCCGGCTGCAGGTCGGCTCCCGTTCCTACCAGATCCACAGTCTCGCGGCCTTGCCGCCCGCCAAGGTGGACCGGTTGCCCTACAGCCTGAAGATCCTGCTCGAGAACCTGCTGCGCTGCGAAGACGGCGTAAACGTCACCCGGGCCGACGTCGAGGCGCTGCTGGAGTGGGACCCCTCCGCGACACCGTCCCACGAGATCGCCTTCACACCCTCGCGCGTGATCCTGCAGGACTTCACGGGCGTCCCCTGCGTGGTCGATCTGGCGGCCATGCGCGAAGCGATCGTGCGGCTCGGCGGGGATGCCGAGAAGGTCAATCCGCTGGCGCCGGTCGAACTCGTCATCGACCACTCCGTGCAGGTCGATCAATACGGCAGCCCGGGCGCGCTCGCGGCCAACACGCGCATCGAGTTCGAGCGCAACGGCGAGCGCTACGCCTTCCTGCGGTGGGGGCAGTCGGCGTTGCGCAATTTCGCGGTGGTGCCGCCGAGCACGGGCATCGTGCACCAGGTGAACCTGGAGTACCTCGGACGCGTCGTCTTCGACGCCGAGCGCGACGGCGTATCCAGCGCTTATCCGGACACCCTGGTCGGCACTGATTCGCACACCACCATGATCAATGGTCTCGGCGTTCTCGGCTGGGGCGTCGGCGGCATCGAAGCCGAGGCGGCGATGCTCGGTCAGCCGGTCACGATGTTGATCCCCCAGGTGATCGGCGTGCGGTTGACCGGGCGGCTTTCCCCGGGCTCCACGGCCACCGATCTGGTGCTGACGCTCACCGAGATGCTGCGCAAGCGTGGCGTCGTCGACAAGTTCGTCGAGTACTTCGGCGACGGGCTGGCACATCTGCCGTTGGCCGACCGGGCCACGATCGCCAATATGGCGCCCGAGTACGGCAGCACGTGCGGCATCTTTCCCATCGACGAGGAGACGGTCCGCTACCTCGAGCTCTCGGGCCGCCCGCGCGAGCGCATCGATCTGGTCAGCGCTTACGCCCGGCACCAGGGTCTGTGGCGCAAGAACGGCGCGCCGCCGGCCGCCTACACCGACGTGCTCGAGCTCGATCTCGGCGCGGTCGAGCCGAGCCTCGCCGGTCCGCGCCGCCCCCAGGACCGCGTGTCGCTGAAGTCGGCCAAGCGTGTGTATGAGCAGAACGCCGAGAAGACGGCGCAGGAGCGTGCCGCGCGCGCCACGCAGGCCCAGGGCCGGGCCGAGGTGAACCTCGACGGCCAGCGCTTCGAGCTCAAGGACGGCGCAGTGCTCATCGCCGCCATCACCAGCTGCACCAACACATCCAACCCCTCGGTGATGCTCGGGGCGGGGCTCCTGGCCCGCAACGCGCACCGGCGCGGCCTCACGGCCAAGCCATGGGTGAAAACGAGCCTCGCGCCCGGCTCGCGCGTGGTCACGGACTATTATCGTAAAGCGGGGCTGCTGTCGGAGCTCGCCGCGGTGGGCTTCGAGCTGGTCGGCTACGGGTGCACCACGTGTATCGGCAACTCCGGGCCGCTCAAGAACGAGATCTCGGCCGCCGTGAAGGCCGGCGACATCACCGCCTGCTCGGTCCTCTCGGGCAATCGCAACTTCGAGGGACGCGTACACCCGGAAGTGCGCATGAACTTCCTCGCCTCCCCGCCGCTGGTGGTCGCGTACGCGCTGGCGGGCACGCTCGACATCGACCTGACCCGCGAGGCGCTCGGCGCCGGCGCCGATGGCAAGCCGGTCTACCTCGCGGACATTTGGCCGAGCGATCAGGAGGTGCAGCAGGCGCTCGCCCAGGCGATCGACTCGAAGATGTTCCAGAGCAGCTATGCCAGCGTGTTTCAAGGAGATGAGCATTGGCGCGCGATCAAGATTCCCGCCGGCAAGCTCTATGCCTGGGACGAGAAGTCCACCTACGTCAAGAACCCGCCGTATTTCGCCGGCATGGGGCACACTCCCCCGCCGGTCGAGGACATCCGCGGCGCGCGCGCACTGGCGGTGCTCGGCGACTCGGTCACCACCGATCACATCTCTCCAGCCGGCAGCATCGCCCGCAATAGTGCCGCGGCCCGCTACCTGGAACAACAGGGCGTGCAGCCGAAGGACTTCAACTCCTACGGCGCCCGCCGCGGCAATCACGAGGTGATGGTGCGCGGCACGTTCGCCAACATTCGCCTGCGCAATCAGCTGGTACCGGGCGTCGAGGGCGGCGTGACCGTGCATCTGCCGAGCGGCGAGCAGGCTTCGATCTACGACACCGCCATGCGCTACAAGACCGACGGCACGCCGCTGATCGTGCTCGCCGGCAAGGAGTACGGCACCGGCTCCTCGCGTGATTGGGCGGCCAAGGGCGTGATGCTGCTCGGCGTGCGCGCGGTGCTCGCCGAGAGCTTCGAGCGCATCCATCGCTCGAACCTGATCGGCATGGGCGTCGCGCCGCTGCAGTTCATGCCCGGCGAGAGCGCCAAGTCCCTCGGTCTCACCGGCAAGGAGGTGTTCGAGATCACCGGCCTGGCGGCAGGCGGTGGCGAAGTCACCGTCAAGGCGGGCCCGGCGGACGGCGGCAATACGCTCACGTTCAAGGCGCGCGTGCGCATCGACACCCCGAAGGAGCGCGAGTACTACCGCCACGGAGGCATTCTGCAGTACGTGCTGCGCCAGCTCGCCGCCCCGGGCCGCGCCTGATCGGCCGCGCGGACCTCCTCAGGCCCCGGTCCAGGCCGAGGCCTCGAGGCCGCGCCTCACTCTTGGGAAGCGCTGCGCATGGGCCTTGCGGTCTTCGATCTCGACGGAACGCTCACCCGGCACAACACTTTCGGGCCGTACCTGCTCGGCATGCTGGTGCGCCGCCCATGGCGTCTGCTGCGCCTGCCCGCGGCCCTGCCCGCCGCGGTGGGTTTCGGCCTCGGCCTGTGCGGACGTGGCGCGCTGAAGGGCGCGCTGATGCGCGCCACGCTCGGGGGCATTGCCCGCGCCGATCTCGCCCGCTGGTCGGAGCGCTTCGCCACGCATTGGGCCGCGCATGAGACTTTCGCCTCTGCCCGCGCAGCCCTCCAGGCACACGCCCGCGCGGGCGATCACTTGGTGTTGATGAGCGCGAGCCCCGATCTGTACGTGCCCGCAATCGGCCGCGCCCTCGGCTTTCAGGAGATCATCTGCACGGAAGTGCGTTGGGACGGCGATCGGCTCGATGGGCGCCTGAGCACGGCGAACTGCCGCGGCGCGGAAAAGGTGCGCCACCTGCGCCAAATACGCGAGCGGGTTCCGGGAACCGCAAGCGCGTACGGCAACTCGATCACGGACATCGCGCATCTCGCCCTCGTCGAGCACGGCGTACTGGTCAACGGCACCAGAGGCGCCCGCCGCATCGCGCGCCGCACGGGCCTGACCTGCGAGCGCTGGCGCTGAGATCCGCTCACATCGCCGTGCGCACCTGCCACAGCTCCGGAAAGAACTTCAGCTGCAGCGCCTTGGCGAGGTAGGACACCCCGCCGGTGCCGCCGGTCCCGGGCTTGTGGCCGATGATGCGCTCGACGGTTTTGAGGTGATGGAAGCGCCACAGCTGGAACTTGTAGTCGAGATCGATCAGATGCTCGGCGAGCTCGTACAGGTCCCAGTCCTTCTCGGCATTGTGATAGACGGCAAGCCAGGCGCCGGCGACCTGCTTGCTCGGGTGGTACGGCTCGCTGAATTCGCGGGTGAGACAGCTGTCCGGGACGCCGTAACCGCGCCGGCCGAGAAGCCTCAGCGCCTCGTCGTACAGCGAGGGCGCGCGCAATGCCCGCTCGAGCCGCGCATACACCGCTCGATCGCGCCGGTGCACCGCGATCATCTCGGCGTTCTTGTTGCCCAGCTGGAACTCGAGCAGCCGGTACTGATGAGACTGGAACCCCGAGGCGCGCCCGAGCGCGTTGCGAAACGCCGAATAGTCCGCCGGCGTCAGGCTGGCGAGCACCTCCCAGCCCGACAGCAGCTGCGATTGCACGCGCGAGATGCGCATCAGGCCCTTGAATGCGGGACCGAGCTCGTCACGTCGCACGCACTCCAGGACGCCGGCGAGCTCATCGAGCATCAGTCGCATCCACAGCTCGGAAGTCTGATGCACGATGATGAACATCATCTCATCGCGCTCGCGCGACAGCGGCTTTTGCGCGTTGAGCAGCTTGTCGAGCTGCAGATACCGGCCGTACGAGAGCCCGGCGCCCAGATCCCAATGGATCGCCTCGCCCTTCAGGTCGACTCGCCCGCTCCTGCCGCTTCCGCTCACGCCGCGCCTTCGCCGAACACCCAGGCCGGCACGTGCCGCCAGCCCTGCAGCAGCGCCCGGTCGAGCCGGCGGTACTCGGGGCAATAGCGCGCCACGCACTGCCAGAATCGCTCCGAGTGGTTCATGTGCCGGGTGTGCGAGAGCTCGTGGATCATCAGATAGCGCACCACATTCGGTGGCAGAAACAACAGGCAGCCGTTGAGGCTGATGGTGCCGCGCGCCGAGCAGCTTCCCCAGCGTGTCCGCTGGCAGCGGATAACCATGCGCTCGTAGCGAAAGCCAAGCTCGCGGGCGCACGCATCGAGCGCCGGTCCGAGCACCGCCTTCGCCCGCTCCTGCAGCCAGCGGCGCAGCGCCAGGCGAACCGCGCCACGATTCCCCGCATCACCGCTCACGGTGAGCAGCTCGCCCGCGGCGTGCACGCGCACCGGGCCGCCGCCTCCGGCCAGATGCACCCGCCAGCGCTCGGCGCAGGCGATCAACTCGATGGCGAGCGGCGGGAACG